>CAXUCF010000067.1:17174-20082 GCA_964249275.1 uncultured Lichenihabitans sp.
GTCGGACAGAAGGTCGTTGGCGGCGCTGACCGCCTTGAACCTCTCCTCCGCCTTGGCGTCGCCGGGGTGGAGGTCGGGATGCGAGCTCTTGGCGAGCTTGAGGAAGGCGGACCGGATCTGTTGTTCGGTCGCGTCGCGGGCGACGCCGAGAACCGCGTAAGGATCGTCCGCCATGAGATTCCCGTCCGGGCAGGTCCGCGACCCGATGGGGTCACGATGTGCCGCTCCCGTCCCGCGACAACGCCCCGACGCAGTGGTGGTTCGCGCAGCGCACGCGCCGGCCGGCGGACCGGGGTCCGCGTCGGGCGTCAAGGCGCCACTTCGGGAGGTATCCGTCTTTCTCGGTGCGGAACGCGCGGGCAACGGGCGGGCGCACTGCCACGGCACCCGCCGTCGCCGATGGACCGATTCTGCATGAGGATGATAAGAGGTCCTATGTCTGTCTCCGGGTCAGCAATTCGTCAGCGGCGTCGCTGCACGATGCCGGCCGATGTCCACCGTCGATCGCAGGTACAATGTCCCGTTTCATCGGTTTCGCGCTTGTGTTCGTGCTGCTCTGGTCAGGCCAGGCGTTGGCGCAAGCGCCGGAAACCGTCTGGCTCGAGGACCTCACATGGACCGAGCTCCGGGACCTGATCAAGAGCGGCACCACGACGGTCATCGTCCCGGTCGGCGGCGTCGAGCAGAGCGGGCCCGACATGGCGCTGGGCAAGCACGATGTCCGCGCAAGGATCCTGTCCGAGAGGATCGCGCGCGCGGTCGGGCACACGCTGGTCGCGCCCGTGGTGGCCTACGTGCCCGAAGGCAGCACCAACCCGCCGAGCTCGCATATGCGTTTTCCCGGCACCATCACGGTCCCGGCCGACGTGTTCCGCAAGACGATCGCGTCGGCGGCCTCGAGCTTCAAGCTGCACGGCTTCAGGGATATCGTGCTGATCGGGGAGCACGGAAGCTACCAGGGCGACCTCAGCGCGGTGGCCGAAGACCTCAACCGGACATGGGCCGCAACGCCCGTCAGGGCGCATTTCATGCCGGAATACTACCGGGGTGCGACGACCGATTTCTATCCGATGCTCAAGAGCCACGGCTTTTCGGCGGCCGAAATCGGCACCCATGCCGGCGTCGCCGACACGTCGCTCATGATGGCGCTCGATCCCCGGCTCGTGCGCGAGGAGAAGCTCCGGACGGGCCGCGGCCTCGACGCCGCGGAAGGCGTCTACGGCGACCCGCGACGATCCAGCGCCGAGATGGGCGATCTGGCCGCCGAGGCCATCGTCGCCAAGACCGCCGCGGCCATCAAGGCCGCCATCGACCGCCCGCGGCATTAACGGTCGTGATCAATCGGTATACTGGCGGGCGACGAGCGTGAGCGTGCCTGGACGTCCTCGCCGTAGCTTGGCGCGACGCTGCGGCTCACCTCACCATTCATCAGGATCTGCATGCTGAACCGATATAGTGGGTCGGGAACCCGCGCTTTCGTCCTCCTCGCGGCGGCCTGGTGGTGCCTGCCGAACGGCGCCAGCGCGCAGACGCCGGCGGACCTGCCGGAATGGCGCCAGCAGCGGGACGCAATCGTCCAGCCGGTCGACGTCTATGCTCACGCGACGGCAGGTCAGTTGAGCGGGGCCGTCGAGGGCGCGCTCGAGCGCGTCTACGTCCCGAACATCGCGTCGCAGGACGTCTATGTCATCGATCCGGCCACGATGAAGGTGGTGGACCACTACGGTGTCGGCCGCGGCCCGCAACATATCGTGCCGTCATGGGACCTGAAGACGCTCTGGGTCACGGGCAGCGCCAAGAGCGCCAAGATCTGGGGAAGTCTCGCGTCGATCGATCCTCGAACCGGCAAGCTGGAGCGGGTGCTGCCGATGGAGGATGCCTACAACATGTATTTCACGCCGGACGGAGCGTCGGCGATCGTGGTCGCCGAATCGAGGCGGCGCCTGGAATACCGCGATCCACATACGATGAAGCTGCAGGGCTCGCTGACCATCCCGGAATGCGTCGGACTCAACCATGCGGACTTCTCGGCCGATGGCGCGAGCGCCATCTTCACCTGCGAGTTTTCCGGCTCGCTGGCCCGGGTCGACGTCGCCGGCCGCAAGCTGCTGGGCTTGCTGAAACTGGCGAAGGGCGGCATGCCCCAGGATATCCGCGTTTCGCCCGACGGAAAAGTGTTCTACGTCGCCAACATGATGACGGACGGCGTCAGCCTGATCGACGCCGACAGCTTCAAGGAAATCGGCTTCGTCGCGACCGGCATCGGTGCTC
This sequence comes from uncultured Lichenihabitans sp., assembly GCA_964249275.1. Lineage (GTDB taxonomy): Bacteria > Pseudomonadota > Alphaproteobacteria > Rhizobiales > Beijerinckiaceae > Lichenihabitans. The sequence goes on from CAXUCF010000067.1 coordinate 19,446, forward strand.
ATGGCCTCTATCCCAGCCGCGACGGCAAGAAGCTCTACGTCTCCAATCGCGGCTCCCACGCGGTAGGGGGGCCGCCACACGGCAGGGGAAGCGTCTCGGTGATCGATTTCGCGACCCGCAAGGTCGAGGCGACCTGGCCGATCCCGGGCGGCGGCAGCCCCGACATGGGCAATGTGAGCGCCGACGGCAGGCGCCTCTGGCTGTCGGGCCGGTTCGACAACGTCGTCTATGCCATCGATACCGCGACCGGGCAGATGCAGAAGATCCCGGTCGGCCGGACGCCGCATGGGCTGACCGTGTGGCCGCAGCCGGGCCGGTATTCGCTCGGCCATACCGGGGTGATGCGATAGCGCGCCGGGATCAAACGCTCACGGGCTGCCACGATGGCGACCGCGGTCACGCCCGCAGCGGACTTCGTGTCTCCTCCTAAGCAGATTTTTGCAAATCTGCTTACACTTGAGATGCTGGCAGCATTGATTTCACTTTGAAAAGCGAAATCAATCGTGGCTTTCGCCACGCAAGGCTGCTTAGGGTCGGGCTCGCGGCCCGGCCCCGGGCCGCGTGACGCCGCTTCGACGCCTCAGAGTCCGTTTGACAACTATGGGTGGGCAAGTCTTCGAATCATCAACCCACCCAT
>CAXUCF010000068.1:0-18325 GCA_964249275.1 uncultured Lichenihabitans sp.
CCTCAGGACGGCGCGCGGCGGGCGGGTCGACCGCGCGGCCCCGCTCCGTTTCACCTTCGACGGACACGATTACGAGGGGCTCGCGGGCGACACGCTGGCCTCGGCGCTGCTGGCCAACGACGTCCACCTCCTCGGCCGTTCGTTCAAGTACCACCGCCCCCGCGGCATCCTGGCAGCCGGCGCCGACGAGCCCAACGCGCTCGTGACGGTGGTGCGCGATGACGCCCGTCGAACTCCCAACCTGCGCGCCACCCAGGTCGAACTCTACGACGGGCTGGTCGCCACCAGCCAGAACAGCTGGCCGGCCCGCGGCGTCGACGTCGGTGCGGTGAACTCTCTGTTTTCACCGCTGTTCGCGGCGGGGTTCTACTACAAGACCTTCATGGGGCCGCGCTTCATCGAGGGCGCGACGCTGTGGTCGAGGCTGTTCGAGCCGGTGATCCGCCGCGCGGCGGGCCTCGGCGTGCCCCCGAAGCTGCCGGATCCGGACCATTACGCCAACCGCTTCGCCCATTGCGACGTGCTGGTGGTGGGCGCCGGCCCGGCCGGCCTCGCGGCCGCGCTCGTGGCCGGCCGCGCCGGACGGCGCGTGATGCTATGCGACGAGAACCCCGAGATGGGCGGCACGCTCCTGGCCGATCCCGACGTCATGGTGGACGGGCAATCGGCTGCGGCCTGGGTGGGGTCGGCACTCGCCGAACTGACCCGCCTCGGCGTGACGCTGCTGCCGCGCACGCAGGCTTTCGGCTACTACAACCACAATCTCGTGGCCTTGGCCCAGCGCTTGACCGACCACCTCGACCATGTCCCGGCCGAGGCAGCGCGGGAACGTCTGTGGCAGGTGCGGGCGGGCTCCGTGGTGCTGGCCACGGGCGCGGCCGAGCGGCCGCTCGGGTCCCCGGACACCGAGCGGCCCGGCAGCATGCTGGCCGACGCGGCCCGCACCTTTCTCCACCGGTACGGCGTCAGGCCGGGCCGGCGCGCCGTGATCGTGACGGCGCACGACGCCGCCTACCGGACCGCGCTCGACCTGCACCGGGCCGGCGTCACTGTCGCCCGCGTCGTCGACACGCGGCCGCGGCCGGCCGGGCCGGGAATCGATGCCGCCCGGAGCGCCGGGATCCCGACCATGGCGGGCGCGACCATCGTGGGCACCAAGGGCGCGCTGCGGGTCTCGGGCGCCGTCGTGGCGCATGGTTCCGGCTCGGGCGCAACCGATCACGAGACCGTGCCATGCGACCTCCTGCTGATGTCCGGAGGTTTCACGCCCGCCGTGCACCTCTTCTCCCAGTCGCGCGGCAAGCGCCGCTTCGACCCCGAGACGCAACGCTACCTTCCGGGCGAGCCCACCCAGGTCCAGTGGTCGGCCGGGGCCTGCTCGGGCGCCTGGGGGATCGCCCCTGCCTTGGCCGAGGGTCTCGCGGCCGGTCTGGCCGCGGTGGGAAGAGGCGTCGACGGCCGTGCCGGCACGGCTCAGGCCATGGGCGTGACCGGCGACCATGCCGAGGACACGGGCGGCTTTCTCGGCGCCCTGCCGCACGGCCGCGATCCCGTGCGCGTCAAGGCTTTCGTGGACTTCCAGAACGACGTCACGGCCAAGGACATCAAGCTCGCGGTGCGCGAGGGGTTCCGGTCGATCGAGCACGTGAAGCGCTACACCACCACCGGCATGGCGACCGATCAGGGCAAGACGTCGAACATGAACTCGCTCGCCATCGCGGCGGGCGCGCTCGGCAAGACCCTGCCCGAGGTCGGGCTCACGACCTTTCGCCAGCCCTATACGCCCGTGACCTTTGGGGCTCTCGCTGGCCTGGCGCGCGACGACCTGTTCGATCCGGTGCGCGAGACGCCGATCCACGGCTGGGCGGCAGCCCGGGGCGCACGCTTCGAGGACGTGGGCCAATGGAAGCGCGCCTGGTATTTCCCCGAGGGCGGGGAGGATCTCGATGCCGCGGTCGCCCGCGAGGTGCGGGTCACGCGCGGGTTCGCCGGGCTCTTCGACGCCTCGACGCTCGGCAAGATCGAGGTCGTCGGCCCCGACGCGGCCGAGTTCCTGAACCGCCTCTACACGAACAGCTGGACGAAGCTCGGGCTGGGCCGTTGCCGCTATGGGCTGATGCTCAACGAGCCCGGCTTCGTGATGGACGACGGCGTGGTGGGGCGCATCGCGCAGGACCGCTTCCACGTCACCACCACGACGGGGGGCGCGCCGCGCGTGCTGAACCATATGGAGGACTATCTCCAGACCGAGTTCCCCGACCTCGCAGTCTGGCTGACCTCCGTCACCGAGCAATGGGCCGTCATCGCGGTGCAGGGCCCGCGCGCCCGCGACATCGTGGCACCGCTCTGCGACGGCCTCGACATTTCGGCCGCCGCCATGCCGCACATGACGATCAAGCTCGGCACGATCTGCGGCGTACCCATGCGGCTGTTCCGCGTCAGCTTCACGGGCGAACTCGGCTTCGAGATCAACGTGCCGTCGGATTACGGCCGCGCCGTGTGGGAGGCCGTCTGGGAACGCACCGAAGCGCTCGGCGGCGTTCCCTACGGCACCGAGGCCATGCACGTGATGCGGGCCGAGAAGGGCTACGTCATCGTGGGCCAGGAGACCGACGGGACCACGACGCCGGACGACCTCGGCATGGGCTGGGCAGTCGGCGCGTCGAAGCCCGACTTCGTCGGCAAGCGCTCGCTCGGCCGCCCCGACCTCGTGGCGCCCGGCCGCAAGCAACTGGTGGGCCTCATGACCGAGGGCATGACCGTGCTGGAGGAAGGCGCCCAGATCACCGCGAACCCGGACCCCGCAACCGGCACCCATGCGATCGGCCATGTCACCTCGGCCTATTGGAGTCCGACCCTGAAGCAGCCTATCGCCCTGGCGCTGGTCGAGGATGGCCGTGGCCTGATGGGCCAGGTGGTCCATGTGCCGATGCCGGGGGGTTCGCTGCCGGCCCGGGTCGTGTCGCCGGTCTTCTACGATCCCAAGGGGGACCGTCTCAATGGCTGAGCCGTCCGTGCCCAAGCTCTCCCGTGCGACCCCGCTCGCGGCCGGCACCCTCGTGTCGATCGGGCTCGTGCCGGCCGCCACGCGCCTGTCGTTCCGCGGATCGCCGGATGCGGCGGCGGCCTGCGGCGAGGCGTTCGGTTGCCCCCTGCCCCAGCAGGTCTGCCGGGCCGAGCAGCAGGGCGACCGTGCGGCGCTGTGGCTCGGGCCGGACGAGTGGCTGCTGCTGGCGCCCGAGGCCGAAACCGCGGCGCTGTTCGGGCGGATCGAGAGCGCGCTCGGTGCCGCTCCGCATGCGCTGGTCGACATCTCGCATCGGCAGGTCGGTTTCGCCATTGCCGGTGCCGCGGCCTGCCCGCTGCTCAACGCCGGTTGCCCGCTCGACCTCGACCTCACGGCCTTTCCGGTCGGCATGTGCACCCGCACCGTGCTGGCCAAGAGCGACGTCGCGCTCTGGCGGCAGGCGCCGGACCGCTTCAGGCTCGAGACGAACCGCTCCTTCGCCGATTACGTGGCGGCCTACCTGCGGATGGCCGAGCGCGGAGTCTGATACGATTTCCGGTATTATGGCGCAACCGCCACAAGCGGTTTAGCTCGCTCGGCCCACCTAACCCGAGGTGGATCATGAGCTAGCGGTTCGGCGTGTTTACGCATGCGCTCGTGGGGGCGCTAGGTTTTGCGGTTATATACGGCGGGCAAGCGGTCGCGGGCTTCGGCCAAGATCATTTCGTCTTTGGTAAGTTGTCGACGCCGGTTGTGGTGAGGGCCGCCCACGGCGTGCCAGTTGCCATTGTAGGCGTTCCTATAGAAGCAGAACTCGGTTACAAACTGATTTTCGAAGACATCGGAATAGCGCACCTGCCCGACAATCCAGGCTGGGCGCGTTTGATCGGCGGGTGTCCAGTCCCCGAAGCTGCCGGCAGTGAAGCGCCATACCTGTGCCGCCTCGCCTTGAGCGACGATCTCGCTCATGAAGAGGTTGGATTGCGGGGGCGGGAACGGCACGATGCTCGGCATTCCGACAACTGCAGTAGTGAAATGATACCTCTCCAAGATGGTAGCGGGCGAGCGTCCGCAGTTTTTGAACGTGTAGGAAGCAATGCCCTCTTGCGTGGGACTTGGAGGTGGCGGATCAACGTTTCGGTCGAACGCGCGGACAATCGGGACGAGGTAGGGTGTCTCGACGCTTTCCAAAGCAAGTCGACTGAACTTGTTCGACTCTCTTACCAAAGCGATTTGCCGCTCGCCAGCGGTCCACAGCTTCTCCGTCGACCGCCACAACATTCCGGTGAACACCGTCAAGGCGAGCGTGGACAGCGCTATGAGAGAGTCCGTAATTTTGAATTTGTAGCCAACGAGCGTCGGCCAGAACTCGGTTCCTTCCTTTTCGCCGCCGGTGCCATGCTTCTCAGCATTCCCATGCTCGCCCGAGGGCTGCGCTGGCGAGACGAAGGACGTTGCATCACCGAATGGCTGCTTGTCGGATTGAGCCTCTGCCTCAGCGTGGACGGAACCGTGGGCTTCCTGCTTGGCCTGGACCCCTGGACTCTTATCATGGGGCGTTAGAGCCGCTGCGGGGCTCACCGCGAGGAACAGTGAAACGGTCAGATATCCTCTAAGCGCACCACCTCGCATCCAATCTCCGCCAGTGCCGCAAGGAAGAACGTGGCCGTGAAGGCCCCTCGACTGAGCTTACTGGCGATGGAAGCCTGAGTCTCCCCCATCCCTTGGCGCGGAGCTTCGCCGCACCATATCGCCGGCCCCTACCTCCTCCGCTACGCGCAAGAGGCGTCATGGCGGGAGGATAACCGCCGGATATCCAACGGGGATCAGGTGCGGCGCTTGGCCGGCCTTTCCCTCGGCAAGCGGACCAGCCCGGACTTCGTGGGTATTGGCAGCGCCATGTGGCATAGGCCGCAGAGAGAGTTCCTGCAGGAATCCATTGACAGCAATGCTAAGGCGCAACGATGATTGACTAGCCGCGATCTGGCATGGTAAGGAATCATTGCGATGGTGGCGAAAGTGGTAGACGCGCCGGACTACCAATCCGGTTCCTAACCGAGTGCGGGTTCGATCCCCGTCCATCGTACTTCATCCTATCTCGGAGTTCCCCATGAACAGTAGCAGGAAGAACCAAGAGATGATGAGGGAGCGACTGATCAAAGAACGGGATAGCCTTATCCGGGAGCGGGAAGCTATCGAAAATCAGATTGCGGGCATTGAGCGTGCAATCGCTTTGGTCGGGTCGGACGAGAGATCCGGGCCGGTTGTGTTGTCCGGGAAGCGGACTGCAACGAAGGGAATTGTGCTTGACCTCCTCACAGATGTCGGGACTACGGGGCTTAATGCAATTAGCGCCGTTGAACTCGCAAATGTCCGAGGCATCACGCTGGATCGAGCTTCCGTTTCTTCACTCCTAAGTCGTCTCAAAAAGGAAGACGTTGTCGAATATGATGGTGAGAGGTATCGCCTCAAAGAATTTGTGAAAGCGAAACCCGATAACATACGCCCTTTAGAAGGGCGTTTTCACATGCATCTAAAAGGCAGGAGCGAGGTGCAGGCCTAAACGCAAAGAAGCGCCCGAGAGGGCGCTTCTTCTTATAAGGGCACCACCCCTTACGCGGATTGGAAGACGCACCGCCTTCGCGGCCCTAACCGAGTTGTCATCCTATCCGAAAACTACAGTGCGCCATTTGCAATTCGCAGAAAAGCAAAATTTCCCGCATTGCGTTTTGCACGAAAACGATCTGCAAAAATTATCAATGAAATTGCGCCGACAATTCCTGAGCCAGAAAAATCGTAGCAAAAGGATGTGAACCGGGGTTCAAACAACGTTTTTCCCGTCCTTTACGGCAGCTTCCACAGCGTCGCTCCCGACTTCGTCCCCGCACTCAGCACGACATGGCGCTGCTCGAACCGGCCCATCATGCACCCGATGCGATGGGCTACGGTCAACCTGAGATCCGGTCTTCGTAATCCCAGCCTTCGGCCGTGATTATGTGCTGGGCCAGTTCGCGCGTGCTCAGGGCTCAGACGAAGCCGCCATGGCCGTCTTGCATCGGTCAAACAGTTCGGATCGTTTTAGGGCCCTGGTGCTGCCGTGGTAGCCGAGAGCGGGCGTGTCATCGGCGGCGGCGGGATCGAAGGGTCTGATTGTCGCCGCAAGGTGCAACAAGTCTCGCCTAACGTTCATGAGCCTGGCGTTCAGCCCCTCGATATGCTGCTCAACGTCGGCCTGCTTGGCGCGGAGCACAGTGAGAATGAGAGGCTCGGTCATGGTCCATAGGTGGTGGACCTGGAGCTAGATGGCTTGTGGCGGTTGCGCCATAATACCGAAGATTTCTGTTTGATCCCCTCTCCCGCGGTCATTCCGGGCGAAGCGACGCGCGACACCGTCGCGCCAGCGAAGACCCGGAACCTAGACGCCCGACGCTGCAGGATGGTCCGGGGCGGCCGTGCGCTGTTCGGGGAGCACCGAGGTCTGGATCCCGGATCTGCGCGCCTTTCGGCGCTGGTCCGGGATGACAACCGGAGTTGATTATGCCGAAACCGTATGATCGCCGCTGCTCGCGGACCAGAGCGCGAGTTCCTCGGGCTGCTGGGCTGTGGCGTCCTGCCGGGCCACGACCTCGTCGATCGACACGGGCGTAAAGTCCCACCCGTCCACGCCGACGTCGCAGGACAGCGACGTGCCACCGAGTGTCGCGTGGGTATGGCCAAAGAGGTGACGCACGCCACGGAACAGACCCGGCCAGGACCGCATCGGGTAATGCGACAGATAGAGCCGCTCGGTGGTGCCCGAGTCCGTCGACACGACGATCCGGGCGTGGTCCACCGGCGGCTCGGCCCAGGGCAGCCCGAGAACCCGGTTGCTGTCGTGATTGCCCGAGACGAGCCGCTTCGTGCCGGCGAGCCGCGCAAAGAGCGCCGCGCATTGCTCCCGCCCGAGCCCGCAGGTGAAGTCCCCGAGGTGCCACACGACGTCGTCCCGACCGACCCGGGCGTTCCATCGCGCCACCAGCGCTTCGTCGTGCTCGGCGATGCTGCCGAAAGGTCGGGAGCGCAGGAGGCCGGCATGGCCGAAATGCGTGTCGGCGGTGAAGAACGTCGTCATGGGATCCCGCGGTCGGTCGATGGGCACAACGCCCCAACCGGCCGGGCTCTCGTGCAGCGTAGCGCCGCAGGACCTGCAGCCGTTCCCCCGTCGGCGCGGTTGTGGCATGGGAGGCGCATGGCCGACCTCGATCCCTCGCAGCGGCGCGCCGCCAGCGCCGACCACCCTGTCCAACTCGTGTTGGCCGGCCCCGGTGCCGGCAAGACCTCGACCCTGGTGGGCCGCTTCCGCCACCTGCGGGACAGCGGCGTCGACCCGCGCCGCATCATGGCGCTGACCTTCACCAAGAAGGCCGCCGAGGAGATGCGCGGCCGCATCGCGCGCGACCTCGCGCTCGAGTCGGGCGGCGACCTCAGGGTCTATACGTTCCACAGCCTCGCGCTCCGCTGTCTGCAGCGCAACCCGCACCTCGCCGGCCTGCCGGAGCGCATCGACGTCTGGAGCACGCCCCAGCAACGCGCCGTGTTCTCCGGCCGCCGCATGTTCTGGAACGACGACGGCGACATCCTCGACATCATCGCGGGCGCCAAGGAGCAGTTGCTCGACGCCCGGCGCTACGCGAAAGGGCTCGCGCGCGACGACGAAGTCGGCCATCGTGCCGCCGAGTTCTTCGCCGTCTACGAAGAGGCCCTGCAGGCCGCCGGCGCCATCGACTTCGCCGACATGGTGCCGCTTCTCTTGAAAGCCATGGCGGCCAACCCCGCCTATGGCCGCTCGGTGGCGGCGGCGGTCGACCATCTGCTGGTCGACGAATACCAGGACATCAACCTCGGCCAGCACCGGTTGATCGAGCATTTCCGCACCGCCGGCGTGCATCTCTGGGCGGTCGGCGACGACGACCAGACGCTGTTCACCTTCCGGGCCGCCGATATCCGCTTCACGCTCGACTTCAAGCGGCGGCACCGCAATGCCGTCCTGCATCTGCTCGACCGCAACTACCGCTCGACGCCCGAGATCGTGGCGGCCGCGAAGCGCCTCATCGGGCGGAACCGCGACCGCTTCAAGAAGGATTACGCTGCGGTCCTGGACGGGACCGGCACGGTGGCGATCCGTGGTTATACGACGCCCGATGTCGAGGTCAGGCAGGTCACACGCGCCATCGCGGCCCTGATCCGTGACGGCGTGCCGCCGCGCGAGATCGCCGTGCTGTACCGCGCCGGCTCGACGGGCCTCGCCTTCCAGGGCGCGCTCGAGGCCATGCACATCCCGTTCGACGTGCGCGGCGCCGGGGACCTGTGGCAGAGCCCCGCCGCGCGGCTCTTCCTCGGCGGCCTGTTCTACCTCCTCGACGGCGACGACCGCCGCGCCATCGAGAAGATGGGTACGGGCAAGCGGGGCGAGGCCATTCGGCGCCAGCTCGACAAGGTGCCGGCCCCGGGCCGCAGCAGCTTCGCCCAGGCGTGCCGTCACGCCCGCAACGTCGTGTCGGACGCCCTGCCCAAGCGATCGGCCGAGCGCGAGCAGCGCGATTGGACCAACCTCTGCGACGCGCTCGCCGGTTTGGCCGGCGACTGCAAGGACCTCGACGATCTGACGGACCGCATCGCCGCACAATCGCGGGCGCTGCGCGCGCCCTCCGAAGACGCCGTGGTGCTGTCCACCGTGCATTCGGCCAAAGGGCTCGAATGGCACGCGGTCTTCGTGGTCGGCCTGGAGGAAGGCGTCATGCCATCGGCCGGGGCCGAGATCGAGGAGGAGCGGCGCGTCGCCTATGTGGCGGTGACGCGGGCCAAGCGCATCCTCGGCCTCACCTACGCGGCGGAGCGCGGCGGAGCCAAGTCCAAGCGCTCGCGCTTCGTGGCCGAGTTCGCCGGCGACGCCCTCGGCGGCACCGATGCCGACCACCCCGACGCGGACCACCTGCTGCCGCTGGGACGGCCGTACCAGGAAGAGCCGCAGCCGGCACCGCCGGCACGGGAGCCGGCGCCGCCGATCGGCCCAGCCGGCCAGGCCAAAGCCCGTGGGATGGGGACCGACTCGCGACGCAAGGGCGCTCCTCAGCGGAGTTGGGCCGTGAAGCCGGGCGACATGGCGCCCTACGCGCCCGACCCGGAGGCCGCTGCCGCGCAATGGACCGCGCGGGACGACGCCAAGCTGCAGGCGAGCTTCGCTGTGGCGGGCGGCCTCGACGAGATCTGCGCCGCCACCGGCAAGGCGCCCGAGGCCGTGATGTCGCGGCTCGTGCGGCTGAAGCTCCTGCCGTCCAAGACCGCCGCGCGCGCCATGTGGGAGTGAGTGGACGGATCGACGAGAATAGGTCAGGTTGCGTTGCGGCGGCAACGAACCCTCAACGGCATCGGATCCTGCGTCATAGTCCCACGAACGTGAGCAACGCCGGGCCACGAAGCAGGCTCACGATTGTCGACGTGCATCCCCGGTCATTGGCCGGCACGGAGTGCATGGCCGATGGCATCAGGTCGTGTCGGCCGCGCGACAAGAGCGAGACACGCAAAGCCAAGGCTGATCACACCCTCGAAACTCCAGGCCGCCTGGAAGCCGAGATCGCTTGCGATTCGACTGTAGAGCGGGGGCACCACGGCCCCGCCGACGGCGGCGATGGTCAACATGAGCCCGACTGCCGTGGGGATGTCAGAGATATGAAATACGCTGCCCTGTTGGCCGGGAATGGTCACGAACGGCACGAAAGCCGCGATGCCCGCCGCTCCGATGACCGCGGCCGCGACCTCGACCCCGTACAGGCCGAGATAGGGAATCAGGATGAAAGCGATCCCCTCTAACACCAAGGCCACCAGGAAGGTGGGGACGGCACCCAAGACGCGGTCGGTCGACCACCCGCCGATGAAGGCGCCGGGGATCCCGCTGACCAGCAGGATGACGCTGATCGCCTCCGCCGCGCCGGCATCGATGTTGAGCGTCGACTGTGCATAATGCGGCAGCAATTGCGCAGCGCTGAAGTAGCTGCCGTAGCCGCCCAGCAAAGCCAGGCCCATGATCCATAAAGTCGAATTGCCGAAGACGCGGCGAAGCGACTCCGGGCCAAGATGCTCGCCATGGAGGACCTCGCCGCTGCTGCTGGGCGGCGTGGGGAAAAGAACGATCATCAAGATCAGGGTAACCAGGCCAACGCCTGCGCCGATGAGCAGGCCCTCCCGCCAGCCGGCCGATACGATGATGCTGCCCCAGCCGAACAGGCCGATGGCGGCCCCGACCGTGAAAGCGACGCCGGTGATCAGACCGTTCGCGGTTGCGAGTTCCCGGCCGCGGAACCAGGCCGTCGTGAGACCGATCGCACTGCCGAGATAGACCGATCCGCCGACGCCGCAGATGAAGCGTCCCACCAGCAGGACGTCGTAGGACGGTGCCCAGGCCGACAGGCCGGCTCCCATCGTTTCCACCCCGATGCCGAGCAGCATCGCGGTCCGCATGCCGTAGCGTTCCGCGATCCAGCCGCCCGGGATATGGGCCAAGCCATATCCTGCGATGAACATGCCAACGATGACGCCCACTTGCGCGAACGAGATCTGCATATCCGCGACAATGCCGCCGAAGGCAGGAACGATACAGAACCAGTTCAGTGTGAATTGCAGAAACGATGCGAAGATGATCGCCAACGCGGCCCAACGCCCGTCCATGATGCTTCTCCCCTGCCCGACGTCGTGCCTTGTTTCTTGCTGGATCAGTCGGCCCGAAGGGGGCCGCCGTGGCACTGGCACGTCTTCAGCTTGCAGCGCATCTTCGCCATTTGTTCAAAGAGGGGCAGCGGCTGGAAGTGCATCCTCTCGCCCTTGAAGCCCGCATAGAGCGTCGCCACGGTGACGACGATGCGTTCCGCATCGCTCCAGTCGATGTAGGAGCCCAGGGGAATGTCGAAGGCGGCCTCGGTCGCCGGCATGCCGGCCTGAAAGCGCTTGAAAGCCTCGTCTTGGACATATTGCAGGTAGTCCCGCATGGCCCTCACCGTGGCCTTGTCGGCCACGTTGCCGTGGCCGGGAACCACCACGTCGACCTCCATGTCGAGGATGCGGTCGCATGCTGCGATCCAGTTCTTGACCGGCCCGGCCCAGGCGATCGGGGTGCCCTCGTTGAACAGGATGTCGCCCGTGAAGACGATCCGGTCTTCGGGCAGGAGGACGAGCGTGTCGCCCTTGGTGTGCGCCGGTCCAACCTCGATCAGTGTGACCGCCTTGTTGCCCACCCGCAGATCGAGTTCGCCGTTGAAGGTGCGGGTCGGCTTGGTCAGGGTGATCCCATCGAAGTCGAACGGTTTGAACAGTTCATGGATGAATGCGCCACCCTCGCCCTGGTCGCGGGCCGTCATCATCAGATGATGGAAGGCCGAAGGGGGAAACTCCTCCAGTTCGAGAGCCGTGGCTTCCGACCCGATGATCTCGGCGCCCGCAACAAGTTCGTTGCCATAGCAATGGTCGCCGTTCGCGTGTGTGTTCACGAGCGTGTTGATGTGGGACGCGGCAGGCACGGAGCGCCGCATGGCCGCCAGCATCTCCGCCGTCAGCTTGAGGTCGAAGAGCGTGTCGACGAGCAACGTTTGATCACCGTCGACGATCAGGCCCGCGTTGCTCCATCCCCAGGAGCCGTCCGGCTGCAGGTAGGCCCACACATTCGTGCCGACTTCGTGCAAACCTTTCGTAAACTGCCACTTGGCCATTCCAACCTCCCGACCCGCGCCGCGCTTCTTCCGACGCTTTCGCAGGCCGGTCGCTCTGGCATTTGCGAAAGGCTAAGCGGTGATCGGGGCGTTGACAAGAAATTTATCAGTCGACTAATAAAGATCGGGAGTGCTTCGATGCCGGTGGGTTTGCAGAAGGCGGTGAAGCGCTCCGGAACACGCGAGCGCATCCTTTTGACCGCGGAGCGGCTTTTCGCTGAATACGGCTATGACGGCGTGTCGATCCGGCAGATCGGGGCGGCAGCCGACGCGCAGATCGCGCTGATCAACTATCATTTCGGCACGAAGGAGATGCTGTATCGCGCGGTCTTCGAGAACCGCATCACCCCGTTGAGCGAGCGGAGGCGCATTGCGCTCGCAGAGGCGTTGTCGGGCGAAGCGGGTGCGCCGACGATAGAAGCGGTGCTCGACGCGCTGGCGCGGCCGTGGATCGAGATGCACGGAACCGAGGAAGGCCGCTGTTATACGCGACTGATCGCCCGTGAGGGGACCGACCCCCGCGAGGCCGAGCGCGGCATCGTCCGCGACCTCCTCGACCCGATCGCCTTCGAGTTCCTGGAAGCCATGGAACAGGTTCTGCCGGACCACCGCCGCTCCGACATTCATTGGGCCTATCACTTCTTCATCAGCACGCTGCAGATGATCCTGGCCAACCCGGGTCGGGTCGAGCGGCTGTCCGGTGGCCTGCTCGATCATCGATCGAACGATGCCACCGTGAAGCGGCTGGTCAGCTTCGTATCGGCGGCGCTGAACGCGACGCCGCCGTGACGTCGGGGCTTCGCAAAAGGGTAGATGGGAGACGTCATGAGGCTTGTCACATTCCAATGGGCCGACGGCCGATCCGCGGCAGGCGCTCTGGTGGACGGCGATACGCGCGTCGTCGATCTGCAGGCCGCCTACATGGACCGCTGGCGCGACCCCTCGCCCATGCTGTCGAGCGTTCTGGCCATGGCAGAGACGGGGGAAGCGTCGCTTTCGTTGGCCTCGGAAGTCATCGCAGGCGCCACAAGGGCCGGGACGAACCTGATCGGCCGCGATGGCGTGCGGCTATGCGCCCCGATCCCACGCCCACCGCAGATGCGGGACTTCCTCTGTTTCGAGAAGCACCTGATCCAGGCCTTCCGGCAGGGCCGCATCGTCCGCTCCCAGCGGATCCGGAACAGGCGATGGCCGACATGGAACAGCAAGGAGTCCTGTCCATCCCGCGGACCTGGTACGAAAGGCCGATCTTCTATCATCCCAACCGGCTGAACGTGATCGGGCATGACGAAGACGTGCTGTGGCCGGATTATTCGACGCTGATGGATTTCGAGCTGGAGTTCGGCGCCTACATCGGCAGGCCGGGGCGCGACATCAGCCCGGAAACCGCAGATCGCCACATCTTCGGCTACACGGTATTCAACGACTTCTCGGCGCGCGACGAGCAGATCAAGGAGATGCCGGGCCAACTCGGCCCCGGCAAGGGCAAGGACTTCGATGGCGCGAACGCCATGGGACCCTGCCTCGTCACGGCCGACGAACTGCCCGACCCCTACAACCTCACCATGGTGGTCCGCGTGAACGGCGAGGAATGGGGCCGCGGCCATTCTAGCGAGATGAAGTGGCGCTTCGCCGACTGCATCGCGCACGTGTCGCGCTCCGAGACTTTGCATTCCGGGGAATTCCTGGGTTCCGGCACGGTCGGCAATGGCTGCGGCCTCGAGCACATGCGCTTCCTGGCAAGCGGAGACGTGGTCGAACTCGAGGTCGAGACGATCGGCGTTCTGCGCAATCGCGTTCTTCGCGGGCCGCGCTGACCCTTTGGCCGAAACTTCAGCTGGCCCTCATCGGAGGGGCGAAACGTCCCGTCTCTGCCGGCCGACCCCGCCTCGACAGCTTCGGTAGCCCAGCTTAAGACGCCCGGGAGCCGGGCGCGATGACCCGGCGGGGATCCCCACCTATGCTCGAAATGCGCAAGCTCGGCCGCACCGGGGTCGAGGTCACGCCGCTGTGCCTCGGCACCATGACCTGGGGCCAACAGAACACCGAGGCCGAGGGCCACGCCCAGCTCGACCTCGCGACCGGCCGCGGCATCAACTTCATCGACACGGCCGAGATGTATTCGATCCCGCCACGGGCCGAGACGCAGGGCTCCACCGAACGCATCATCGGCACCTGGCTCAAGTCGCGCGGGGGCCGCGACCGGCTGGTGATCGCGACGAAGGTCAGCGGCCGGTCGAGCAGTTCCTGGATCCGGCCCGACCGCAAGGGCGCGCGGCTCGACGAGGCCAATATCCGCTACGCGGTCGAGCAGAGTCTGAGGCGGCTTGAGACCGACTACATCGACCTCTATCAGCTGCATTGGCCGGATCGGCCGGCGAGCCTGTTCGGTGCTGGCGGCAACGTGTTCCGCGATCTGCCCGAGGCCGACGACGCGGTCCCGATCGCCGAGACGCTCGGCGTACTCGGCCGGCTCGTGGCGGAGGGCAAGGTCCGCCACGTCGGGCTCTCGAACGAGACCTGCTGGGGCGTGTCCCAGTTCCTGCACGCGGCCGAAACGGGCCGTGGCCCGCGCGTGGCCTCGATCCAGAACAGCTACAACCTCATCAACCGCAACTTCGAGCTCGGGCTAGCGGAGTTCGCCCTGCGCGAGGACGTGGGCCTGCTGGCCTATTCGCCGCTCGGCCAGGGCTATCTCACGGGCAAGTACCAGAACGGCGCGCGTCCTCCCGGCGCCCGCTCGACCCTGTTCAACCGCGGGCAGCGCTACGAGAAACCCGGCGTCGCCGTGGCCATCGACGCCTATCTGGCGCTCGCCCGCGAGGTGGGCCTCCACCCCGTGCATTTGGCGCTGGCCTTCGTGACGTCGCGCAAGTTCGTGACTTCCACTATCATCGGGGCCACCAGTACGGCACAGCTCGAGACGATCCTGGCGTCGGTCGAGGTCGCGATCCCGCCCGACCTCGAGGACCGTATCGACGCCATTCATCAGGTCCACCAGAACCCGGCGCCCTGAGGAGAGCGGCGCGGGCTTGCCGCGGGCGAGCCGTGGGGGCAATCTCGCGACCGTCGGGGCCACCCGTGGAACCGGCGGGGAGTTCACCATGGCATCGCGTTACGCCATCCGCCGCGAAGACGACGGCACCTGGACGGTCTACGACCGCACCACCGGCATGCCCGCCATCATCAACGACATTCCCCAGATCGGCCATTCCGAGGAGGATGCGCGCGACGTGGCGCGCGAACTCGACGAGTTGCTGGGCGACGACGACGACTGAAACCACGGCCACGGCGACGCGACCCCGCTCAAGGTTCCGGCAAGAAACGTCATTGTCGTGGGCGCGCCCAGGCCGCGAGGTCGCGCATGACCTCGATCAGGTCGGACTTACCCTCAAAGCCGATGCCGGGGAGTTCCGGCATGGTGATGCTGCCGTTCTCCACCCGCACGCCGTCGGGGAATCCTCCGAACGGCTGGAACAGGTCGGGGTAGCTCTCGTTGCCGCCGAGCCCGAGGCCCGCCGCGATGTTGAGCGACATCTGATGACCACCGTGCGGGATGCATCGTTCGGGTGACCAGCCCGCGACCTGCATGGCCGCCAGCGTGCGCTGATATTCGCAGAGCCCATAGGACAGCGCGCAGTCGAACTGAAGCCAGTCGCGGTCTGGCCGCAGGCCGCCGTAGCGGAGAAGGTTGCGGGCGTCCTGGTGGCTGAACAGGTTCTCGCCCGTCGCCATCGGGCCCGGATAGAACTCCGCCAACGCGGCCTGCAATGCGTAATCCAGCGGGTCCCCGGCCTCCTCGTACCAGAACAGCGGATAGACGCGCAGCATCTTGGCATAGGCGATCGCGTCTTCCAGCGTCAGGCGGCCGTTGGCGTCGACGGCCAGCCGCGCTTGGCCGTCGAGTTCCTTCAGCACGGCCTCGATGCGCGGACGGTCCTGGGCGAGGCCGTTGCCGATCTTCATCTTCACGACCGTGTAGCCGCGGTCGAGGTAGCCTCGCATCTCGGCCCGGAGCTGGTCGATCCCCCTGCCCGGGTAGTAGTAACCACCCGCCGCGTAGACGAAGACCCGCGGGTCGGCCTGCCGCCCATGGCGCTCCGCGAGCAGGCGGAACAGCGGTTTGCCGGCGATCTTGGCGACGGCGTCCCAGACCGCCATGTCGATGGTGCCGACCGCGACCGACCGTTCGCCGTGCCCGCCCGGCTTCTCGTTCTTCATCAGGGTGGCCCAGATACGGTCCGGGTCGAAGTTGCTGCCGGTGTCGTCGAGCAGGGCTTCCGGGACGGCGTCCCGCAGGCGCGGCGCGAACCGCTCGCGGATGAGACCGCCCTGCCCGTAGCGGCCGTTGGAATTGAAGCCGTAACCCACGACGGCGCGCCCGGCGCGCACGACATCGGTCACGACCGCGACCAGTGACAGGGTCATCTTGGAAAAATCGATATAGGCGTTGGCGATCGGCGAGGCGATGGGGATCGTGACGTCCCGGATGTCCACGATGCGCATGCGCGTCCTCCCGATGCCCTCGTCGGGCCCGCTCACCCATCCGCCCGGTCCTTGCGCCGTTCGTTCCACCAGGCCAGCCGCCGTTCGACGTCACGCTCGAAGCCGCGTTCGGATGGCCGGTAGAGCGTCTGGCGGCCGATGGCGTCGGGCCAATAGTTCTGGCCCGAGAAGGCGTCGGGCTCATCGTGATCGTAGCGGTAACCTTCGCCGTACCCCTCGCGCTTCATCACCTTGGTGGGCGCGTTGAGGATGGTCTTGGGCGGCAGCAGCGAGCCGTGCTGCCTGGCCAGCGCCATGGCGGCCTTGAAGGCCTTGTAGACGGCGTTCGACTTCGGCGCGGTCGCCAGATAGACGACCGCCTGCGCGATGGCGAGTTCGCCCTCCGGGCTGCCCAGGAAATCGAAGGCGTCCTTGGCGGCGTTGGCCACCACCAGGGCTTGCGGATCGGCCATGCCGATGTCCTCGGACGCCATGCGGACCACGCGGCGCGCCAGGAACAGCCGGTCCTCCCCGGCGTCCAACATGCGGGCGAGATAGTAGAGCGCCGCGTCGGGGTCGGAGCCGCGCACCGCCTTGTGGAGCGCCGAGATCAGGTTGTAGTGGCCGTCCTGCTTCTTGTCGTAGAGGGGCGCACGGCGCTGCACGACCTCGACCAATCGGGCGGTGTCGAGCACCTCGCCGGATCTGGCGGAGCGCCAGACATCCTCGGCAAGGTTGAGGAGGGCGCGTCCGTCGCCGTCCGCCATGCGGATCATGGCGTCGCGGGCCGCGGCATCGAGCGGCAAGGGCTTCGCTTCGACGGTCTCGGCCCGGATCAGGAGACCGCCCAGCGCCTCGGCGTCGAGCGCCCGGAACACCAGGACGCGGGAGCGCGACAGAAGGGCACCGTTGAGTTCGAAGGACGGGTTCTCGGTCGTGGCGCCGACGAGCGTCACGGTGCCGTCCTCCATGACGGGCAGGAAGCCGTCCTGCTGGGCACGATTGAAGCGGTGGATCTCGTCGACGAACAGGAGGGTGCCCCGGCCGGCCCGGCGCCGCCCCCGCGCGTCCTCGAACAGTCTCTTCAGGTCGGCCACCCCCGAGAAGATGGCCGACACGGCGACGAAGGCGAGATCGGTGCGTCCGGCCATCAGCCGCGCCACCGTGGTCTTGCCGGTACCGGGCGGCCCCCAGAAGATCAGCGAGCCCGGAGAGCCATCAGCGAGCAGGCGCGTCAAGGCGCCGTCCGGGCCGACCAGATGGGCCTGCCCGGCCACCTCGTCCAACGACTGCGGTCGCAGCCGATCGGCCAGCGGCCTTTCGCCCGACACCGCCTCCTCGACGTTCCGGGGCGCGGTCGATCCGGCAGGGACCGCATCGAGGCCCGCACGGCTGAAAAGATCGGTCATGTGCCGCCCCGCCCGTGAAGCGGCCCGTCAGCCGCCCAGTTCGGACTCGATGATCTGCCCGCCACGGTCCAGTGTCACGTGCCAGAAATCCTGGCGGGCTGCCGTGGCCCGCTCCAACTGGCGCGTGGTGCCGATCTTGGTCCGGCCTATGCCGAGGATGACGTCGCCTTTCTGCAGTCCCGTCATGGCGGCCGACGAATTGTCCGCGACATCGCTCACGACGACGCCCTGGTGCGGACCGTTGAGCTGGAGGTCGTCCGCGACCGCCGGCGAGTAGTTCACGACGGTGGCGCCCGAGAAGGGCGAGTCGTTCTTCAGCGTTACCGTATCGCGCGCCGGTATCTCGGGCGGCGGCAGGAGGCGGAGCGCCAGCTTGATGTCCTGGGCGCCGCGCCGGACCGTCACGGCCGCCGTGCCGCCGAGCGGCTTCGTGGCGATGCGGTAGCCGAAGGCGTCAGGATCGTCGACCGCTGCGCCGTCGACCGCCACGATGACGTCGCCGCGCTTCAGACCGGCCTCGACGGAGGGACTGCCATCGGTGAGGTCCGAGACCAGCACCCCGGCCGATCGATCGAGGCCGAGGGCCTCGCCCATGTCGCGGGTGATCCCCTGCAGGCTCGCGCCCAGCCAGGGACGTTGCACCCGGGTCGCGCCGGCCCGGGCCGCCGCCACGACACCCTTCACCA
>CAXUCF010000068.1:18335-20036 GCA_964249275.1 uncultured Lichenihabitans sp.
CGTGCATCGCCCCGGTGCGGTAGTTGACATGGGTCAGCATCACCACCGCCGTGTCGCCATCCATGGCGCCCGCGATGGCGCCGCGGTCCACCAGGCGCAGGCGGTGGCCACGCCCCAGCAGCGCCGCCAACCCCTCGGCAACGGCCAAGCCGATCCCGACGCTGCCGCCGGACTGCGAATAAATGGCCGAATTGACGCCGATCAGCCGCGCCTTCATGTCGACCAGCGCGCCGCCCGAGTTGCCCGGGTTGATGGCGGCGTCGGTCTGCACGAAATATTGGTAGTCGCTTTTCCCGACCTGGCTGCGGGCCAGTCCGGACACGATGCCCTGGGTCACCGTCTGGCCGACGCCATAGGGATCGCCGATCGCCAGCACGATGTCGCCAACCTCGAGCGTGTCGGAATCTCCGAAGTCCATGACGGGGAGATTGGCGGCCCCCTTGAGCCGCAGTACGGCGAGGTCGGTCCGCTGGTCGCGCAGCACGATGTCGGCCGGGAACTCGCGCTTGTCCGACAGGGCCACCTTCACGTCCGTCATGTCCTCGATGACGTGGTAGTTGGTGACGACCAGCCCGGAGGCGTCGGCGATGACGCCTGACCCGAGCGACTGGGCACTCGGATTGCCGGGCCGCTGGCCGCCCCCGAAAAATTGCTGGAACACGGGATCGTCGAGCAGGGAGTTGCGAGGGCGCTTCTCGATCCGCGACGCGTAGACGTTGACGACCGCGGCCTGGGCCTTCTTGGCGACGGGCGCAAAGGACAGAACCACATCGGCCCTGGCCTGCGGCACCAGTCGATCTTCGGCGAACGCTGTCGAGCACGGCGCGAGGCCGGCCAGGACGACGATGGGCAGCGCAGACCAGAGCAAGCGAGGAACCGGCATGGCAGAACTCCCGTGTCGACGAACGAGAAAGGGCCGGCGGCCCACAGGCCCCGGCCCTTTCGGATCAGTCTTCGACCGCCCAGCAAGGCCGGGCGTCTTTCCGTTCAGGCCGCGTCAGCGTCGGAGGAGGCCGTGTAGGCGCCGAGCGACGAGCCCTTGGCGTCCACGTCACGGTCCACGAACTCGATCACCGCAAGCGGCGCGTTGTCGCCATAGCGAAAGCCGGCCTTGAGGACGCGGCAATAGCCACCCTGCCGATCCTTGTAGCGCGGCCCGATCACGTCGAAGAGTTTCTTCACGATCGCGGGCTGGCGCACCTCGGCCATGGCCATGCGGCGGGCGTGCAGATCCCCGCGCTTGCCGAGCGTCACCAGCTTCTCCACCACGGGGCGGAGATCCTTGGCCTTCGGCAGGGTCGTAACGATCTGCTCGTGGTGGATGAGGTTGGCGCACATGTTGGCGAACATGGCCTTGCGATGTTCGGCCGTACGGTTGAACCGGCGCTTGGCGCGTCCATGATACATGGCGGTCTCCTGCTTGGTTATGCGGCCGCCGTGCCACGGTACGGCCGCTCTTTTTGCGGCGGACCCTGCCGGCCCGCTTCTCTCGGCGTCAGTAGTGCTCTTCGAAACGCTTGGCGAGTTCGTCGATGTTCTCCGGCGGCCAGCCGTTGATCTCCATGCCGAGATGCAGGCCCATCTGGGCCAGCACTTCCTTGATCTCGTTCAGCGACTTGCGGCCGAAGTTCGGGGTGCGCAGCATCTCGGCTTCCGACTTCTGGATGAGGTCGCCGATGTAGACGATGTTGTCGTTCTTCA
>CAXUCF010000069.1:0-20024 GCA_964249275.1 uncultured Lichenihabitans sp.
ATGCTGCAGATCACCGACAGCCGGCCCGTGCAGGTGCGCGGCATGGGGGTGCGGCTGTCGCCCGAGATCGCAGAAGATCAGGTCAACTACGGCCATCTGCAGGTGATCTTCGCCGACGGTTCGGTCGGCTGGTACGAGGCCGGCTGGGGGCCGATGATTTCCGAGACGGCCTTCTTCGTGAAGGACGTCATGGGACCGCGAGGCTCGGTGTCGATCGTGATGGATGAAGGTGCGGCCTCGGCCGACGTCGACACTCATACGAAAACGTCACGCATCCGCATTCATGCGGCCGCGACCGGCCTGGACGGCCGGTTCCTCGCTCCCGATACGGTGCTGTCGATGGCCGACGAACCCGGTCATGACGAACTCTGCGCCCGCGAGCAGCGCTTCGTGCGCGACGCGATCCGTGAGGATCGCGACCTCTCGCGGCACATGGACGACGCGGTCCGCTCGCTGGCCATCGTTCTGGCGGCCGACCGCTCCATGCGCGCGAAGCGCGCAATCGACCTCTGACCCGAGAGACCGCGGATGGGCGAAGCCGGACAGGGAGCGGCCCTTACACCCGCGAAGCGGGATCGGGCAAACCGCGGAGAGGCGCTCCACCTCGGGGGGGTCGGCAAGAGCTTCGGCATCATCGACGTGCTGAGGGACGTCGACCTCGAGGTCGCCAAGGGCGAGTTCGTCGTCTTCGTCGGGCCGTCGGGCTGCGGCAAGTCCACGCTGCTGCGCATCATCGCCGGGCTGGAGGAGCAGACCTCCGGGGACGTCAGGATCGACGGGGTGCTCATGAACGGGGTGCCGCCCGCCAAGCGCGGCATCGCCATGGTGTTCCAGAGCTACGCGCTCTACCCCCACCTCACGGTGGAGAAGAACATGGGCCTCGCGCTGGCCCAGGCCGGCGTGCCGTCACCCGAGATCAAGGCGCGGGTCGCCAAGGCCTCGGGCCTGCTGCGACTCGACGCCCTGCTGGGCCGCCGCCCCGCGGAACTCTCGGGCGGCCAGCGCCAGCGCGTCGCCATCGGCCGCGCTATCGTGCGGGAGCCGAGCCTGTTCCTGTTCGACGAGCCCTTGTCGAACCTCGACGCCGCGCTCAGGGTCGGGACCCGAATCGAGATCGCCAAGCTGCATCGACAGCTCGGCGCCACGATGGTCTATGTCACGCACGACCAGGTCGAGGCCATGACGCTGGCCGACAAGATCGTGATCATGCAGGGCGGCGCCATCGAGCAGGTCGGCCGGCCGCTCGATCTTTATCGCCGGCCCACCAACCTGTTCGTGGCGGGCTTCATCGGTTCGCCGAAGATGAACTTCGTCGATGGCGCGATCGCGGCCCGCGCCGGCGCCGCGACGATCGGCGTGCGGCCCGAGCATCTCGCGGTGGCGCCGGATGGTGCCTGGACCGGCACCGTGTCGCATGCCGAGCATCTCGGCGCCGATACGATGCTCTATGTCGAGGTGCCGGGCATGGGCCTGCTGACCGCGCGCGTCCTCGGCGACGTGAACCACGACGTCGGCGACGTCGTCGGGCTCACGCCGCAGGACGGCAAGGTCTATCGTTTCGATGCGGAAGGGGCGGCGATCGGGTCATGAGAGATGCGGACGGGCGCCCTCACACCTCCCGTCGCGGGATCCGCTCGGACCAGGTCCGGGTCCGCACCAGATGCTCGCCCTCGTAGGCTCGAAGTTCCCCCGTGATCGTGAACGCCTCGGCGTCGCCGACCAGCGCCGTCTCGGTCTCGATACGGATGCGCCAGCCGTTGCGGCCCATGGCATAGCGCTGCACGATGCGGGTCTCGGCCGACAGCGGATCCCGGCCCACCGTCATGGTGCGGGTGAGGTCGTGGGCGATCTCGGTGCCGATGTCGTCCCAACGCACCACGCCCTCGCCGAAGAGCCCGCCGGTCCCCTCCGTCACCACGGTCACAGTGTCGGCGATGAGGTCGAAGGAGACGCGGCGCGCCAGGCGGCTCTCGGCGAGACGCGTCGCGGGAGCCGCCGGGCCGTGCCGCGGCGCGGCGAAATGCACGTCCGGATCGTCTTCGACGGGTCGGCGGACCGGCAGGACGAGCCGGCTGCCTTCCGTCAGCACCGTCACGGTCGCGGGATCGCGCGCCGGCCACACCAGCGGCCAATAGGCGGTCGAGACCGCGAGCCGCAGCCGGTGGCCGGCCGGCACGCGGTGGCCGCAGACCTTCAACGGCACGGTCACGCGCACGGCCTCGCCCGGCACCATGGGCCGCGGGGATTCCGAGCCGTCGCGGTGGCCGAGGTTCAGCACCGCGTAGGACAGGCGCAACGAGGCGCCGTCGGGCGCCACGGCGCAGAGCCTGACCGCGACCTGGGCCTGCGGATGGTCGGAGGCGAGCAGCAGATCGACGGTCGGGTTGCCCAGGATCTCGATCGCCTCGTCGAGCGGGGCGCCATCGAAGCAGAGCGACATCCCGTCGTCGAGTCTCTGATCAGCCGGCCGCTCGCCCGGCAGGCCCGTGCCCATCCATTCGCCGGCCCCTGTGCCGGTCCACGGCGGCGAGCGCAGCGACAAGCGCGCCGGCTCGGACGCGCCCTCGATGAGGCGCCCGGGCGCCAGTCCGAAGGCGCGGCCGCCCACCGACGGGCTCGGCCAGGCCGCCTCGCCGACGAAGCGCCCTTCCGAGACTTGGCGCGTCGTCGCCGGCCTCGCGTGCTCCTCGACGAAAGCCCGCAACGCGGGCTCCGCCATGATGCCGGTATCACGGCCCTTGAGCCAGCGGTCCCACCATCGGGTCGCTTCGCCCAGGAAATCGATGGCCGGGCCGGGGCTGCCGTCCTGCGGGTAGATATGGGCCCAAGGCCCGATGATTGCCTTCCTCGGCACCCTCAGCCGTTCGAGCAGGCGAGGCACCGCGTCCGTGTAGGCGTCGGCCCAGCCGCCGACCGCCAGCACCGGACAGGCGATGGCGCCCCAATCCTCGCAGACCGCACCGTGCTTCCAGTAATCGTCGCGCGTCTGGCGGGCGAGCCACAACGCCGGCCAGAAGGGCATGTGGTCGAGCCGCTCCAGCCAGCGCTCGCGCCAGTCGGCGCGGATCTCCGGATCCGGCGGTCGGCCCTGATAGGCCAGCATGATGGAGCCCCACCACAAATTATCGTTGAGCAGGCATCCGCCCATGTAGTGGATGTCGTTGCCGAAGCGGTCGTCCGTGGAGCAGACGGTGATGATGGCGGCCAGGGCCGGCGGTCGACGGGCCGCGACCTGGAGAGCGTTGAAGCCGCCCCAGCTCTTGCCCATCATGCCGACGCGCCCGGAACACCAGGGCTGGCCCGCGATCCAGGCGATGACCTCGAGCGCGTCGTCCTGCTCGCGCTTGAGATATTCGTCGTCGAGCAGCCCGTCGCTGTCGCCCGAGCCGCGCATGTCGACCCGGACGGCCGCATAGCCGGCGCCGGCGAAGAAGCCGTGCATGGGGTCGTCGCGACCCCGCGTTCCGTCGCGCTTGCGATAGGGGATGTATTCGAACACGGCCGGGACCGGCCCGGCGTCCCGTGGCAGCCACATCCGCGCCGCAAGGCGTGTACCGTCGGCGAGCGGGATCCACAGGTGCTCGTTGAGGTCGACGGCGTAGGGTGATCCCCTCAGGCCCGGGTCCGCGTCGTCTCGGCCGTCCTCATCCATATCGTCTCGTCCCAAGCGATCCGTCACGTGCCAGCCGCTCACGCGCCCGGATCCCGCGGCGGGCGGTCTGTCGCGCCATGTCGGCCTCGCCCCAGCATGTCACAAGCAGTGGCAATTCGCGATCATCCGCCCGTCGGCAGATCGCCTCAGTCCATGTCCATGCCGGGCACGGCATGCCCGGTCTGTCCGGACGTGCCGCTCTCGGCAGGTCCCTTGGCACCGATGCTCTCGATCGTGAACTGCACCGGCACGGTCCCGCCATGCTCGAACACCAGCGTACCCGCTACGGCCTCGCCCTGCTTCAGGCCGTGCTTCAGGCCGGTGAACATGATGTGCCTGCCGGAGGGAGCAAGCGTGAGCGAGGCGCCTGGCGGGATGTCGAGCGGACCGGTCGGACGCATCTTCATGACGCCGCCATCGTTCGTCATCTCGTGCAGTCCGAAGCCTTCCGCAGCTGCAAGCGAGCCTCCCACCAGGCGATCGGGGGCCGAGCCCTTGTTGACGATCGTCAGGTAGCCGCCCGCGACCTCGGCACCGCGGGGCGTCGCTCGCGTCCAAGGGTGTCGGATCACCAGGCGACCGGCCGTGATGTCCTGTGCCGCAGCGGGCCCACAACCGAGCGCGAGCGTGATGAACCCGGCGCAAAGGCCGGCCCGTATCGAGAAAAGCATGTTGACGATCCTGAGTCCGCCCGGAGCCGGGCCGGCGCGCCTGGGCGCGCTGCCGCTTGCGGCCCGGGCCGTGAAGGGTGCGGTTTCGCTCGTTCAGGTCACGACGCGGCCGGAGGACCTTGGGATTGTCGCGGGGAGCGCAGGCGCGCGACGGAGGGGGTCCCTGCGACGGCTTGGGCCGGCTCGGCGAAGTGCTCGCGCCGAGCGGGTCCCGACAAGGACGGGGGCGACGGAAGGACGGCGGGCGCGAGCAGCGCACATCCGTCGCAGCAGTCGCGCCGGGACGGATGTGCGGGATGGGCCGGGCCCGATGACGGGCCGGTGCCGGCGTGGCAGATCGGGACCCGGGCACCCGCTATGACGTAGCGGACCTCGACCGGCCGTGCGGCACCCGCCGCGGCGCGACCGCCGCCCGTCAAGGTCAGAGCAACGATCAAGACCGCGGCGAGCGCGCACCGCAGCCCGGATCTCGTCGAAGCCACCATGAGGGCATGTGCGCGTGAACCACGCGTCTTTGTCAAGCGACCGGCATCTCAGGTGCCGGCCGGGCATGGCCGTCCGTCCGGACCTGTTTCGGAGGGCGTCACGCGCGCCGCCGGCCCGACGCCGGCCTGCTCACCGACGCCGCCGTCGCCGTCCTGCCTGCTGCCCGACATCCGCCCTGGGCTCGGGCGCCGTCTCGACCCGTGTCGAAGACGGGCGCGACCGCCGCGCAGGTGGGCAGGGTGCGAAACCCGGGTCAAGCGGCGCCCACCAGAGCTTTCAGCACCTCGGCAGGTACCCACGGTTTCGATACGAACCTGATGTTCGCCGGAAGGTCGTGCGTCGGATGCATGTGACCGGAGGTCAGCACGATCGTGATGGCGGGCCAGTTCGACGCGATGTAACTGGCGAGATCGAGCCCGTCCGTGTCGCCCGGCATCTGCACGTCCGAGAAGACCGCACCGACGGACTCGGACTGCTCCAGCACATAAGCGAGCGCGGAGTCGCCGGTCTCGAGTTGCACGACGTCGAGGCCTGAGTCCTCGAGCATGGCTGCGGCGTCCATCCTGAGCACGGGATCGTCCTCGACCACCAAGACCCGCTTCCCTGGAGCCACGATCCCACTCCCGGCCGCCATGACCAATGTAAAGCGGTGCTGGCGCGAAGCAGTTCCCACGGCACGCGGATGGATCGGGTCGCGGCGAAGATCCGGGCGTGGGCGCCCCGCGACCTCGGCCGGTCATCCTTCCGGCCACACGCCGCATGAGACCGAACCGGGCGACGGGACGGCGCGCCCGCATCCGAGATGGCAGGCGCCTTGCATGCCGAACCGCATCTCCTCGGCGATGCGGGTTATGACCTTGAGCACGACGGTTCTGGGCCGGCAGGCCACCACCACCACCGCGACGACCCGCTGGGTGCAGCTCGGGCTCGGCCTCGTCTGCATGATGACGATCTCGAGCCCGCAATATGTCTGGGCCCTGTTCACGGCGCCGATGACGGCCGCTTTCGGTGTCCAGGCCGCGGCCCTGCAGGTCACCATCACGATCCTGATCGTGCTGCAGACCTTCTTCTCGCCCTTCCAGGGCTACCTCGTGCAGCGGTTCGGCCCGGCGCTGCTGATCGGGCTCGGTGCGGCCCTCACCGGGCTCAGCTGGGTGCTGGCGTCTGTCGCGACCTCGATCACGGCGCTCTATCTCAGCTACGGCGTGGTCGGCGGGCTCGGCACCGGGATCGTCTACGTCGGCGTGGTCGGCCAGGTGATGGGCTGGTTCCCGCATCGGCGCGGCTTCGCGGCCGGGATCGTGGCGGCCGGCTACGGCATGGGCGCCATCCTGACCACCTTCCCGATCGCCGACAAGCTGGCGGCTGCGGGCTATCCGGCAGCCTTGCTGGAGTTCGGCTTGATCTTCGGCATCATCGGCGTGCTGGCGGCGCTCGGCCTGCGCCGCCCGCCCGCCACCATGGAACCGGGCTCCCAGGCGGCCGACGGCTCGGCCGCCGCGCGTGACACGCCGACCCGGGTCATGCTGCGCCATCCCGTGTTCTGGCTGATGTTCGTGATGATGTCGCTGATGTCCACGACGGGCCTGATGGTGACGACCCAGATCGGCTTCTTCGCGAGCGACTTCGGCATCAAGGGCGCCACCGTTCTGGGCATGGCGGCGCTGCCGCTCGCGCTCACCATCGACCGGTTCTGCAACGGGCTCACGCGTCCCTTTTTCGGCGCCGTCTCGGACCGGATCGGCCGCGAGAACACGATGTTCGTGGCCTTCCTGCTCGAAGCGGCCGCCATGACGGTGTGGTTGATGACGCGCAGCGACCCCGTGGCCTTCGTGCTGCTGTCGGGCCTGGTGTTCTTCGGCTGGGGCGAGATCTTCTCGCTTTTTCCCTCGACGCTCACCGACACGTTCGGAAGCCGATATGCCACGACCAACTACGGCTGTCTCTATATCGCTCAAGGGGTCGGCTCGATCCTCGGCGGCCCGATGGCCTCGCTGCTGCACGGCTACACGGGCAACTGGACCAGCGTGTTCGGGGTCGCCATCGCGGCCGATGTGGTCACGGCGATGCTGGCCATCGCGGTGCTGAAACCCCTGCGTCGCCGCATGGCGGCGGCCGCCATGTCATAAGGCGCGATAAAGGACGCCGTTGACCGAGGGGCGGCGGCGGGACAGCGGAGTCACCGGGGCCGCGCCGGTCACCTACTTCTCGGCGGGGGCCTCGGGTTCGCTCGAACCCTCGGGCATCTGCTTGGCGCTCTCGGCCTTTTCGGCCTTGAGCTTCGCGCGTTCCTCCGCCTTGGCGGCCTTGGCCTTTTCCCTTTCCCGGCGTTCGAAGTCGTAATTCGGTTTACGGGCCATGCCTGCGGCTCCACATTGAAGGGCAAATCGTCACCCGTCTGCTGACACGAGCGGTTGCGGGAGGCAAGCGATGATCGCGCCGGATGGGCCGATCGCGACGCTCTTGGCCGAACCCGCACCAACCCGACGGCGCCGTGCCGAGAACGGCTTCTTGGGTTCAAATCTCGAACCGGCCCAGGGCGTAGTCGGGCCTTGTCCTGTCGTTCGGCCTGTCGAGGTCCGTGGGGTAGGTCCGCCGTGACGGCCGCGTGTCGTAGCGCGACCGGTTGGCCAGAGTGACCTCGAGAACGAACGGGAGCGGCGCGTCGTCGATGTACACGATGCCTGCCGAATTGTTGGCGTGAACGTGGATGACCTCGAAGTGCCGTTTCAGGTTGTGCAGTGCCCGAAGCGCAAGGTCGTAATGCCAGTCGTTCGCAAAATGCTCGAAGGCGTGGAACTCGCACAGAATTTGCGAGAACTTCTCGAACACGTCCTGGCCGGCGCTCGCGAACACGCCCCATTCGGCGTTCTCGATATCGATCTTCAAGATGCTGGAGTGGGGCCGATGGGTGACCGCATGATCCAGGACGGAGACGAGATCCTCCGTCTCATCCGTCTTTGCAGCAGTGATCTCCCTTTTGTGGAACCTGAATTTCCCGTGCTGGCGTGGCGGCCCGTCGACGGTGTGGTCGAACTGATGGACCTCGATACCCCGCTCGGCCATTGCATGATCCCAGTCCACGTTCGGGCCGACGCCGAGCGAGAAGGCTGTCTCGATGCCGTCGAAGTCGTCCAACATAACGTATCCGCCGTCCTCGTCGGCACCGACCCGCACCTTAGGAGTGTTGGTGACCTCGAAGGGCAGCAGCATGCGCGCGATGGTGAGCGCGCGTTGCTGGACGTGGCGCGGCCAGGTGCAGACCAGGAGCCGCTTCTCCTGATCAGTCAGAAGGCGTGGCATGGTGGAGGACGGCGGTCGCCTCCGCATCGATCGACTGAACACCGAAACTCCCCCCACTCTTGGCTCTCGATCGAGCCCGCTACCCGCGACGGACGAGGTGGGCTCGCGGGCAGCTCCAACCGACGTATCTCCGAAAAAAAACGACCCGCGACCCGCAGCCTGGATGCCCGCCCGCCGCCCTCGGACGGTCCCGTGACCTCAGGCCTCGACGGCAAGCAGCTTCTCCAGAGCCTCGAACCTGTCCGCCTCGATGGCGGGCTTGTCCCAGCGGATGCGGGCGACGCGGGGAAATCGCATGGCGACGCCTGACTTGTGGCGCGTCGAGCGGTTGAGCCCTTCGAACAGGATCTCCAGGACCAGTCCCTCGTGGTGCGTGTGCTTCACCTCGCGGACGGGACCGAAGCGGTTCACCGTGTTGTTGCGGACGTACCGGTCGAGCTTCACCAGTTCCTGGTCCGTGAAACCCGAATAGGCCTTGCCGACCGGCACCAGCACCTCGCCGTCGGGTCCGTCCTTCCAGACCCCGAACGTGTAGTCCGAATAGAAGGAGGCGCGCTTGCCGTGACCGCGTTGGGCATACATCATCACGGCATCGACGTTGAACGGCTGTCGCTTCCACTTGAACCACAGCCCCTTGGGCCGGCCCGGCACATAGGGGCTGCCACGGCGCTTGAGCATGAGGCCCTCGATGGCGTCGGCGTCGGCACCGGCCTCGTGAGCCGCTGGGTCGACCCGGATCCCGGCCAGGGCCTCCCAGTCCGCGAAGGGCACGATCGGCGAGAGGTCGATGCGGGGGTCGTCGAGCCGGGCCACATAGGCCTCCAGCCGTCGCCTGCGCTCCTCGAAGGGGAGCGCCCGCAGATCCTCGCCCTCCGCCATGAGGAGGTCGTAGCTCCGCATGTGGATCGGGTATTGGGCGGTGGTCTTCTGCGACACGGTCTTGCGGTTCAACCGTTGCTGCAGGCTGGCGAACGGCTGAACCCGTCCGTCGATCATCACCAGCAGCTCGCCATCGAGTGCCGCCGCACCCCAGTGCCCCGTGGACAGGCTGTCCATCAGGTCGGGGAAGCTGCTCGAAATGTCGTCCCCGGTGCGCGAATAAAGCCGCTGCGCCGCCCGCCCGTCGCGCGTGAACCCGGTCACGGCCTGCACCCGGATGCCGTCCCACTTCCATTCGGCCATGAAGTCGGCAGGCTGGAGCGCCGCGAAATCCTTGGCCTCGTCGATCGCATGGGCCAGCATGGGGGTGCGGAACGGCGTGGGGTCGACCGTATCGGGCTTGGCGCCCTGCCCCGTCGCGTAGGCGAAAAGTTCGGCGTAGGGCGGCGCGAGCCCGTGCCACACTTCTTCGATGTCGTCGGGCGCGTGCGGCCCCAGGGCCGCCACGGCTGTCTTGGCGAGGCGCGCCGAAACGCCGATGCGCAATGCGCCCGTGATGAGCTTCAGCAGCGCCCAGCGGCCGATCTCGTCGAGGCCGTCGAGCCAGCCGGCGATCACGGCTGGCAGTGCAACCTTCCCGGTGGTCGACAGCGTCCCGATCACTTCGGACAGGAGGGGCGGCTGCCGCTCGCCCGGCACGGCGGGCCACATCAGCGCCACCGTCTCACTGAGGTCACCGACGTAGTGGTAGCTCATCTGGAACAGCACCGGATCGGTGCGTTCGGCCGCCAGCGCGTGGATCATGGCGGGCTTGGCGTCGGCGAAGCTCAGCGAGTCGGTCAAGGCCGCGAGGGCGAAGCCCCGTTCCGGATCGGGCGTGCCCGCAAAATAGGCCGCCATCAGCCGGATCTTGCCGTTGCGGCCGGGCTCGAAGGCCAAGCGGTCGAGGAGCTGCGCGAACTCCTTCATGCAGCCTCGGGCATCTCGTCCTCGGTGTCCTCGCCGTAACCGATGAGATGCAGCGGCATGGCCGCAATGCCCTGGCTCCCGGCCCAATGGACCAGGGCATCGGCTTCGCCGTGCGTGACCCAGAGTTCATCGCAGCCTGTCTCGACCACGGTGGTGCAGAGCGCCTCCCAGTCGGCGTGGTCCGACACGATCAGCGGCAGCTCGACGCCTTTCTGCCGCGCGCGGGCCCGCACACGCATCCAGCCGGAAGCCGCGGCCGTGACCGGCTCGGGGAACTTCCGGGCCCACAGGTCCTTGATGGCGCCGGGTGGGCAGATCACGATCTCGCCGCCGAGCTTGGCACGCTCCGTCGCCACGACCTTCGGCGTGTCGCCAAGCGCGAACCCCTGGGCGCGGTAGTAGGCGGTGAGCTTCTCGAGTGCGCCGTGGATGTAGATTGGTCGATCGTAAGCGGCGCCGCGCAGCAGGGCCATCAGCCGCTGAGCCTTGCCGAGAGCGTAGGCGCCGAGAATGTGGGTCCGCTCCGGGAAAAGCCGCAGCGACGCCAACAGCTTGGAAACCTCGGTTGCCGCATCGGGGTGGCGGAAGACGGGCAGACCGAAGGTCGCCTCGGTGATGAAGGCCCTGCATCGGACGGGTTCGAAGGGCAGGCAGGTCGGATCCTCGGCGCGTTTGTAATCGCCCGATACGACCAGAGTGAAGCCCCGTTGCTCGATCTCGATCTGGGCCGATCCCAGCACGTGGCCGGCCGGATGAAAGCGGACCTGCACGTCCCCGACCCTGGTCCAGGCGCCGAGGTGGGCAATCTGGCGGGAGCCCGTGAAATCCTCGCCATAGCGAAGCGCCATGATGTCGAGCGTCTGAGGGGTCGCCATGACGGCGCCGTGGCCGGAGCGGGCGTGATCGGAATGGCCATGGGTGACCAGCGCCCGCCCCACAGGCCGCAGAGGGTCCACATAAAAATCGCCGCCCGGGCAATAAAGTCCGAGTGGCGTCAATGTCAGGATCTGACTAGCCGACATCGCTGCTGGAGGCGAAGCCGACCCGGCTCAGTCGTTGCAGACGAGTTTTTTGGCCGTGTGGAGCTGCCCTCCTGGGCGAGGCACCCGGCGCAGCTCGAACACGCAATCCTCGTCGTCCGGCCCAAAGGCCTGGACGATGTGGATCCCCCGGTTGATCGTGAGAGGCCGCAACAGGGCCCCTCCGTTGGCCGCGATAGGTGCGGCCACCAAGGGAGCACCGACGAAACAGGCCACCACAACCAGGCCCAGACGGCGCATGTGTGAAGCAGAATTCATCGTCATCTCGCGTCCCTTCTTCTCGACCGCTGCGACCGGCATCGCGCCCCACGGTGCGACGCCGCCGTCAATCCCTGATGGGCCTCACCGGCCGACCGACCTTAGAGTTCCGAACGTAAACCGGGCTGTAAACCGGACCACCCCGATCACGAAACGGGGCCGACTGTGCCGAAAAAGCGACAAAAGCCAGGGCGGCCACCAGCGCCGCCACTGTCGCCAAGCCCACCGTGACCGGCAGCAAGGCCACGAAGGCAACGCCTACGAGCGCTAGGGCCGCCGCACCCATAATAGTCCGTGCCGTCAGACTGCTCATCGTGCTGTCCACCCCGTGGTCGTCTTGACAACTGTGCCGATGGCGCTTGGTTGCAAGCGGCGCAGCCTCTTCACTCGATTTAACGACATCGGAGATGATGAAGCGGTGCCCACGATGCAATAGGCATCGACGTGCCGGTCGCCATGTCGCGATTGCGGATCGCATGGTGACATGCATCTTGGCTCAAGGCACTCAGTCGCGCTCCCGTACTTGCGAGTGAGGTAAACGGGGTGTTCGCGAAGCCTGGAGATGATCGCCCGGGCACAAGGCTCGTCGACGACGGCGTCCCCTTGCCGCCAGTCAGGCGCCGGCGAGCGTCAGGCGATAGCCGGCGGCCATCGGCGCCGGAAACTCCGCAGCGTCGGGCAGCCTGACCGTCAGCGACAGTTCCAAGCCGCATAGCCGACGAGATTGCCGAGTCCATCGTAGACCGGCTCCAGCGCGGGGGGACAGCCGCCCGGCCCGGCGAACTGGTCCGGCGCGCGCGCGATCATCGGGCCCGGGACAGAATAGCCGTAGGCGTCGAACCGCAGCGCACGGGGTCGTACCGGCCATGGCAGGACGCGATAGCCGTCTCCCGACGAGCCCCGCACCACGACCGGCGGCCGCGCAACCTCGAACGGCAGGTCGGCCGGCCGCGCCGGACCGCCCGCCAGGCTGGCGATCAGGATCCCGGCCAACACCGGCCGGGATGGACTCACGCTGGACCGCATCGGACCCCTCACGCTCGAACGCGCGGCGCCGCCAGCGCGGCAGACGCCTCCGTCAGGATGGATGCAGATGGCTTCGATGTTGTTAAGGACACCGGAACGCGTCCCAACGCATGGCGCCCGCACGGCAGCAGCGTAACGGGTTGAAGGCGCTATTGCGGGCGCATCGTCCGGTGGTATCTTCGCGCCCTTCGCCAAGGGGCGGGACGGATCCGCATCCGTTGAGCAAGACCTCGAACGACATCTTGGCCGACCGACGCTTCGCCTGGGCGAGGGCGCTGGCGCAGGACGGCGACAACGCCGCCGCGGCCGACCTGCTGGAGCAGGTGACCGCGCTCGTTCCGGCCTGGGCGCCGGCCTGGGTGGCGCTGGCCGAGGCGCGCGAGCGCGACGGCCGCCCGGGGGAAGCTGCCGAGGCCTGGAGCCGGGTGGCGGCGCTTGATCCCGGCGGCATCTGGGGGGCCGAGCCGAACCTCGCACGGCTCGACGGCACGACCCCGCCCACCCTGTCGGACACCTACATCCGGGCGCTGTTCGACGACTACGCGCCGCGCTTCGAACGCCACCTCGTCGATGGGCTGGGATATCGCGGCCCGGCGGTGCTGACGGCGACCCTCGATCGCCTCGCACCCGGGCGCGCCTTCGCCCGGGCGCTCGACCTCGGCTGCGGCACGGGGCTGATGGCCGCAGCCCTCGAGGACCGCGTGGCCGCGATCGACGGCGTCGACCTGTCGCCCGCCATGGTGGAGCGGGCCCGGCGCACGGGACGTTACACGGTGCTCACGGTGGGTTCGCTCGACGCGGCCCTCGCGGCGAGCCCGGCAGCGGCCTACGACCTCATCACCGCGGCCGATGTCTTCGCCTATGTCGGTGGTCTTGCGCCCGTCTTGGGCGGAATATCCCGCTCCCTTGCCCCGCGCGGTCTGCTGGCCTTCACGGTCCAGGCCCTTTCGACGCCCCACTGCGACGCCGGCACACACGCGCTCGGGCCCGACATGCGCTTCGCCCATGCGCCCGACTACGTCGTGGCCGCGCTGGAGGCAGCCGGGCTCCAACTCCTGCTGATCGAGGCCGCCTCGATCCGTGCCGAGCGGGGTGAAGCCGTGGCGGGACTCGTCGCGGTGGCGTCGAAGGCCTAATTGGAGAGGGTGCTCGACCGGTCGACGGCCCCTTCCCCGCTCCCCCACCTCATGCCGTCCGCGTTCCTGCAATGGTTCGCCACCCGGGGCTGGGCGCCGCGGGCTCATCAACTCGACCTCCTGGCCCACGCCGAGGCCGGGCGCTCGGCGCTGCTCATCGCCCCGACCGGCGCCGGCAAGACCCTCGCTGGCTTCCTGCCGAGCCTCGTCGAGCTGTCGGCGGCGCCGAAACGGCAAGCCCGCCTCCATACGCTTTATGTGTCGCCCCTGAAGGCGCTGTCCGTCGACGTCGCCCGCAACCTTGAGGTCCCCGTGGCCGAGATGGGGCTCGGCATCCGCATCGAGACCCGCACGGGCGACACCTCGGCGGCCAAGCGCCAGCGCCAGCGGCGCGACCCGCCCGACATCCTGCTGACCACGCCCGAGCAGATCGCCCTGCTGCTGGCCAGCCCGGACGCCGAGACGCTGTTCGCCGACCTGAAGCGCATCGTGCTCGACGAACTCCACGCCCTGGTGACGTCGAAGCGCGGCGACCTGCTGGCGCTCGACCTCGCGCGCCTGCGGCGCCTGGCGCCGGGCGTGCAGACCGTAGGCCTCTCGGCGACCGTGCGGGAGCCCGCCGAACTCGTCGCCTACCTGCACGGCAGGGCCGACCCGCCGGCCGCCCTCGTGGTGGCGCCCGAGGGCGCCGCCGCCCACATCACGATGCTCGACTCGCGCGAGCGCCTGCCCTGGGCGGGCCACAGCGCACGCCACGCGCTGGGCGAAATCTACGACGAGATCAAGGCCGTGAAACTGGCCCTGATCTTCGTCAACACGCGGTTCCAGGCCGAGCAGCTGTTCTGGGACCTTTGGCGCATCAACGCTGACAGCCTGCCCATCGCGCTTCACCACGGCTCGCTCGACGTCGGCCAGCGCCGCAGGGTCGAGGACGCCATGGCGGCCGGCAAGCTGAAGGCCGTCGTGGCGACCGCCACGCTCGACCTCGGCATCGACTGGGGCGACGTCGACCTCGTGATCAACGTCGGTGCCCCGAAGGGCGCGAGCCGCCTCATCCAGCGTATCGGCCGCGCCAACCACCGGCTCGACGAACCGTCGCGCGCCATCCTGGTGCCGGCCAACCGCTTCGAGGTGCTGGAATGCCGGGCCGCCATCACGGCTGCTGCGGCAGGTGCCCAGGACACACCGGTGCCGCGCCGCGGCGCCCTCGACGTGCTGGCCCAGCATATCCTCGGGATGGCCTGCGCGGAGCCTTTCGCGGCCGACGCGCTTTATGCCGAGATCACCGACGCGGCCCCTTATGCAAACCTGGCCCGCGGCGATTTCGATCAGGCGGTCCAGTTCGTGGCCCATGGCGGCTACGCGCTGCAGGCCTACGAACGCTTCGCCAAGATCCGGCAGGCCAAGGACGGGCGCTGGCGCATTTCCAACGGCCGCATTGCCCAGCAATATCGCATGAACGTCGGCACCATCGTGCAGGCCGCCATGCTCAAGGTGCGGCTCGTGCGGAGCCGCTCGGCGGCACCCTCGGCCGGCGGCCCGGCGCCCCATACCGGGCCGATCGGGCGCGGCGGGCGGGTGCTGGGCCAAGTGGAGGACGGTTTCCTCGAAACGCTGCTGCCCGGCGACACCTTCCTGTTCGGCGGCGAGATCCTGGCCCTGCAGGCCATCGTTGACGATGAGGCGCTCTGCGCCCGCGTCGGCGGCGACACGCCCAAGATCCCCTCATACGCGGGTTCGAAATTCCCGCTCTCGACCTATCTGGCCGAGCAGGTCCGGGCCATGGCGTCCCGGCCCGAGGCCTACGATCTGCCCGCACAGGTGGAGGACTGGCTCGGGCTGCAACGCGCGCGATCGGCCCTGCCGCCGCGCGACGCCATGCTGGTCGAGACGTTTCCACGCGGCGGGCGCCATTACCTGATCGCCTATGCGTTCGAGGGGCGGCTCGCCCACCAGACGCTCGGGATGCTGCTGAGCCGCCGGATGGAGCGCGCCAAGCTCCGGCCGCTCGGCTTCGTGGCCAACGACTACGCGATCGCGATCTGGTCCCGACACGATGTCGGAGCCCGGGTCGGACGCGGGCTCGTGAGCCTCGACGATCTCTTCGCCGAGGACATGCTGGGTGACGACCTCGAAGCATGGCTCGACGAATCCTCGATGATGAAGCGGACCTTTCGGATCTGCGCCACCATCGCGGGGCTGATCGAGCGGCGCTACCCGGGCAAGGAGAAGACAGGCCGCCAGATGACCGTCTCGACCAACCTCGTCTACGACGTCCTGCGCCGCCACGAGCCCGACCACATCCTGCTGCGCGCCGCGCGCGACGATGCGGCAACCGGACTCCTCGATCTGAACCGGCTCGGCGAGTTACTGTCGCGCGTCCGGGGGCGAATCACGCACAAGCACCTCCGGAAGGTCTCACCCCTCGCGGTCCCGATCATGCTGGAGATCGGCCGCGAACCCGTCTACGGCGAGGCCCAGGACCATATCCTGGCCGAAGCCGCGGACGTGCTGATCGAGGAAGCATCCGCGGACGATGATGGCGGCACAACGGAAGACCCCGGCCGAGGCCAGGCCCGGGGAAGACCGACAAGCCGAAGCCCGCAAGGGCGAGGCTAGTCGAATGCACACCCATGTCCCGGTGGCGGGCGTCGACCTCCTGGCCGACGTCCTCGGGGCCCTGTTCCATGAGGGCGACAGGGTGCTGCTGGTGGCGGACCTGCACCTCGAGAAGGGCTCGTCCTTCGCGCGGCGCGGCATGATGCTGCCGCCCTACGATACGGCCGCGACGCTGGCGAAGCTCGCCATCGTGGTGGCCCGCTATACGCCGCGCGTGGTGATCGCGCTCGGCGACAGCTTCCACGACCGTCAGGGATCGACCCGCCTCGGCGAGGCCGACCGTGCGTCGCTGGCGCGCCTGCAGTCCGGCCGCGATTGGCTTTGGCTCGCCGGCAACCACGATCCCGAGGCGCCGCCCGGTCTCGGAGGCGCCACGGCCGACCTGTGGCACCTCGGACCGCTGACGCTCCGCCACGAGCCCTTGCCGGGTGCGGGCGCCTCGGGCGAGATCGCCGGGCATCTCCATCCGGTCGCCGTGGTGGCGGGCACGAGCGGCGCGGTCCGGCGGCGGTGCTTCGTGTCGGACGGTTCGCGCTGCATCATGCCGGCTTTCGGCGCCTATGCGGGCGGCCTGAACTTCCGCCATCCGGCCTTCGCGGGCCTGCTGACGTCGGGCCGCCGCGTCGCGCACGCACTGGGGCGGGATCGCGTCTACGCGATCCCGGAGCACCGGTGTCTCGCGGGGGCATGAGGGCGTGCGTTGCTGCGGCTGGATTGCGCGAGAAGGTGTCGGCGCGCAGCGCCGACGGATGAGGGGAGGGGCGCCTTTGTCCGCCACGATCTGTGGTAAGCTCGCGAGATGAACTATCGTGACCGCATCACATCCGAGTCGGGCAAGCGCGGGGGGCGCCCGTGTCTGCGTGACACGCGCATCGCCGTGGCCGACGTGCTGGGCTGGCTGGCGGCCGGGCTGTCGCCCGCCGAGATCGCCGCGGACTTCCCAGAAGTCGGCGAAGACGACGTCCGGGCCTGCCTCGCCTACGCGGCGGACCGTGAACGCCGCGTCACTGTCGCTGCGGGATGAAGCTCCTCTTCGACCAGAACCTTAGCCACAAGCTGCCCCAACTTCTGTCCGATTTGTTTCCTGGCTCGACCCAGGTGCGCCTCCTCCATCTCGGGCAGGCGGATGATAGGCAGATCTGGGACACGGCGAAGGCGGGCGGTTTTGCCGTAGTCTCGCTTGATGCCGACTTCGCCGAGATGGCGCAGCTACGCGGGCCACCGCCGAAGGTGGTCTGGCTTCGCTGCGGCAACCAGCCGACCCGGTTCGTCGCAGACCTTCTGAGGCGCCACGCAGCAGCGGTCCAGGTTTTCGGGGCCGATCCCGAGGCTGCCTGCCTGGAAATTTACTGACGCCGCATGCGGCTGCTTCATCTCCGACGGTTCGCGCTACATCACGCCGGCCTGCCGCGCCTATGCGGGCGGCCTGAATCCCCGCCCCCAGCCTTCGCGGGCCGGCTCACCTCCGGCCGCCGCATCGCGCATGCGCTGGGCGCGATCACGTCTACGCGATCCCGGAGCACAGGTGTCTCGCCGCGGCGCGAGGGGGGTGCGTTATTGCGGCTGGATTGTGCCAGAATCGGACATTGGAGCTTGGAGAAAAGCGGCCCTATTTCGCGCCCCCTGTAGCCGTTCCCTAGATGGGCCGTACACCCTAGAGTGGTCGTTTGTTCGTCCAGCTTGCTGGGAACGGCTGAACGGCTGTAAGCGGCCCGTCGTTCCAGCAGAGAGAAGAGCGGATACGGTCGCAATATGTTCGGGGCAGCTTGTCGTTGCAAAGCGATTCGCGGTGTAGCATGTTCTGCTTGTGTTCTAACGGGGGCTGAATTGGCCGACGGCAGCGTTATCGAATGGACAGATGCGACGTGGAACCCGGTGACGGGCTGCACGAAGATCACGGCTGGATGCGACAACTGCTACGCTGAGCGGTTTTCAGAACGCTGGCGCGGCGTCCCCGGACATCCATTCGAGCATGGCTTCGATCTGACCCTTCGGCCCGAGCGCCTGGGGCAGCCACTGGCTTGGCGGCGTCCGCGGATGATCTTCGTTAACTCGATGAGTGACCTGTTTCACAAGAAGGTGCCGACGGGGCTCATCGACCGTGTTTTCGACACGATGGAGAAGGCCGACTGGCACGTGTTCCAGGTGCTGACGAAGCGCAGCTCGCTTATGCGAGATTACCTCAAACAACGATACGGCGACGTCACGCCTCCGGCGCACATCTGGCTCGGGGTGTCGGTCGAGGACAACCGCTCCAACAAGCGCATCGAGCTTCTCCGCCAAGCGCCTGCGGCAGTCCGGTTCCTGTCGATCGAGCCACTGATCGGAGCCGTCGGAAAAGTTGACCTGTCCGGGATCCACTGGGTGATCGCGGGCGGTGAAAGCGGGCCGGGCGCGCGGCCCATGTCGATCGAGTGGGCGCGCGAGATCCGCGACCAATGCGCAGGGCAAGGCGTGGCCTTCTTCTTCAAGCAATGGGGCGGTATCCGACCGAAGTCGGGCGGACGTGAACTCGACGGTCGGGAGTGGAACGAGTTGCCAGCGTCGCTACCCTCAACCGCCGCAGCCTGACCATGGCGCACTTGCCCGAGCACTATGCCGGTCGCGAGCAGGCCCTCGTCAAGCACCACTTCCTCAAGCACTATCTCGAAAGCCTGATCCATAAGATCGCCAGCGCCTATGGCGAGGTGGTCTACGTTGATGGCTTCTCGGGCCCCTGGCAGAACCGTGGCGAGAGCTTCGAAGACACGTCGTTCGGCATCGCCCTGCAGGCACTGACCGACGCCAAGCGATCCTGGGCGAACATGGCGCACAGGCCGAGGCTGGTGCGAATGACCGCCCATCTAGTGGAGCGGGATCCGGCGTCTTTCGCCCGCCTAGCCGAGTTGCAAACGCTGTTCCCCGAGGTCGAGGTGATGACCCATCAGGGCGCTTTCACCGCGATCGCGCCGAAGATCGCCAGCCTGGTCTCCACCCGAGCCTTCTCTTTCGTTCTGGTCGATCCCAAGGGCTTCTCGCTCGACCTGACTGCGCTGAAGCCGCTGATCGCTCGGCCGCGGTGCGAGGTCGTGTTCAACTTTATGTTCGATTTCGTGAACAGGTTCGCGCTGTTCGATGATCCGACTATCGCGCCGATGCTCGACCGTCTGATCCCAACCGAGGACTGGCGTGCGCCATTGCGTGCTCTCGAGACCGATCGGACTGCCACGTCCGAGCGCCGCAAGCGCGTAATCGTGGAGGCGTTCGAGCAAGCCGTGTCGAAGGTTGGCGGCTACCACTATGTCGCCGACGTCGATGTGCGCCGCCCAAATCGCGACCGCACGCTCTACTTTCTCGTCTACGGCACTAGGGAGACTGCCGGCATCCGAGTGTTCCGCGATTGCCAGATTAAGTCACTCGGCGTGCAGGCCGACATCATCGCGCGTAAGAGGGTCGTCGACCAGACGGCGTCGTCCAACCAATTCGAGCTGCTGGGCTCGATGCACGAGATGGCCCCCAATCCCAACAAGGCGTTCCTGGCCGAAGAGAAGGATAAGGCAGAGGCATTTCTGCTCAACGTCGTCCCGATGACGGGCCGAGGCGAGCCATGGGGTAGGATCTGGCCGATCGTGCTCGCGCGGCACGTCATCCGATTGTCGGAACTCAACAAGGTGGCGAACCAGCACCGCAAGGATGGGCGGCTCGTGTTCCCGACTTGGCCTGCTGGGACGAAGAGGGTTCCGGATGACGACTTCCCGGTGCTGCGTGGATCGGCATGCTAGCTGGGTAAGCCGGCGATTAGCCCGGGCTGGTGGAAGCACCTGACCCCGAAGGCAATGTATCGCCTGCTATCGGAGATCGACGCTCCGCTGCAGGAGTGGTGCACCACCAACTGCGGCGCGTTTTGGTTGACGAGCGCGACTCAGCCGGGCTTGCTTACAAGCGGACTGTCCTAGGCCGTGTGGACGAATTTGATCAAGCATAGTCCTGCAGCGAAGCTGACGAT
>CAXUCF010000070.1:0-4743 GCA_964249275.1 uncultured Lichenihabitans sp.
GTTGAAGCCCGGCTCCGTGCGGGCCCGCGTCCCCGATCTGGTGACGCCGACGGCCGGCCCCGTATCGTTCGAGATCCGCGAGGGCGAACTCCTCGGCCTCGTGGGTCTTCGCGGCGCCGGCCAGGAGGAGGTCGGCCGGGCCTTGTTCGGCGCGGTCGCGCATCGCGGCGCCGTCACGATCGAGGGCGCGTGTCCGGACCTGTCGTCGCCGGGACGCGCGCTCGCGGCCGGCATCGGGCTTGTCGCACGCGACCGGGCCGAAGAATCGATCTGCCCCTCGCTCAGCATCCGCGAGAACTGCTTCCTCAACCCCGGTGCGGCCGGGCGAGCGTTGTTCTCGCCCCTGTCGCCCCGCGTCGAGGCGGCCCGCGCCCGGGCGATCGGCGCCTCGGTGGGCCTCAGGCCCAACGATCCGGCGCTCGCGGTCGAGGGCCTGTCGGGCGGCAACCAGCAGAAGGTCGTGGTGGGGCGCTGGCTCGCTACGGGCCGCCGCCTCCTGATCGCCGAGGACCCGACCGCCGGGGTCGACATCGGCGCCAAGGCCGAGGTCTACCGGCTGATCGCGACGGCGCTCGAATCGGGGCTTGCGGTCGTGGTAGTGTCGACCGACTTCGAGGAGGTGGCCCATATCTGCCACCGCGCCCTGGTGTTCAACCGCGGGCGCATCGTGGCCGAACTCGAAGGCAGCGCCCTCACCACCGCGGGCGTCATCACGGCGGCCTCGGCGTCGGAGATGGCAGGTGCGACGCTCTCGGCGCAGCCCGCGGCCTGAACGGAAAAGCGCTGATGTCGACCAACTCCATCAAGTCCGACGCCCTGGAGCCGACGCGGAGCGAACTCGCCGGGCTGAGCCCCGGGCAGCGGATGATCCGCCGCCTGCCGGTCTACGGCCTGCCGATCCTGACGCTCCTGCTGATCGTGGTTTTCTCGGTCGCGCTGCCCGCCACCTTCCCGACGCTTTTGAACCTCCGCTCCATCGTCTCGGACAAGGCCATCATCGCGCTCCTGTCGCTCGCCGCCACGATCCCCATGGCGACCGGCAAGATCGACCTCACGGTCGGCTACGGCATCGTGCTCTGGCACATCCTAGCCATCACGCTGCAGGTCTATTACGGGCTGCCCTGGCCCCTGGCCGTGCTGATCGTGCTGGTGCTCGGCGCGCTGATGGGTGCCGTCAACGGCCTCCTCGTCGAGGTGGCGCGCATCGACAGCTTCATCGCCACGCTCGGCACCGGCACGGTGCTCTACGCGCTGGCGCTGTGGCACACGGGGGGCCGCCAGGTGGTGGCGTTGCTGCCGCAGGGCTTCCTCAGTCTCAACGGCACCGTCGTGTTCGGCCTGCCGATTACCGGCTGCTACGTCGTCGCTATCGCGGCGGTGCTGTGGTTCGTGCTCGAATACGTGCCGCTCGGCCGCTACATGTATGCCATCGGGGCCAACCCCAAGGCTGCAGCGCTGAACGGCATCCCGGTCGAGCGTTATACCATGCTGGCCTTCACGCTGTCGGGGCTGCTGACGGCGGTCGCGGGCGTGCTGTTGGCCTCGAAGCTCCGCATCGGGCAGGCGAGCGTCGGGCTGGAATTTCTTCTGCCGGCGCTGGTCGGCGCCTTCCTGGGTTCCACCACCATCAAGCCCGGCCGCGTCAACGTCTGGGGGACGCTGGTCGGCGTCATCATCCTGGCGGTCGGCATCTCGGGAATCCAGCAGCTCGGCGGCTCCTTCTGGGTCGAACCGCTGTTCAACGGCATCACGCTGTTGATCGCCATCGGCATCGCGGGTTATGCCCAACGCAGGCGCGCCGCGGCAGGCCGGGCGTCGCTGCTCGAGAAACCGCGCCCCTTGAGTGCGGTCCGGGTCACCGAGGGAGAGAGCGCATGACGAACAACCTGATGAAGGGCGTTGCCGTCCTTGCGTTGCTGGCGGGGTCGGCAGCAGGCACGCGGGCCGACGAGATGGCGGACGCCAAGGCCCGGGTCGCGGCCGCGACGGCGAGGAGCGGCAAGTGGGACGGGCCGACGACCGGTCCCAAGATCGCCGCCGGCAAGACCATCATCTATCTAGCGGGCGACATGCGCAACGGCGGCACCGAGGGCGTGTCGCGCGGCGTCGAGGAGGCCGGCAAGGCGGCCGGCTGGACGGTGCGCATCCTCGACGGCCGCGGCGATATCTCGGCCCGG
Organism: uncultured Lichenihabitans sp.; assembly: GCA_964249275.1. GTDB lineage: Bacteria > Pseudomonadota > Alphaproteobacteria > Rhizobiales > Beijerinckiaceae > Lichenihabitans. The sequence goes on from CAXUCF010000070.1 coordinate 2,178, forward strand.
ACGGCCGCGCTGAACCAGGCCATCGCGCTGAAGCCCGACGGCATCGTCGTGGGCGGCTTCGACGCCCTGGAACAGAACGCGGCGCTGCAGGGCCTGAAGGAGGCCGGCATCCCGTTCGTGGGCTGGCACGCCACGGTGGCGCCCGGACCCGACCCCAAGACCGGCATGTTCGCCAACGTCAACACCCGGATCTCGGACGTGGCCCAGACGGCCGCCGACCTCGCCATCGTGGAGTCGAACGGCAAGGCCGGCGTGGTGATCTTCGGCGATTCCAACTACGAAATGGCGATCGGCAAGGCCCGCATGATGGAGGCCGACATCAAGAGATGCGCCGGCTGCACGGTTCTGTCGCTCGAAGACTCGCCCATGACGGAAGCCTCGACCCGCATGCCGCAGCTCACGACCGCGCTGCTGCAGCGCTATGGCGACAAGTGGACCTACTCGCTCGCCGTGAACGACCTCTACTACGATTTCATGGCGGCCTCGCTCGGGGCAGCCGGCAAGGCGGGCACCGATACGCCCAACAACGTTTCGGCCGGGGACGGCTCGGAGTCCGCGTTCCAGCGCATTCGGGCGAAGCAGTATCAGACCGCCACTGTGCCCGAGCCGCTGCAGGAACAGGGCTGGCAACTGGTCGATGAACTCAACCGCGCTTTCGCCAGGCAGCCCTGGTCGGGCTACGTGTCGGGCATCCACCTCGTGACGGCCGACAACATCGCCTATGACGGCGGCCCCAAGAACCTCTACGACCCCGACAACGGCTATCGCGACGCCTACAAGGCGATCTGGGCCGGGAAGTAGGGCGAGGCGGATTGGGAGCATGATCGCGGGATGGAGAGGCGGCGAGCCGGCCCGTCCCGGTGATCATCACTGATCCGTTGGACTCATGCCCACCATCAGTGCTTTCTATGGCATCGTTATCCAGATGTTCTGGCAGGATCATGCGCCACCGCATTTCCACGCGCTGTATGCGGAGCATGAGGCCCTGATCGCCATCCCTACCCTCAAGGCCATGCAGGGCGGACTGCCACCCCGCGCGCTGGCCCTTGTCCTGAATGGGCGCGGGACCACCACGCTGAACTGACGGAGGACTGGCGTCTATGCACGATCAAGCAATCGCCGAAGAGGATCGCACCACTCCGGTAGTGCCCGCTATCCGGCCGACGATGCCATGGCGCGTCGAGCACGTCAGCGCCATGCCGCATCGCCGGTTGTCGGTGGTCTTCCTCGATGGGCTCACCGGCACGGTCGACCTGTCCGCCTTGATCGAGTCCCCGCAGGCGGGCGTCTTTGGCGCTGCGCGACGACGCGGTCTTTTCCGCGGTCCCTCGTCGCCTACGGTGCGTTACGTGGCCCGGAGACCTCGACCTGGCGCCTGACGCCATGCACGCGGGGATCGCGCCACACGGAGAATGCCGGCCGAACTGAAGGTCGACGCTCCCTTGCGACGACTTTCAAGTTCTGCTGAAAACCTGTGGATAACCAGTGGATAAGATTTGAACAAACCAGGAACGGCCTTAGCCTGTTGCCAGGCCACCAATGAACGACGAGCGGATCGATCCATGGCGACGCTGAAGGAATTCGAGGACGCCCTGCGCCAGCAGGGCATGCAGATGGCGCTGGCGATCCTGGAGACGCTGAAGGCGCGGGACCGTGCCAGGCGATCCGCCGTGGCGCCGGCCCGCCGCCTGACAGGGCAGAAGATGACGCCGGATCTCGCCCGCCGCATCCTGGAACTGCATGGCGCGACCAAGATGACGCAGCAGGAGATCGCCTTCAAGGTCGGGGTCAACCAGGGGCGGGTCAACGAGGTCATCAAGCACGGCAAGTGGCTCGACGGCGACCCGCAATCAGCCGAAGCACGGTCGCGCGACAGGGCGGTGGCGCGCATCAAGGCCGGTCCCAAGGCGACGGCGACCGGCCGCCGGGCGAAGCCCAGGATCGACAAGCGACCGGCCGCGCTCGTGGCCGATACGGCCCGGAGCGGCAACGGCCAACTGACGTTCCTATGATCTCACCCGGCAAAGATGCCGCGGCCTCCAGCCTGTGGACAATATCCGGGATCCGGTCTTCGCACCGGGAGGCCGGCCCCTTGCGCCCCGGCTCGCGGTGTGTATCATGAAGTCATCGTCAACCAGTCGGAAGGAGGTGATCTAGTGTCTCATTGTTTCATGCTGTGTGAGGCTCTGGTCTTCTCTTCGGTGAAAGCCGCGTAAAGAGTTTCGAGCCGCAACACGGCTGACAATGCTTTGGGCTCCTGCGAGCCTCGAATCGAAGCCGCGGCACCTCTGGGTCCCGCGGCTTTTCAGTTCTACTCTGCCCTGAAATGACCGAGGCGGAGGGCGTTGTTCACAAAAACCGCCACCCTCGAAGCCGGCCGAGAGGGCAGAGCACGGCTGGCGGCGTCGTTGCGGGCCGGAAGTCCCGTCATGCAATCGGCCGTGTCTCAGTCCTTCGACGCATCGCGGCCTCGGATAGATAGCCCTCCAGCTCTGCGGCCCGGTGTGCCGCCGTGTGGCAGGCCAGCACGCGTAGCCGCCCCGCGGCCCCCATGGCCCGCCTGTCC
>CAXUCF010000070.1:4753-5865 GCA_964249275.1 uncultured Lichenihabitans sp.
CATCCCGGTGAGGGCGGCCAGCACCGCCGCGTGGTCGGGCGCGATCAGGATGTCCCGACCGGGCTTCAGGATGGTGTCGAGGCCATCCCAGGCGTCCGAGATGATGGGGGTGCCGCAGGCCGCGGCCTCGAAGAGCCGCACGCTGGGGCTCCAGCCGGCCCGCACCATATCGGCCCGGGTGACGTTGAGCGTGAAGCGGCTGACGCCGTAGAACTCGGCGTGATCGGCTGGCCCGACATGCTCGAAGCGCTCGACATTGGCGGGCCATGCGATCGCGGTCGGATATTGCGGCCCTGCCACGACGAAGCGCAATTGCGGGGCGCGGCGGGCCGGCTCCAGCAACAGGCGCTCCAGCACCGGCTGGCGGTCGTCGCTGTAGGTGCCGAGATAGCTGAGATCCCAGCGGGTCGCATCGTAGTGACGGCGGTAGTTGTCGGGATCGACGCAGCAATAGAGCGCCCGCGGTCCCGGCGAGCCGAAGTCCCGGCCCAGGCGGTCCAGCATGGGGCCGCCCGTGAACGACAGGTAGAGGTCGAAGCCGGGGATGAGATCGGGCGCCAGGTAGTCGCAGGTGCCGCGCTCGAGCGCCGCCACGGTCACGGGCGTGTCGATGTCGTAGAAGGCCGTCACGCCGCGCGCATGGCGTTGGACGAAGGCGCCGACGGCGCGGCCCTCGGGCACGTAGGACCCGACGATGACGGCATCCGCCTCGACGATCGCCGTGCGGTGCCGATGCAGGTCGGTGAGGCCGTCGTAGAAGGCGAGGCGGCAGAAGGCCGGGTCGACGAGGTCGCGGGCGGTGCCCCGGTACCACGGCACGTCGCGCTCCAGGAACAGGATGTCGTGGCCGCGGCCCGCGAAGGCCTTGAGCAGCGACCGGTAGGTCGTGGCGTGGCCGTTGCCCCAGGACGACGACAGGCTGAGGCCTAGGACCGCCAGCCTCACGGGGTCCTGCCGGTACGGCCTGCACCTGCCGCGCGTTCGGCGCGGCGCCGTTTCAGGATAGCGTCGACCGCGGCACCGCGCCGCGAATAGGTGTGGTCGCGGAGGATGCGGGCGCGGGGCGCGGAGGCGCGGGGGGGGGGGCGGGAGGGGGTGCGCGGCCCCCCCGG
>CAXUCF010000070.1:5875-19681 GCA_964249275.1 uncultured Lichenihabitans sp.
CCGCCGTCAAGGAGCTGGTGGAGAACGCGCTCGATGCGGGCGCGCGCCGCGTCGCCGATGGCGCGGGCGCGTTCGGGCGTCAGCGCCGCCACATGGGCCGCCACCTCGGTACCGTCGCGCGCGACCAGCACCTCCTCGCCGTCCGCGAGGAACAGGTCGAGCCCGACCCAGGCGTCGGTGATCAGGCAGGCGCCGGCGCCGGCGGCCTCGAAGACGCGGGTCGCGGGCGAATAGCCGACCTCGGCCATCGAGTCGCGCGCGATGTTCAGCACCGCGAGCGGCGAGGTGTTGAAGGCGTTGTGCTGGCGCGTGTAGACGTGGCCGATATGGCGCACGTTGCCGGGCATGGGCTTCGAATCCCAGCCATTGCCGCCGATCAGGAAGGGCCGATCCGGTAGCCGAGCCGCGGCATCGAGGAAGAACCTTTCGACCCGCGCCTCGCGGTCGGGCAGGCGGTTGCCGAGGAACGACAAGTCGGCTCGGAACTCCAGCTCGGGCGGCACCGGATGGTGGGTGGTGGGATCCAGCGCGTTGTAGATCGGCACGCACCGGCGTGCCCCGAACCCCTCATAGGCGGCGACCACCGGCGGTCCGCCCCCGTAAGTGAAGACGTAATCCAACTCCGGCATGGCGCGATGGAGGACGTGGCCGGGCCGTCGTCGCAACTCCGCCAGCGTTGCCGGGGCGTCGACGTCCCAGAAGATGCGGATCGCGTCGGGGCGGGCCTGGCGCATCACCCCCTCGACCAGCACGTCGTCATAGACGCCGACGCCGCTCGCCTTGACGACTACATCGGCCTTGGCGGCCTCGGCCATGACCCGGGCCACGCCCTCGTGGCTCGCCGGATAGACCACCACCTCGGCCCAGTCCGGGGTGGGCATGTCGCGGTGCTGCTGCCGATCGAAAGCGTCGGGCTCGTAGAATGTGGTGCGGTAGCCGCGGGCGTCGAGGTCGCGGATCATGCCGCGATAATAGGTGGCGGCGCCGTTCCAGTAGGAGGAGAGCAGGCTCGATCCATAGAACGCGATCTTCGTCGCGGCTTCGGTCATCGCGGGTCCGTGAGGGCTGGGGGAGAGGCCGTGCGGGCGGCACCCTCGAGCTTCGCCAGGATCGACATGAGTTCGTCCACGCGATGCGCGCAGGTGTGGCGCGCCCTGATCGTGTCGAGGCCGTGCGCGGCCAGCGCGGCGCGTAGGCCGGGGTCGTCGCGCAGGGCCGCCAGATGGCGTTCCATGTCGGCGCCGCTCCGCCCCACGAGGAAATCCTGCCCGGGCGCGAACAGCCCCTCGCTGTCGTCCCAGGGCGCCGACACCAGCGGGATGCCGCAGGCCAGGGCCTCGAACACCCTGATGGTCGGGATGCCGGGCAGCAGGTCGACGTAGAAGCGCCGCGGGACGTGGACGGTCGCCATGTGGCGCCCGAAGACCTCCGGAGCGGCTGCGTTGGGCAACCAGCCTCGATATCGTGCGGCGTAGCGGTCGAGCGTCGCGCGGGCCTCGTCGGGATAGCGCACGCCATAGATGTCAAGCGCGAGATCGAGGCGCCGGGCCGGGCCGAGCAGGAAACGCTCGAGCTCGGCGCCACGCTCGCCGTCGCCCCAGTTGCCGATCCAGACGAGGCCGTTGCGCTCCTCCTCCACGGGCGGCGGCCGGAACAGGCGGGTATCGGCCGCCTCGTGCCAGACGAAGACCCTGGATCCCCAACCCCACTGCCGGTAGACGGCCGCCAACGTCTCGCCGAAGGCCAGCACGCCGTCGTAGCCCTCGAGGTCGAAGGCCCGGATCGCCGCCGCGTCGCTAACCGCCCGATGGTGGGTGTCGTGGAACAGCAGCGTGAACCGCGCATCCGCCTTGCGGGAGGCCCCCAGTGCCGCCACGAGGGCGGGTTCGTTCCACTCGTGCACGATCACGAGGTCGGCCTCGGCGCAGGCCCCCGCGGCGTCGAAATCCGTCGCGTAAGCGTGGGAGTGGAGATCGGGGTAGTTGCGTCGGAAGGCGTCGAGCCCTGCCGGGCCTGCATCCCGCAGCAGGTTGTCGAGGCTCCAGGCGCCTTCGGGCTCGTAAGTCGCGACGTCGTGACCGCGCCGGACCAGTTCGCTCACGATGCCGCGCAGGAAATGCGCGTTGCCGTGGTTCCAGCAGGACAGCAGCGAATGGGTGAAATAGCTGATCTTCATAGGGCCGCGCGCGGTCGCGATCCGGCGCCGGAGGACCTGGCTCGGGCCGCCCCTGGCCCTGCGTTCGCCCGGGCGGCATCGGCCACCGCATAGGCCTTGCTGGTGCCGTCCGCGCAAGCCTCGACCGTGTAGCGGGCCGCCCGCCCGGCCGCCAGGGCGGCGCGCTCGGCCCGGTAGCCCCGGTCGCCGAGAAGCCGGACCACCGCGGCCGCCAGCGCCCGGTCGTCGTGCGCCGAGACGAAGACCGCGCAGCCGTCCCAGAGTTCGCGGAACGGCGGGATGTCGGACAACACCAGGGCGCAGCCGGCCTGCGCGGCCGCGAGCACCGCGAGGCCGAAGGGCTCGTAGAGGGCGCTCGAGGCGAAGATGGGACGCTGGGCGAGCTTCGCCCGGAGGGCCGCGGCATCGAGCGTGCCGATTCCCCTGGTGTTGTAGAGGGCGACGGTGGCGCCGTTGGGTCCCGTGAGCGGCCCCGCCGCCTCGACCGTAACGGGGAGACGGGCCGCGGCCCGGTCGAGGACGCCGAGGTTCTTGCCCTCGTCCCACAGCCGGCCGGCCGTGAACACCAATGGCGCGGGAGCCTCCGCGGTGTCGGACGCGGGCGGCGCGTTGCGGCCGTTCGGCACGACGATCGGCGCCTCGCCGAAGCCGTAGACGCGGCGTGTGGCTTCCGCGAAGCTGCGGCTCGGGGCCACCACGGCCTCCGCGCTCGCGAGGCCGCGCTCGTGCAGCGACGCGCGCCAGCGAAGATCCTCGGGCAGAGCGGCACCCCGCACGGCATCCCACCAGGTGGCGACGCAGGAATGACAGACGGCCAGCACGGGGCAGCCGAACCCGGCTTCGGCCGCGAGGGCCGGATGATTGAGGTGGACGACGTCGGCCGTTTCCAGCCGCGCCAGCCGGACGAGCGCGGCGCCGCCGGCGCGGACCGCCGCGGCATCGGCGGCGAGCCATTCCGGATGGTGGCCGGTGTCGACCAGCTTCAATCCGCGGTCGGCAGCTTCCGCGCGCTTGGCGTCGTCGAGCCCGGGGCCCAGCAGCGCCAGCGTCACCCGGGTGCCGCGCCGCCCGAGAGCGGCCCCGAGGTCGAGCGCGTAGGTCCAGATGCCGCCGACCGCGTCGGTCGTCATCAGGACGTGGCGGCCTGGAGGGGCACGCGATGGAACCGCTGCCTTCGGGGATGGGGCAGATGCGATGGCGGTCTCTGGGCCGGTTGGAGCACCCGTGTCGTCGGGAGCGCCGTGCGGGCCCTGGGTCGACGGCGGGCGCCCGCCCGCCGTCATCGGCAGCATGCGGCTTCGAGGTCGCGCAGGGGCAGGGGCTGCTGGTCCTGGATGTCGCTCAGGCGATCGAACTGGTCGAGATAATGGGCGTGCGCCCGTTCCCAGGCTTCGCCGTCGGGCATCCCGAAGAGCCGCCGGTAATCGGGCGAAGACGGGTAGGGATAGAGCGGCACGGGATCGTTGGCCCAGACACCGCGCGCCCGGAGCCCGTCGCGCCACTCGGCCACGAGCCCCGCGTCGTCGCCCGCCACTTCGAGGAGGTTGGCCTGCACGAACGGAACGCTGCGTCGCGCGTGGACCAGGCGTTCGGCAAGGTCCTCGGTGGTCATCCGGCAGCTCTTGTCGAGCGCCGCCCGCCCCTCGACCGTGAGGCTCTCGACGCCGGCCTCGATCGATACGCAACCGGCCTGACCCAGCAGGTCCAGCACGTCGGGCTTCCACAGGTCGATGCGGGTCTGCACGCCGAATTCGATCGGTCGCGACACCAGCGCCTCCAGCAGGGGCCGCTGCGGCAGGAAGATCTCGTCGATGAAATAGACGTAGGTGACGCCCTGGGCCACGAGCCCGTCGATCTCGGCCAGCAGGGGAGCGAGGTCGCGCTTCCGGTACTTGTCGCGGAAATCGATTTTCGCACAAAAGGAGCAATGGTAGGGGCAGCCACGCGAGGCCTCCACCTCGGCGCCCGGGCCGACCGGCTCGCGGTCGTAGCGATGGTGATGGTGCGCGTGCCGGCCGATCCAGGACGGCTCCCAGCGCAGCGCGGGCGCGTCGGTGAAGCGGGCCGCCGCGGGTTCGCCCGTCACGGCGACGCGATCGCCGTCACCATAGGCGATCGAGGGCACCCGGGCGAGATCGGCGGCTCCCGCCAGGGCGGCCACGACCTCCTCGCATTCGCCCCTGACCACGACGTCGCAGCCAAGCTTGCGCAACGCCGTCTCGGGGGTGGACGAGCCGTGCGGGCCAACCGCGACGGTCCGGCCTCCACGGGTGCCGAGGGCCGCCAGGAACGCCCGCGGGCTGCGCAACTCGGGTGGGGCGCAGCGCCAGAACAGATAGCTCGGCGCCGTCGCCACCACGGTCATGCCGGGGGCGAAACCGGCCACGGCCGCGGCGAGGTCTTCCGTCGACTGGCCCATGAGATGGCCGTCGAGCATCAGCACGTCATGGCCGGCGCGCTCCAGCAGGCCTCGACAATAGCCGAGTTCGAGCGGCAGATGCGGGTGGCGGCAGCCGAAATAGATCGAGTGGGAGAAGTCCCAGGCCGGGTTGACGAGGGCGACTTTCAAGATGCAGCTCCAGCGGAGCGCGCCGCCTTGTCGCCGCGCTCCCGCGGCAAGCTAATGCCATATTCTCCGGCAAGCCAAGTCACCAGGCGCGCGACACCATCCCGCCAGGGTCGCCACGGTCTCAGGGCCAGCACATCGGCGACCCGGCGCGTGTCTGACACATAATAGCGCTGATCGCCCTTGCGCCAGTCCTGCAGCGCGGCTTCGACGGGCCGGCCCACGAGGGTTTCGATCTGGCGCAGCAGCTGGCGCAGGCTCACGGCGTTATCCGGGCCACCGCCGAGGTTGAAGGCCTGGCCGGCCACGCGGTCGATCTCGCGCCAGCAGCCCATATAGGCGTCCACGGCATCGTCGATGTCGAGGATGTCGCGCACCTGACAACCGTCGCCGAACAGGCTGATGGCCTCGCCTTTCAAGGCCGAGATCGCGAAATGCGCCACCCAGCCCTGGTCCTCGGTGCCCATCTGGCGCGGTCCGTAGATGCAGCTCATGCGGAGCACCGCGGTCGGCACGCCGAAGCTCCGGGCGAAATCCAGCACATATTGATCGGCGGCGCCCTTGGAACAGCCGTAGGGCGTATGGAAGTCGAGCGGCCGCGCCTCCCCGATGCCGTGGCGCCGGATGCCGATGTCGGCCGGAACATAGGCATCGTTGGTGAGGGTCAGCGCGACATCGGCGAGGTCGCCATAGACCTTGTTGGTCGATGCGAAGACGAGCGGTACGGGCGCGTCGCGCCGCCGCAGCGCGTCGAGCAGCGTCACGGTCGCACGGACGTTGGTGTCGAAATCGGCGAGCGGCTCCACCATGGAGGTCGTGACCGCGACCTGGGCCGCGAGGTGGAACACGGCGTCGGCGTCGGCAGCCGCGCCCGTCAGAGCGTCGGCGTCCCGCACGTCGGCCACGACCACGGTCACGGCCTCGCCGTGGCGGGTTTTCAGCCAGTCGAGGTTGCGCGCGACGCCGGGCCGCGTCAGCGCGTCATAGACGGTGACGCGATGGCCGAGGCCGAGAAGCCGGTCCGCCAGGTTCGAGCCGATGAAGCCCGCACCCCCGGTGAGGAGGATCCGGCAGGGTTCACGCGGCGTGCAATGCGCCATCAGGCCACCAGGCCGCGGGCTTCGAGTTCGCGGCGCGCCTCGGCGACACGGTCGACCGACTCCTGCCGGGCTACCCATTCGGCGAGTTCGGCCAGTCCGTCGCGGAAGTCGGCCAGCGGCTCGTAGCCGAGGTCCTCGCAGATCTTGTCGATGTCGGGAATGCAGTGACGGATGTCGCCGGCCCGCGCCTTTCCGGCGATCTCGGGCGACAGGTCCTCGCGACCCATGGATCGGGCCAGCAGCGTCGCCACCTCCTCGATCGTGCGGTCCTCGCCCGAGCCGACATTGTAGACGCCACCCGCCGCCCTGGGATGGTCGAGGGCCAGGATGAAGGCGCGGGCCACGTCGGCCACATGGACGAAGTCCCGGCGCTGCTGCCCGTCCTCGAAGATCACGGGCGGCTTGCCGTGGGCCAGCCGCGAAGCGAAGATCGCCAGCACGCCCGTATAGGGGTTCGACAGGGCCTGCCCGGGGCCGTAGGCGTTCCACAGCCGCAGCGCCACGCCTTCCATGCCGTAGGCCGGGGCGAGCGTCAGGGTCAGGCGCTCCTGCGTGTACTTGGTGATGGCATAGACGGAGGCGAGGGTCGGCCGCTTCCACTCGGGCGTCGGGGCAGGCTCCATCGGGTGCCCTTGCGGGTCGAGCGGGTCCCAGTGGCCGGTTGCCTCGCGCGATCGGCGCAGGACGTCCTCGTGAAGCTTGCCGTCGCGGTCGCGGTAGAGGCCCTCGCCGTAGATGCTCATCGAGGACGCCACGACGACGCGCCGCACGGGATGGTCGATCAGCTTCTGGAACAGCATGGCGGTGCCGAGGTCGTTGACCGACACATAGCGGTCGACCGCATACATGCTCTGGCCGACACCGACTTCGGCCGCGAGATGCACCACCTTGTCGACGCCCGCGAGGGCCTGGGCCACCGCATCGCCGTCGCGCACGTCGTCCTCGTGGATTTCGACGTCGGGCCCGAGTTCGGCCAGCGCCGAGCGGTCGGCATGGACCTGACCGATGAGGCTGTCGAGGATCCTGACACGATCGCCCTTGTCGAGCAGGGCGCGCGCCAGGTGGCGGCCGATGAAGCCGGCGCCGCCGGTGATCAGGACCCTATCGGCCATTCGTGGGACATTCCTCAGTCGGTGCAGTGCTTCTCCTTCTCCCGCTTCGCAGGAGAACGGCAAGGGCGCTGCGTCAGGCCGCTTCGACGGCCGCGGCAGCGGCGGCGGCGCGCTCCTGCGCCTTCTTCTTGGGCTGTGCCTTGACGGGATTGTTGCGGGCCGGTCTCTCGCCGACGCCGACCGAGGCGAGCAGCCGCAGCACGCGGTCGGTCGGCTGTGCGCCCTTGGAGATCCAGTCCTTGGCTTTCTCGGCATCGATGGTGAGGCGCGCTGCATCCTCCCTCGGCTTCAAGGGATCGAAGGTGCCGATCTTCTCGACGAAGCGACCGTCGCGCGGCGCGCGGGCATCGGCCACGACGATGCGGTAGAATGGCCGCTTCTTGGCGCCCCAGCGGGCGAGACGGATCTTCAGTGCCATGGTTCAGTTCCTTTCCGACGGGGTCGGGGTTGGTTGTTCATCGCCGTTGCGTTGAATGAGGCGGTCGATATCGCCCAAGGGATCCTCGGAAAGACCCTGGGAGGCGTAGACCTCGACGTCGACCGAGCCGTCCTCGAGGACGTCGATCTCCCAGTAATGGCCGGGTTCGTTGACCAGGAGCGACATGGCGTCGTCCCGATAGGCCGCCGAGGTGTAGCTCAGGTCCGCGGCGGACAACCGCTCGCGCAGCGCATTGAACACCGCGAACATCCTGCTCTGGGCGCCGTCGTTCATTTCTTCTTGCCCCCGAAAGGACCGAAGCCGCCCCCGAGGCCGGGCAGGCGTCCGCCGCCGAGGCCCGGGAGGCTCGCGGGCAACTTGCCGGCGAGGCTGCTGCCGAAGCCGCCGGCCGGCGGCCCCGAAGGCAGGCCGCCGCCCATCTGCCGCTGCAGCGCTTCGAGTTCGGACGCACTCGGCTGCGGCATGCCGCCGACGCCGCCGCCGCCGAGGCCCCAGGCCGCCGCCATCTTGCCCAAGCCGCCCTTCTTGGCGCCGCCGAGCGCCTTCATCATGTCGGCCATCTGCCGGTGCTGCTTCAGGAGCCGGTTGACGTCCTCGACCCGCATGCCCGATCCCGCCGCGATGCGCTTCTTGCGCGACGCCTTCAGCATGTCCGGATTGCGACGCTCCTCGCGGGTCATCGACGAGATGATGGCGCGCTGGCGCTTGATCATCCGCTCGTCGATATTGGCCTCGGCCATCTGCTGCTTGATCTTCCCCATGCCGGGCAGCATGCCCATGATGCCGCCCATGCCACCGAGCTTCTCGACCTGAGCCAGCTGGTTGGAAAGGTCCTCGAGGTCGAAGCGCCCCTTGCGCATCTTCTCGGCCATGCGCATGGCCTGCTCGGCGTCGATCGACTCGGCCGCCTTCTCGACCAGCGAAACGATGTCTCCCATGCCGAGGATGCGGTCGGCGATGCGGGACGGGTGGAAATCCTCGAGCGCGTCCATCTTCTCGCCGGTGCCGATCAGCTTGATCGGCTTGCCCGTGACGGCGCGCATCGACAGGGCGGCGCCACCGCGGCCGTCGCCGTCGACCCGGGTCAGCACGATGCCGGTGACGCCGACGCGCTCGTCGAAGCTCTTCGCCAGATTGACGGCGTCCTGGCCCGTGAGGCTGTCGGCCACGAGCAGGATCTCGTGCGGCTTGGCGGTCGCCTTGATCTCGGCCATCTCGGCCATCAGCGGCTCGTCGATATGGGTGCGGCCGGCTGTATCGAACATGACGACGTCGTAGCCCTGCAGCCGCGCGGCCTGTTCGGCCCGGCGCGCGATCTGCACCGGGGTCTGGCCCACGATGATGGGCAGCGTGTCGACGCCGATCTGGCGGCCCAGGACCGCGAGCTGTTCCTGCGCGGCCGGGCGTTTCACGTCGAGCGAGGCCATCAGCACGCGCCGCTTCTGGCGGTCCACGAGGCGCCTGGCGATCTTGGCCGTGGTGGTTGTCTTGCCGGCGCCCTGCAGCCCGACCATCATGATGGCGACGGGCGCGGCCGCGTCGAGATCGATCGGCTGGGCATCGGAGCCGAGCGTCTCGATCATGACGTCGCTGACGATCTTGACCACCATCTGGCCGGGGGTGACCGATTTCACCACGTTGGCCCCGACCGCGCGCTCGCGCACCTTGTCGGTGAACGACCGCACGACCTCGAGCGCCACGTCGGCTTCGAGCAGGGCGCGCCGTACCTCGCGCATGGCGGCCGAAACATCGGCCTCGGTGAGGGCTCCGCGCCGGGTCAGCCCGTCGAAGATGCCGGAAAGCCGCTCTGTCAGCCCCTCGAACATGGACGAACCCTTCCGGCCCCGTGGTGCGGCAAGCGGCCGCGGTGACGCCAAGACCAAAGGCGCCCGAGGGCGCAGGCGCGCTGTCGGACGTTCGCTTCCGCACGTAGAGCGCGGTCGGCGTTGGCTGGCCCGCGAGGGCCTCCCTGGGCTGTAGGGCAACGGGTCGCCGGCTGTCAACAGCGTGTGGCGATTTCGTAACCCGCGGAACCGCGTCCTTGCACAGGCCGTTCCGGACCGTTCTGCCGCGCCCGAACTCCGGATCCGGGAGAAGCGCCCCGGCGTTCATCCCCCGACTTTGCCGTTCGGAGGCCGACATGGAACGCCGCACTTTCATCAAGACCGCACTGGCCGGCATGGGTGCGGGCGTCGCGGGGCTCGACGGCGCGCAGGCCGCGGCCCCGTTCCTCGCGAGCGAAACCCTGCCCACCACCGGCCAGCCGCAGACCGCGGCCCAGGCCGCCGCGGCCCTGCCCAGGGCAACCGACCCCGGCGAGCTCCGGGGCGAGATGCTGTACCGCAAGCTCGGCACCACGGGCGAGACCGTATCGGCCATCGGCCTCGGCGGCTCGCATATCGGCAAGCCCAAGCTCACGGAAGCTGAATCCATCAAGATGATGCACGAGGCGATCGATCGCGGCATCACCTTCATGGACAATTGCTGGGACTACAACGAGGGCCAGAGCGAACTCCGCATGGGCAAGGCGTTGAGCCAGGGCGGCTATCGCCAAAAAGCGTTCCTGATGACCAAGATCGACGGGCGCACCAAGGAGGCGGCGGCGAACCAGATCGAGGATTCGCTGAAGCGCCTCAAGACGGACCGCATCGACCTCGTGCAGTTCCACGAGATCCTGCGCTTCGACGACCCCGACCGCGTCTTCGCCGAGGGCGGCGCTCTCGAAGCCGTGATGGAGGCCAAGACGGCCGGCAAGCTGCGCTTCATCGGCTTCACGGGCCACAAGGACCCGCGCATCCACCTCTACATGCTGGAGGTGGCGCGGAAACACGGCTTCCACTTCGACACGGTGCAGATGCCCATCAACGTGATGGACGCCCACTTCCGCTCCTTCGGCCAGCTCGTGGCGCCCGTCGCCGTGCAGCAGGGCATCGCCATCCTCGGCATGAAGTCGCTCGGCGACGGGGTGATCCTGAAGAGCGGCACCGTGACGGCCGTGGAATGCCTGAACTTCTCGCTGAACCTCCCGGTGTCGGTGCTGATCACCGGCATCGACGACCGCCGCTCGATGGACCAGGCCTTTGCGGTAGCCAAGAGCTTCAAGCCGATGGCCGAGCCCGAGATGACGGCGCTTCTCGCCAAGACCCAGGAGGCCGCCGCCCAGGGCAAGTACGAACTCTTCAAGACGACGGCCTTCTTCGACACCACGGCCAAGCACCCGGATTTCCTCGGCGGGCAGACCACGCCCGTGCTGGACCTGGCGCCGGCGGGGAACGGGTGAGGACGCGACGGCTGTCGGTGTGCTAAGGGGCTCGGCGAACTGTCGAGGCGGTAAGGGTGCAATCGGTTGCGAAGCCGTCGGTCCTCGACGAATTACTAGTTCAACTTATGGCTGAATCAGCCGGATGGGCTGAACAGCCTCATCGAGGGGCGGCGGATGCAGGCTTCATCCGTGCCGCGTCGCTCCGATTCGTAGCGTAGCATCGATTGGAAGCGCCGCGGATCCGGTCCGCTCGCCACTGCCCTCTCGCAACCAAGGCGCCTTGTCATCGTCCCGGCTTTGCGTGATGCGAAGGGGGCGCCGTAGTCGAAATGCGCGTAGTGCAATTTGGCGTCGGTAGTTTGTAATGAAGCGGAGAGACCGACCGCCGCAGCATGATGCCGACCGGGCGAGGATCGAACCAGCGGCTCGGCACCGAGGATTGACGGGCTGGATGGATGCCGGGCTGTTCGCAGACCTCTCCGCGGTGTCCGTAACGCGTGGCAGAATGGCCGAGTGCGACCCCTTGCGGGCTCTCGCACACTCGACCCCGAACGACCGCTGCTTAAGGCGAAAGCTGCCCTTCCGCTTGGCGCAAAAGTCAAGATTTCTGCACGACGCCGATCGCGCGAAAAGGAACCCTTATGCGCGATAGTGACATGGTCGCCAGCCGGCCCTCGCAGCTCCGGGTGAAGAGCTGCGCCTATGGCACGGTCGAGCAGTGCTGGTGATCGAGGTCTTGGCGGACCACGGCCAGTGCAGGGACGCCTGCGGGTGACTAGCTAAGGCCCGCCGCCCTGGGTGGCGTGAAACGACACTAGCCGATCATGAAGGCGCTGCGCCTTCTCCTTCACCTGTTCCAGATCGCCGGCAATGAGCTTCGCGAGCGGTGTGTCTTTGCTGGGCGTCGTGACGCCCATGTTTTCGACCAGGAACTCGATCGCAGCGACCGTGTCACGAAAGCGCTTATGTAAGACCGGCTCGTGATGTGCGAGACGATTGCGTGCCTGATAAATATCCTCCAGCTTTTCCGCGATCTGCGCCCGCTTAACCTTTTTGTTCGGAAAGGTCCGCTTGAGTGTCGTGCGCCAGAGCGTCTGCTCATAATCTGGACTGTAAAGCCGCTTCCAGAAGTACAAGGTTGTCTCTGCAATCACCTTGCCATCCGAGACAGGAATCTGGCGCCGGCGCAGTACCGCGCGGCGCAAATGCGAGGTGTTGGGCGGACGCCCGTGCGGGAAGGCCGTCGCATCGAGGGCAGCCTTCTGCGCCTGGCTCATTTTGGAATATTCAGAGCGCCGCGCGCTATCGAGGGCTTTCTGGGCGTTTTTGTTTTCGATATCGCGCCACTGAAAAGGCGCCGGCGGGTGGGTCAGCCATCCAGGAGCGCCAAAGAACGCCGTCAGGTTCTCGGAGGCGGTGTTGCGGAGCGCCAGCTCCACACAGGCCATCATGCTCATCAGGCTGGCGCTTAGGCTCAGCGTCTGCTGGTGCAGCTCGATCGCAACGCGGGTTGACCCGGTTAGCGTTGTGAGCGCTGCGAGCCTTTCGGGGGAGAGCAGGATCGTGATCGAGGCCACGTCCTCGTCCTCTAAAACCCTTGACATCAGCGCTTCATTCCCATATTTTCACGGCTGAAAAGTCGGGGCCTAATCGGCAGTCACCTCCGGGTGACGGATTCCCGACTTCCCAGTCAAAGGCACCCTTCGGGGTGCCTTTTTTTATTTAGACCATGTTGGAGAGCGCCCAACTTAGTTTCCCTTCTTTCCCTTCGCCTTGATCTTCCGAAGATCGAGCGACACCGTCGCCTGCGAAACGCCGAGAAGATCGGCTACCTCTGCCTGGGACAACCCCGCTTTCGTCATTTCCTGTTCCAGGGCACGCCTTTCCTCGATATTGATCTGTCCCGGATCAAAGCTTGTCGACTGCCGGAAGCTGCCCTTCGCCCTAACGCGGAGGGATTGCACCTCGCCGGACGGCTTGCGCTTGTGAACCGACAACACCCCCTTCGATGAGACGATTTTGAACGTATCGCCAGGGCGCAAATTGAAGTCGGCCAAGGCATCGAGCATGCCGTCCGGCCTTGAGGGCACGAGCTTCGTCATGAATCGCATCCTTAAACGAGTTTGACGATATCGATTAAGCCCACCCCGGCCCTGCAGTCAAGTCGGGAGCTGATGATTTCGCGACCATCGGCTCGAGCAACGGATCACCGCAGCCGATCTCGCAGACCGCGGTGGGATCTCCCGTGGGCTCCTCCACCGCATCGAGAAGGGGGATCCCTCCTGCGCCATCGGCAGCGTGTTCGAGGTCGCGGCCATCCTGGGGTTACCGCTGATAGAGCCGGAGGCTCGGGACCTCGGCTCTCGCGTCGAAGCTAATCGACGGACCATGGCGCTTCTGCCGCGCGCCATCCGCAAGGCGCCATCGGCGGCGGTCGACGATGATTTCTGACCGCGCGCCCGCCGCGGTCTTCGCCTGGGTGCGGCATCCTCCGATCCTGGGACGTCGTCTGCGACGAGGCCGGGCTCTCGCAGGCCGGCAGGAACCGATTGTTGCGCCGGCAGGTCTGCAACCCGTTCGCCTTCGTCGGTGCCCCCGAGCAGACCACGGCCCTGATGCCCGCGTGAGGCGGGCGGGGCATCTTTCCTGCCCGAGGGCAAGGGACTCGCGACGTGGAGGCGGAGGGCCCGCGCCGGGGCGGGCCCTCGCCGCTTCGGACTACGACGGCCGCCTCATTCCTCCCCATCGCGGCTTTCCGTGAAGCGCAGGTCGCGGCTGTAGACGAGGATCTCGCGTTTGCCCGCGTTGTTGGCCTGGCCCACGATGCCCTCCTTCTCCATGCGCTCGACCAGCGAGGCGGCCTTGTTGTAGCCGACCTGCAGGCGGCGCTGGATGTAGGAGGTGGAGCATTTCTTGTCGCGCAGCACCACCTTGACGGCCTGGTCGTAGAGTTCGGTATCTTCGTCCCCGCCGCTGCCCATCGCGGATTTGTCGAACACGGGCTTGTCGTCGGCGACCTCCGCCTTGCCGTCGTCGGCCCCCTCCTCGGCCACCACCACGTCGAGATAGGCCGGATGGCCCTGGGCCTTGAGATGCGCCACCACTTTCTCGACCTAGCCGTCGCTGACGAACGGGCCCTGCACGCGGGAGA
>CAXUCF010000071.1:0-19662 GCA_964249275.1 uncultured Lichenihabitans sp.
ACTTCCTCGCAGGCCTCATCGCCGCATGATTCCTTCACCCGATTCCCCTGCTGCCCAGCCCGAAGCTGTCCGTGCATCCGGGGACATGCTGCGCGACGTCGGTGCTCGATTCTGGAACCGTCCTGAATGGCTGATGGAGGTGAAAGCGAGGCACAACGGCGTCTGTTCACCCTGCGGATCTCAGGCACGGAGCACGGGACCTAGCTCCCACCGCAACTCACGGGTGGTCGCCGCACGCGCGTCACGCCGCGAGATCGCCGGCCCAGCCTGCCTTAGTGGCGGCGACGAAGCCGGCGAGCCGGTGCTCCGCGATGGCGGCGCGCAGCCCCGCCATGAGCGACTGGTAGTAGCTGAGGTTGACCCAGCTCAGAAGCATCATGCCGAGGATCTCCCCTGACTTCACGAGGTGGTGCAGGTAGGCGCGGGAATAGTCGCGGGCGGCCGGGCAGTCCGAGGCCGGGTCGAGTGGCTGCGGGTCGGCGGCATGGCGGGCATTGCGCAGGTTGACCTTGCCGAAGCGCGTATAGGCGAGGCCGTGGCGCCCGGCCCGGGTCGGCATCACGCAGTCGAACATGTCGACGCCGCGCCGTACGGCTTCGACGAGGTCCTCGGGCGTGCCGACCCCCATGAGATAGCGCGGCTTGGCGGCCGGGAGATGCGGCTCGACGGTCTCGATCGTACTCAGCATATCGGCTTGCGGCTCGCCGACAGCGAGGCCCCCGATGGCGAGGCCGCCGAAAGGCATGTCGGCCAGGGCCCTCGCGCTCCGCACCCGCGATGAGGCGACTGTCCCGCCCTGGACAATGCCGAAGAGGGCGCGCCCGGAGCGGCCCTCGAAGGCCGCGAGCGACCGCTCGGCCCAGCGCAGCGACAGGAGCATGGCGCGCTCCACCTCCGCGTCGGTGGCGGGCAGGCGGACGCATTCGTCGAGTTGCATGTGGATGTCGGAGCCGAGCAGCGCCTGGATCTGCATCGAGCGCTCGGGCGTGAGCTGATGACGGCTGCCGTCGATGTGGGACTGGAAGGTGACGCCCGTCTCGTCGAGCTTGCGCAGCTTGGCGAGCGACATGACCTGGAAGCCCCCCGAATCCGTGAGGATCGGACCCGACCAGGTGCTGAACCGGTGCAGCCCGCCGAGTTCCGCCACCCGCTCGGCGCCCGGCCGCACCATGAGGTGGTAAGTGTTGCCCAGCACGATGTCGGCCCCGAGTGCCCGCACCTGGTCCATGTACATGGCTTTGACCGTGCCGGCCGTGCCGACCGGCATGAAGGCCGGTGTGCGGATGGCCCCCCGGCCCGTGTGGATCCGGCCGGTTCTGGCAGCGCCGTCCTGGCCCAGGAGTTCATAGCGGAAATCGGCTGTCATCGCGCATGGCCCGGAACCGGTGCCGCCGCGCCGGGCGCGGGCCACAACAGGCTCGCGTCGCCGTAGGAGTAGAACCGATAGCCGGCCCGGATCGCGTGAGCGTAGGCGCTCCGCATCGTGTCGAGACCCGAGAAGGCGCTGACCAGCATGAACAGCGTCGAGCGCGGCAGGTGGAAGTTGGTGATCAGCAGGTCCACGG
Organism: uncultured Lichenihabitans sp.; assembly: GCA_964249275.1. Taxonomy (GTDB): domain Bacteria; phylum Pseudomonadota; class Alphaproteobacteria; order Rhizobiales; family Beijerinckiaceae; genus Lichenihabitans. Next base: position 1,566 of record CAXUCF010000071.1, read on the forward strand.
CGCGAAACCGGTAGCCGGGCGTGATGAAGATCGAGGTCGCGCCCGAGAAGGGCCGCACCACGCCATCCGGGCCGGTCGCGCTTTCAAGGATGCGCAACACGGTGGTACCGACCGCGACGACGCGACCCCCGCGACGGCGCACGGCAGCGAGGCTCTCCGCCGTGTCGGGCGATATGGCGCCGATCTCGCTGTGCATACGGTGCCCCTCCGTCGTCGCGGACTTCACCGGCAGGAAGGTGCCGGCGCCGACATGGAGCGTGACGCGGTGGAGCGACACGCCGCGGCGCTCGAGGGCCGAGACCAGTTCGGGGGTGAAATGAAGCCCGGCCGTCGGTGCCGCCACGGCGCCGGGATGGTCCGCGAACAGGGTCTGGTAGTCGGCCGCGTCCGCGGGGTCGCCGGCGCGACGATGCTCGATATAGGGGGGCAACGGCATCTGGCCGACACGCGCCGTCGCGGCATCGAGGGCTTCGCCGCCGCGGTCGAAGATGAGGCTCACCTCGCCGCCATCCTTGTCCGTGGCCCTTGCGGTTAGAGCCTCGTCATCCGCCCCGAACAGCAGGACGTCGCCCTCCGCGAGGCGCTTGGCAGGCCGGATGAACGCCCGCCAGCGGTCCGGTGCGTCGCGCCGGTGCAGCGTAACCTCGATCCGTGCTGCGGCCTTGCCCCGCCTGCGGATGCCGAACAGGCGGGCCGGCACGACCCGGGTGTCGTTGACGACCAGCGCGTCGCCGGATTGGAGCAGGTCGGGCAGGTCGCGGATCCCGCGATCGGCGAATGGCACGGGCGCCCCCGGGCGGACCGTGAGCAGGCGGGCGGCGTCGCGCGGCTTCGCCGGACGCAGCGCGATCGCGGCGTCGGGGAGTTCGAAGTCGAAGGCATCGACGAGCATGGATGGTGCGAAAGCCGAGGCCCGGTGCGCCGAGGGCGGACCGGGCCGTTGCACGGGGGAATGCGAGGAACCCGGGATCAGCTCAAGGTCGCCGTGGTGATGCGGTCCGGCTCGCGCGGGGGTTCGCCGCGATTGATCTTGTCGACATTCTCCATACCGGACACGACCTGCCCCCACACGGTATATTGCTTGTCGAGGAAGCGCGCGTCATCGAAGCAGATGAAAAACTGCGAGTTGGCCGAATTGGGGCTGGAGGAACGCGCCATGGAACAGATGCCGCGGACATGCGGCTCGGCGCTGAACTCGGCCTTGAGGTTGGGGTACTTGGACCCGCCTGTGCCGCGACCATCGGGGCAGCCGGTCTGGGCCATGAAGCCCTCGATGACCCGGTGGAAGATGATCCCGTCGTAGAACTTCTCCCCGACGAGCTTCTTGATGTGCTCGACGTGACCGGGCGCAAGGTCCGGGCGAAGCTTGACGACGACGGGGCCCGTGGTGGTGTCCAGCGTCAGCGTGTTGGTGTCGGTCATCTCTTGTCCTGATGAATGAAACGGATGGCGAAGATCTCTCCCGCGACCGCCGCGCCGAGCGATGGGGAAAGGGGTAGCGGCGTGCAGCGTTTAAGGCCCGCCAACAGCGAATGCGCAAGGTCGGACTTCTGCTCCGCCGTGCCGGCATCGCTGTAGGGAATGCGCGGCAGGCCGAAGACCGAGCCGTCGCGCTTGAAATTGACCCTGAGGGTGATGGAACGCCAGGTCAGGCCCTCGGGCGGCGGGAAACAACGACCGAGAGCCTGGCCGACGTCGACGTAACGGTTCAGCGTAGCCGGCACCGTGAAGGTCTGTCCGGCTCCGACCGCGACCGTCAGAATGAACCCTCCAGGCAGCGGCGGCTCCGAAAAGGGCTGGTCCTCGATCAGCGGCGAGATCCGCTCGCCCGGAGTCTGGATGAACTCGTCGGGCGGCGGCGGCGCCAAGAGGTAGGGCGGCGTGTTGGGTGCGAAGCGCGGCCGGCCGAAGAACGGGCGGAAGCGGCGGCCGCGAGGTCCGCGCAACGCTGGCCGGAGCGGGGCCGCATGGGGCCGCAGCAGAGGGGCAACGGGCCGCGGCAAGACGGGGTCCGTCCGCACCGGCGCTGCTTCGGTGGGCCCCATGGCGTGCACCATGACAAGCGCCAGCGTGATCCATCTCGCGGCCTGCAACGCCGGTCTATTTGGCCGAAGCCATGCGCATCTTGACGATCTTGTCCGGGCTCGTGACCTTGCCGTTGTCGTCGGACGCGCCTTTCTTGATCTTGTCGACCACATCCATCCCGGCCGTGACCTGCCCGATCACCGTATATTGCCCGTTGAGGAAAGGCGCATCGCCGAGACAAATGAAAAATTGCGAGTTGGCCGAATCGGGGTTGGATGATCGTGCCATGCCGAGCGTGCCGCGCTTGAACGGCGTGTCGGTGAACTCGGCCTTCAGATCGGGCAGCTTGGAGCCGCCCATGCCGGTACCGGTCGGGTCGCCGGTCTGGGCCATGAAGCCGCCGATCACGCGGTGAAACACGATCCCGTCATAGAAGTGGTCGCTCACCAGCTTCTCGATCTGCTTCACGTGGTTGGGCGCGAGGTTGGGCAAGAGCTGGATCGTGATGCGGCCGTCCTTGGTGTCCATGTAGACGGTGTCGTCATCGGCGCGGGCCGGGACGGCGCCCAGCGCCAGTGCGGCCGAGGCGGCCAGGAGAACATCACGACGGCGCAGATCCATTTCGGCCTCACGGTTTGTTTGCCGCCCAGCACATAGGCGGAGGGTCCGGCGGAGGCAAGCCGAGGGGTTGAGTACGGCATCAGCCGATCAGGAGGATGATCGCGAGCTTGAGCCGTCCCCGGGCCGCGTGCCGTCGCCCGCGCGCGGGTCGCGCGCCGTCTGCGGTGAGGAGGTCAGGGCCACCTCGGCCGCAGCGCCTTGAGGAAGTAGATCCGGGTGCGGCCGAGATCCTGGGCATCGACCTTGATGTTCGTGAGAACGCGGAGGGCGAGAAGCCGCCAGTGGAAGCACGACGGGAGAGACCGGAGATGGCAGGCGGGATCGCCGGTGCCGCCGCGTCGTCAGCGAGGCATCCTCGCCCGTCGCAGTGGTTCGTGTTCGACGAAGATCATCCTCCTGCGGAACGCGAGCGGGCTCTGGGCCAAGAGCAGCGCCTTGAGCGGCTCGAGGCCGCCGGCGAAGACCGGCTTGTCGAGGACGCGTCGGCGATCGTCCGTCCACGCGGGAACCCGTAGCTCCCATCGCCTCGCCAGGTGCTCACCCACGGCGCCGAGGTAGGCGTCGACGAGCCGCTCTCCCGTAATCGCGGGAGCGACGTCGATCATGCCCTGGCGGTCGGCCACGCGGAGGTAGAACCCGTCGAGGAACCCGGCAAGGGCGATCCGCATCCGGTCATTCCCGGCCTTCGCCGCCTCCGCCACTTCTGCCAAGGTATCTGGGCGGTACATGACGACCTTTTCTCCTTGCTTGGCCTTCGGCAACCAGGCTGTCGGCCGACAACAGCAGCTTGGCGCTCGCCTTCGCTTCCGGGTAGTAGGCGGCAGCCATCTCCATGAGGGCAGCTTTCGTGCCTATCCCGACGACGTCGATGAGGTCGAGGATGTCGTCCTTGTCCTTGCCGCCGGAGGCCTCGTCGATCCTCATCGCCATCAGCTTCATGGCCAGCATGTATTCCGGGGTCGGGACATACACCCGGATGCCGGGCTGTCGCTCCGACGGGTATGTTCCTGTGAGGAGGTGATCGTCGGAGACGTCGGCGTACGGGCTGAGATAGGTCCGCACGCCGTCGTTCAACCAGTCCTTCGGCCAACCGCGTCGTTCGGCTATGGCGTCGGCGATCCGGTCGACGAAGGGCTGGTCGGTGGTGGCGACCGCATCGACGTCGGCGCTCGCGACCCTGAAGTCGGAGACCAGCATCAGGCATGAGCCACCGTACACGCAAAGGTCGATGACCTTTCCTGCCGCGTAGGCTGCGGAACCGAGTTCACCGAGGCCCGATATCAGAGCTTCGCGATCAAAAAGCATCTCCTCGACCTTACGAACGTCACTATGAGGTGCCCCGAGGACGCAGTCCACCACGTCACCGAGGCTTCCTCTGCGGCTTCGATCGGCTCTTCGAGATCGCCGTCACCTTGTCATCCGATCGGAGCAGCATCAACCCTGCTCCGCCGCCTCGAACCGCAACTCCAGCGTCGTGTTGGCCAGCCATTCGCCGTTGATCGGCACGGAGTTTCGGCTCTGGGCCTTGTAGCCGCGGCGCTCGAAGAAGGCGCGCGCCGTGTCGCTGGCGTCGACCGACAACGACTTCGCGCCTCGCGCCTTGGCGAGCTTCTCCAAGGCATCGACCAGCAGCGTGCCGAGCCCCTGCCCGGCCAGCGCCGGATAGACGTAGACCATGTCGATCCGGTCGTTGCCCTTCAGCGACGCGAAGGCGGCCGGCGCTCCGGACATGGTGGCCACCAGAGTCAGCAGGGCGCCGAGCTTCTCGCCGAAGCGCGGCTCGTCGGCGGCAAGCGCCGCCCAGGCGTTGCGCTGGTTCTCGTCGTAGTCCTCGGCCGTCAGATCCTCGACGCTGGCCCGGTAGATTGCGGCCAACATGGCGACGTCGGCCGGCAGCATGGGCCGCAGGGCCGGCGTCCGATCGGGTTTCGGCATCACGGGGCTCCCTTCCGGCCCACGTCCCAGCTCGTGGTGCCGTCCTTGTTGTCCTTGAGCGCGACGCCCATGGCGGCGAGTTCGTCGCGGATGCGGTCCGACTCGGCCCATTGCCTGGATCGGCGCGCCGCGAGCCGGGCGTCCACCAGACGCTCGACCGCCGCCGGATCGAGGCCGGCCCCCGCCTCCCGGCGCGCCCGCCAGGCCGACGGCGTTTCCCCCAAGAGACCCAGCATGCGGGCCGACGCCAACGCCTCCCCGCCCGCATCCTTGTCTCCCACTCTGCCGAAAAGGGCGTGCAATTCAGCGATCGCCGCCGGCGTGTTGAGGTCATCCGACAGTTCATCGAAGACGCTCGACGCGGGGCCGGCGGCGAGGTCGGCCCCTTCGATGAGCCCGTACCACCGGTCCAGCGTCCGTTCCGCCTCCTCCAGCGCCTTCAGCGTCCAGTCGATCGGCTGGCGGTAGTGGGTGCGCAACATGGCGAGGCGCAGCGCTTCGCCCGGCCAGGAGCGACCGCCGAACGTCTCCGTGTCGAGGAGCTCGCGGATGGTGATGAAGTTGCCGAGCGACTTCGACATCTTCTGGCCCTCGACCTGGAGAAAGCCGTTGTGCATCCAAATCTGGGCCATGAAGGGCCGGTCGAAGGCGCAGCAGCTCTGCGCCAACTCGTTCTCGTGGTGCGGAAAGATCAGGTCGATGCCGCCGCCGTGGATGTCGAAGGTCTCGCCGAGGTGCTTCCACGTCATGGCCGAGCATTCGAGATGCCAGCCCGGGCGGCCGCGACCCCACGGGCTCTCCCAGCCGGGCTCGTCCGGCGTCGAGGGCTTCCACAGCACGAAGTCGCCGTCGGCGCGCTTGTAGGGCGCCACCTCGACGCGCGCGCCGGCCAGCATCTCGTCGAGCGTGCGATGCGACAGCCTGCCGTAATCGGCCATCGAATCCACGGCGAAGAGCACGTGACCCTCCGCCGTATAGGCGTGGCCCGACGCGACGAGCCGCTCCGTGACGGCGATCATCTCCGGGATATGGTCGGTGGCGCGCGGCTCGACGGTCGGAACCAAGCAACCCAATGCCGCGACATCCTCGGCGAAGCCGCGGGCCGTCTCCTCGGTGATGTCGCGGATGCCGAGGCCACGTTCGGCCGCGCGCGCTATGATCTTGTCATCGATATCGGTGATGTTGCGGGCGTAGACGACGTGGTCCGGGCCGTAGAGGTGGCGGAGCAGCCGGAACAGCACGTCGAACACGATCACGGGCCGGGCATTGCCGATATGGGCGCGGTCGTAGACCGTGGGGCCGCAGACGTAGAGCCTCACCCGCTCGGGATCGAGCGGCGTGAAATCGTCCTTGCGTCGCGTCAGCGTGTTGTAGAGGCGCAGACCCATCCCGTTCCTCGTTCCTGCGGCGGTCCAGGGGTTTCGGACGGAGAGAGCGAGGACTCTTCCCTCGAGCCGTCGTCGGCCCACCCTGCCCTCTTGTCACGCGGGATCTAGTGCAGGTTCGGTCCGCACGGAAGCTTCCGGCTCATCGAACCGCGATCCTTTTCATCCTACGATGCAAGGACCGTTGGACCCGGTCAGCCGAGGCCGCAGAGGGTCACGGCATAGGCCGCGGCATGGGGAACCGGGACGCGCCCTCGGCGCGTGGCCGGATCTCGTCCCAGTTCGGCGCGCTTCCGCAACATGCGCTCGGCAATGGCGCGCAACCCACTGAGCAGCGGTTGATCCTCGTCCGCCATGGCGTCCGTAAGCTGGCGCCAATCGCGTTCGGTTGCGTCGATGGCGAAGCCTGACACAATCGACGCCGTCAGGGCGCCCACCGAAAGGCCGGACCGCACAGCTGCGGACCGCATCGCGGCGGCAAAATCCCCGCCGATCGACGCGACAGCAGCCGCGGCAATGTGCTCGTGGGTGCATGAGTGGAGGATATCGGCCACCAGCATCATAGCCCTCCCGGATTCTCGGCAACGGTCTCGACGGCTGCCGTTCTGCCGGTCGATCGGGGTGACACGATGACCGGATTGGGAGTCATGATGGCCGAAGCGAGTCTTGTTCTTCAACCCCGGGTTAAAAGGGCCGCATAGTGGGTGCGGCTTCAGGGGTCATCTCGCGGCCAGCCCCGCCGTGTCGGTCACGGCATGGGTCCAGGCGCCCTGCGGTTCCTTGGTGATGACCGGATCGGAACCCGACGACAGCAGCACCTTGACGGTGCGGGCATAATCGGTCGGGTCGAGCACGCCCGTGGCGCCCGCCGTCAACTTGTTGACGTCCTCCATCATGTGCTTCTGGTGCAGTTCGGTTTGGGCGCCGGACGTGTCGTTATCGAGCACGATCTTGACGGCCTCGTCGGCATGCGCCTGCGCGTAGTCCCAGCCCTTCATGCTGGCCTTGACGAAGCGGGCCATCTTGTCGAGGTCGGCCGGATCCTTGATCTTGCCGTCGAGCGTGTAGAGCCCGTCCTCCATCGTGGACACACCCTGGTCCGTGTAGTTGAACACGGTGAGTTGGGCCGGCTTCATCCCGGCCTCGATCAACTGCCAGTATTCGTTGTACGTCATCGTCGAAATGCAGGCTGCCTGCTTCTGCAGCAGAGGGTCGACGTTGAAGCCCTGCTTCAGCACGGTCACGCCCGTCGGAGAACCGTCGGTCTTCACCCCGAGCTTCGCCATCCACGCCAGGAACGGATATTCGTTGCCGTAAAACCAGACGCCGAGCGTGTGGCCCGGGAACTCGGCCGGAGTCTTGACCCCGGAATCGGCCCGGCAGGTCAGTTGCAGGCCGGAGCGCTTGAACGGCTGGGCGATGTTGACGACGGGCGATCCCTTCTCGCGGGTCGCGAGGGCCGACGGCATCCAGTCGACCGCAACGTCGGCGCCGCCGCCCGCCAGCACCTGCTCGGGATTGATGTCGGGGCCGCCCGGCTTGATCGTCACGTCGAGCCCAGCGTCCTTGTAGAACCCCTTGTCCTTGGCCACATAGTAGCCGGCGAACTGCGCGTCCGCGACCCACTTCAGCTGCAACGTCAGCTTGTCGGCGGCACGGGCGCCCTGCAAGGTTCCGAAGCTCGCGACCGCCAAGGCCGCCAGCCCGCATATCGTCGTTCTCATGCTGTTTTCCTCCCTTTGAGATCAGGACTGGCGACCGCGATAGGACGGATGCCAGAAAGTCGCGCGCCGCTCGAGAGTGGCGACCAGCCCATAGAGCAGCGAACCCGACAGTGCCGCCACCGCGATGGTGGCCCAGACCATGTCGATGTTCATGCGACCCACCTCCACATTGATGCGAAACCCCATGCCGACGATCGGCGTGCCGAAGAATTCCGCCACGATGGCGCCGATCAGCGCCAGGGTGGTGTTGATCTTGAGCCCGTTGAATACGAAGGGCAGCGCGGCCGGCAGGCGCAGCTTCGTCAGCGTCGCCCCGTATGAGGCCGCGTAGGTGCTCATCAGGTCGCGTTCCACTTGTCCGGAGGCGGAAAGCCCGGCGTTGCAGTTCACCAGCATGGGGAAGAAGGTCATGATCGAGACGACAGCGGCCTTGGACGGCCAGTCGAACCCGAACCACATGACCATGATGGGCGCGACGCCGACGATCGGCAGGGCCGACACCAGCGTGCCGAGCGGCAGCAGCCCGCGCTGCAGGAAGGGCACGCGGTCGATCAGCAGTGCCACCAGCAGCCCCGCTCCGCAGCCCGCCCCGTAGCCGGCCGCAAGGCCCTTGAAGGTCTGCACGAAATCCCGGGCCAGCAGCACCGGTGATCCCACGAGCCTCGCCACGATGGCGGACGGGGGCGGCAGGATCACGCCCGGCACGCCGAGGCCGCGAACCGCCATCTCCCACCAGAACAGCACGGTGGCGCCGAAGATCACCGGCACGGCGATCGCAGCGACCCGCCCGAACCAGCCGTGCCGCGGCGCCCGCCAGACGATCAGCTCGACGAGGACCCAGGCCGCGATCCAGACCGCGCCGCAGCCGAGCCAATAGGCCGGACCCCTCACGGTCGCCCTGCTCCAGCCGGCGCGAGCAGCCGCTCCGCGAGTTCCACGAGCCCCACCAGCACGGCGCCGCAGAAGGCCGCGACCAGCAGTGCGGCCCAGATCTGCACGGTCTGCCCATAGTAGGACCCGGCCAGGAGACGCGCCCCGAGGCCGCCGTCCTCGCTTTTCGTCACTTCGGCCACGACAGTGCCGACGAGGCTCGCCGCGACCCCGATCTTCAGGCTCGCGAAGAGGAAGGGCAGGCTCGCCGGCAGCCGCAGCTTGCCCAAGGTCTGCAGAGCCGAGGCCGAGTAGGTCCGCAGCAGGTCGCATTGCAGCAGGTCGGGCGAGCGCAAGCCCTTCACCATGCCGACCGTGACGGGGAAGAACGAGAGGTAGGCCGCGATCACGGCCTTGGGCAGCAGGCCCGTGACCGCGAACTGGTTCATGATCACGACGATCATGGGCGCCAGCGCCACGATCGGCACGGTCTGGGACGCGATGATCCAGGGCATCATGCCCCGATCGAGACTCGGGACGTGAACGATGAGGACGCTCAGGCCGAAGCCGACCGCGGCGCCGAGCAGGAAGCCGAGTGCCGTCGCCTCAAGGGTGATGCCGACATGGAACACCAGGCTGCGCTTCGAGGTGACGGGTGTCTCGAACACCGATTTGGCGATCTCGGCCGCGATCTGGTGCGGGGCCGGCAGGCGCGGGTGGTCCTGCGCCCAGGTGCCGGCCACGAAGTCCCGCCAACCGTAGTCCGCATTGCCGGCATTGCCGAAGGCGTCGCGCTGCAGGTCCGCGTTCAATCCTACGGCCGCCAGGTACCAGACCGCCAGAATGGCCAGCACGACGACAGCGATGGGAATCCCAGCCCCGGCGAGCCGTCGCCCGCCCGCGCCGAGCCTCGGCAAGCGCGCCGCGGATGGCAGGGCGCCGGCCCTGGCCCTGGCCTCAATCGACATAGGCGTGGCCGGCCCGCAAACCCTGGCGCACCCGATGCGCCACATCGAGGAACGCGGGAGTTTCGCGGATGTCGAGCGTTCGATCACGCGGGAAATCGCAGTCGACGACGTCCTGCACTCGTCCGGGCCGGGGCGACATGACGATGATCCGGGTCGACAGGAACACGGCTTCGGGGATCGAATGGGTGACGAACACCACGGTCTTGGAGGTCTGCTCCCAGAGGCGCAGCAACTGCTCGTTCAGCTTGTCGCGCACGATCTCGTCGAGGGCGCCGAAGGGCTCGTCCATGAGCAGGAGGTCGGGATCGAACGACAGGGCGCGGGCGATGGAGGCGCGCTGCTGCATGCCGCCCGAGAGCTGCCAGGGAAACTTGTTGGCAAAGCCGGTCAGGTTGACGAGCGACAGGCCGGCCTCGACCCGGGCGCGCCGCTCCTCGCGGTCATAGCCCATGATTTCGAGCGGCAGGGCGATGTTGCGGCCCACCGTGCGCCAGGGGTAGAGCGCGGGGGCCTGGAAGACGTAGCCGTATGAGCGCCTGAGCCGCGCTTCGCGCGGGCCCATGCCCTTGACCGCAATCTTCCCCGAGGTGGCGCTTTCGAGGTCGCCGATGACGCGCAGCAAGGTGGTCTTGCCGCAACCCGAAGGTCCGATCAGCGACACGAACTCCCCGGGCATCACGGTCAGCGACACATGCGACAGGGCATGAACGGGCCCGTCGGCCGTCTCGAACACCAGAGACAGGTCGTCGGCCGCGATGGCGGGGGTCGCCGTTGCGGCGAACTCCGAGCGCTCCGGGGCGACCGCGACATTCATGGTCAGGGTACCCGAGGAAACAGGTGCTTCCGGAAAGCCGGGTCACCAGGTTCCGTTTGCGAACCGTAAAGCATCCGTCTCATCGTGACCCTCAGCGGGCGACCGGTTTCGGCGCGTGAGCACCCCGCCAACGGCGCAAGGCGCTGGCCTCCGGCGTGAAGGGCTGCCGCGGCACGAAGCGTCCGCGGCCGGGTTCCACCGAGACGGTGCCGTCGTGGTAAGCGACCTCGCCGCGCGACAGCGTCGTGCGGGGCAGACCCTCGACCGCGAACCCCTCGAAGACGTTGTAATCAATGGCGGAATGCTGGGTGGAGGCCGAGATGGTCTTCTTGGCTTTGGGGTCCCAGACCACGATGTCGGCATCGGCCCCGGCCGCGATGGCGCCCTTGCGGGGATAAAGGTTGAGGATGCGGGCGATGTTGGTCGAGGTGACGGCGACGAACTCGTTCGCGGTCAGCCGCCCGGCCCCGACGCCGCGGGTCCACAGCACCGGCATGCGGTCTTCGAGCCCGCCGGTACCGTTGGGGATCTTCGTGAAATCCCCGCGGCCGGAGCGTTTCTGCTCGGTCGTGAAAGCGCAGTGATCGGTCGCCACGACCTGGAGCGAGCCGGCCCGCAGGCCGTTCCACAGGTCGTCCTGGTGCTTCCTGTCCCGGAACGGGGGTGACATCACACGCCGCGCCGCATGGTCCCAGTCCGCGTGGAGATATTCGGTCTCGTCCAGCACCAGGTGCTGGATCAGGGGCTCACCATAGACCCGTTGGCCGAGCGAACGGGCGCGCCGGATGGCCTCGTGGGCCTCGGTCGACGACGTATGGACGACGTAAAGCGGCACACCGGCCTGGTCGGCCAGCATGACGGCCCGGTTGGCGGCCTCGCCCTCGACCTCCGGCGGGCGCGAATAGGCGTGACCCTCGGGGCCCGTGATGCCGGACGCCAGCAGTTCCGTCTGCAGCGCCGCCACGACGTCGCCGTTCTCAGCATGGACCAGCGGCATGGCGCCGAGTTCGGCGCAGCGCTTGAACGAGGCGAACAGTTCCTCGTCGTTGACCATCAGGGCGCCTTTGTAGGCCATGAAATGCTTGAACGTGGTCACGCCCTTGGCCACCACCGCGGCCATCTCCTCGCGGATAGCGTCCGACCAGGAGACGATGCACATGTGGTAGGCATAATCGGTCCGCGCCGTGGCCGAGCGCCGGTCCCAATCGGCCCAGGCGTCGAGCAGCTTCTGCCCATGGGCCGGGATGCAGAAATCCACCACCATGGTGGTGCCGCCGGCCAACGCGGCCTTGGTCCCGGTGTCATAGTTGTCGGCCGTGGTCGTGCCCATAAACGGCATTTCGAGGTGGGTGTGGGGGTCGATACCACCCGGCATCACGTGGCAGCCGGCGGCGTCGATGACCTTGTCGCCCGGGAGGTTCGGGCCGACCGCGGCGATCCGCTCGCCATCGATCAATACGTCGGCCGCGAAGCTGCGCGACGCCGTCACCACCGTCCCGCCCTTGATCACCGTCGACATGGATGCGGTCCCCGTGTTGATGTCCCTCGGCGGTCAGCCGACGATCTCGGCTTTGTCCAGAACGGCATGCAGCAGCACCGCCGCCCCGGCGCTGGCCCAGGCCGGCGAGATCTCCTCGGCCTCGTTGTGGCTCACCCCATCGACGCAGGGCGTGAAGATCATCGCGGTCGGCGCCACCCGGGCCATGTAGCAAGCGTCATGCCCGGCGCCCGAAACGATGTCGCGGTGGCTGAGGCCGCAGCGCTCGGCAGCGCGACGGACGGCCCCGACGCAGCCGGGATCGAAGGCGACCGCCGCGTAGGCGAAGACCTGCTCGATCGTGGCCTCCAGCTTCCCCGCGCCCGCGATCTCGGCGATGCCGTCCCGCAAGGCACGATCCATGACGGTCAGGACCGCATCGTCCGGGTGGCGGAACTCGCAGGCGAGGAAGACCTCCCCCGGGATCACGTTGCGCGAGTTCGGGTGAGGGTTGAGCATGCCCGTGGTGGCGACCGCCAGCGGCGGGTGGGCGAGGCCGATGCGGTTGACCAGTTCGACGACCCGGGCGGCTCCGACGAGCGCGTCGCGCCGGCGCGGCATCGGGGTCGAGCCGGCATGGCTCTCGAAGCCTTTCAGCGTGACCTCGTACCAGCGCTGCCCCTGCCCGTGCGTGACGACGCCGATGTCGACCCCCTCGTCCTCCAGGATGGGGCCCTGCTCGATGTGGAGCTCGAAAAAGGCATGGATGTCGCGGCCGCCGACCGGCGCATCGCCCTTGAAGCCGATGCGCTTCAGTTCGTCGCCGAGCCTCAGCCCGTCGCGATCCTTGACGCCATAGGCCTCCTCCAGCGTGTAGGCGCCGGCGAAGACGCCCGATGCCACCATGGCGGGCGCAAAGCGCGAGCCCTCCTCGTTGGTCCAGTTGGCGACCTCGATCGGGCGGCGCGTCCTGATGTTGAGGTCGTTCAGGGAGCGCATCACCTCGAGCGCGCCCAAAACGCCCAGCACGCCATCGAACTTGCCACCGGTCGGCTGGGTATCGAGATGGCTGCCCATCACCACGGGCGACAGGCTCTCGTCCTCGCCGCGGCGCCGGGCGAACATGTTGCCCATCCGGTCGACCGTCATGCCGAGGCCCGCCTCGGCGCACCAGCGCGCGAAGAGGTCGCGGCCTTGGCGGTCGAGATCGGTCAGGGTGAGGCGGTTGCAGCCCCCCTTGGACGTCGCGCCGATCTTCGCCATCTCCATCAGACTGTCCCAAAACCGCGTGCCGTCGATGCGGATGTTGGACGGATCTGGCATGAGCGACCTCGGAGGGGGCGCGACGTCGTGGGCACGGCGCGGGGCGATGTTACCGACAGAGTCTGCCATCGGTCAAACTCGCGGATCCGCGTCCGCCCGGCCCCCACGGCGTCCCGGAACCCTATAGGCGCCACGGCGTGACAGCGGAAGCGATCCCGCCTAATGGATCGGCGTGCTGGCAGAGGAGATCACCATGCGGTTGAGCGCGCGCAATCAGTTGAAGGGCAAGATCCTCGAAGTGTCTAAGGGCCAGACCACGGCCCATGTGCGGATCGACATCGGCGGCGGCGTCATCGTGACGTCTTCCGTCACCAACGAGGCCGTGGACGACCTCGGACTCCAGGCCGGCATCGAGGCCTATGCCGTCATCAAGGCGTCCGACGTCATGGTGGCGGTGGGCTGATGGCGTCCCCGACCCGGCTCGCGCTCCTCCTCGGCCTGACGTTGCTGCCCGGACCCGCCTGGGCCCAGGATTCGGGCGGCTGCGCCAAGTTCAAATGGTCGATCGCCCGCGAGCAGTCGGCCTTCGCAACGCCGGGGCTCGAGTCCATCACCCCGGGCAAGCCGCTGCCTGGCATCATGGATCCGGCGGTCGTCAAGCTCCAGCCGGTGGCCGAGGTGGCTTTCATCCAGCCGCCGGGCCACAAGCCTGGCGACGGCACGTTCGGCGGAGTCTTCAAGCTGCCGCCCATCGCGGTCGCCGGGACCTACCAGCTCACGCTCTCGGACGAGGCCTGGATCGACATGCTGCAGGACGGCCACGAGGTCCGCTCCTCGGCCTTCTCGGGACAGAAGGACTGCCCCGGCATCCGCAAGAGCGTCCGGTTCCCGCTGAAGGCCGGCGACGCTTCCCTGCAGATCAGCGGCTCGCCGGGCGACAGCATCAAGGTCGAGCTGCTGCCAGCCGAGTAGCGGGGGGTCGCGTTCCAGATGAGCGGTTGTCGGATGTCTCCTGGCCGTCCAAGCTCCCTTCGTCCTGGCCGGGCTTGTCCCGGCCACCCACGCCGTCGGCATCCTCGCCCTCCTCATAGAAGGCGTCGGGACCCCTGAACGACCCCCGGAGTCGAACACGTCGGCGTAGATGGCCGGGACAAGCCCGGCCAAGACGGAGGGAGCCTGAGTTCCGCCCGTGAGGAGCGACCGGGCGGATTGACCGCGGTCTCCCACGCCCATAGCCTGATGTCCGAGCCGCGGCGGAGACCACGGCCGGAGCTGGAGGACGACGCCCGTGAGCACGAGATCCCGACAAGACCGCCGTGAGGTTCTGCGCCTGATGGCGGCCGGTGCCGCCGGCATCACGCTGCCTCTCGCCTTCGGCACCGCCGCCCGCGCGGCCGACAAGCGCGTCGGGCTCGTGGTCAAGAACCTCGGCAACTCCTATTTCGACGCCTGCCGCGACGGCGCGCTCGAAGCCGCCAAGGCGATCGGCGGCATGGAGATCATCTATACGGCCCCGACCAAGCCGACCGCCGAGGACCAGATCGCGGTGCTCGACTCGCTGCTGGCCCAGAAAGTCGATGGCATCATCGTGGCGGCCGACGACGCCAACGCGCTGGTGCCCTTCGGCAAGAAGGCGGCGCAGCGCGGCATCAAGGTGATCTCGTTCGATTCCGCCATCGCGCCCGGTGGGCGCCTGGTCCACCTCGCCGCCTCCTCGACGGACCTGATCGGCGCCAAGCAGGTGCAGATGATCGCCAAGACGCTGAAGAACGAGGGCGAGGTCGCGATCCTGTCGGCCTCCTCCACCATGACCAACCAGAACTCCTGGATCGCGGCCATGAAGGAGGAATGGAAGAAGCCCGACTATGCCAAGATGCCGCTGGTGGCGACGGTCTACGGCGACGACCAGGACGACAAGAGCTATCGCGAGATGCAGGCGCTCGTGAAGGCGCACCCCAATCTCAAGGGCGTCATCTCGCCCACCACCATCGGGATCCGCGCGGGCGCCAAGGCCATCATGGACGGCGGGCTCATCGGCAAGGTTTACATCACCGGGCTTGGCCTGCCCTCCGAGATGAAGGACGCCGTGCTCAAGGGCGCCTGCGACAGCTTCGCGATCTGGAACCCGGTCGACTACGGTTATTCCGCCACCATGATCATGGCCGACATCCTGGGCGGCGCCGCGACGGCGCCCGGCTCGATCCTGAAGATCGGCCGCAAGGGCGAGACCAAGGTGGGGCCGGACGGCGAAGCCGTGATGGGCGAGCCTTTCACCTTCGACAAGGCCAACGTCGAGCAATACGCCAAGATCTTCTAAACAGGATGCCGTCTCGCGAGGGTGGTTTCGTCCTTCTCCCCGCCAGGGAGAAGGTGGCGCGTCGCGGCAAAGCCGCGAAAGTCGCCGGATGAGGGGCGAAGCGCCTCCGCGGGATCATCCCTCATCCGCCCTGCCGGGCACCTTCTCCCGCAAGCGGGAGAAGGGCGAACCGCTCAGCGGGCCGCCTCCTTTGGCCGAGCGAATCATATTGCCCGATCCCGCACCCACTCTCGCCCTGTCTGGGCTGTCGAAGAGCTTCCCGGGCGTGCGGGCGCTTCACGACGTCGCGTTCGCACTTCGTCCCGGGGAGGTGACGGCGCTGATCGGCGAGAACGGCGCCGGCAAGTCGACGCTCGTCAAGCTCCTGACCGGGCTCTACGTCCCCGACGCGGGCGAGATCCTGGTCCGGGGCGAGGCTCGCCGTTTCGCCTCGCCGCGCGACGCCTGGGCGGCCGGGATCGCGGCCATCCACCAGGAAACCGTGATGTTCGACGATCTCACGGTCGCCGAGAACATCTTCATGGGCCACATGCCGGGCGGCACGCTCGTCGATTGGCGCACCGCGCGGGCCAGGGCCGCGGCCCTGTTGAGGCGCATCGAGGCGGATTTCGGCCCCGATACGCCCTTGAAGCAGCTGTCGGTCGCCCAGAAGCACATGGTCGAGATCACCCGGGCGCTGAGCCACGACGCCGGCGTCATCATCATGGACGAGCCGACTGCGGCACTGTCGGCCCACGAAATCACGGAGCTGTTCCGCATCGTCGATGCCCTCAAGGCTGAAGGGCGCGCCATCCTGTTCATCTCGCACAAGTTCGACGAGATCTTCCGGGTGTCGGATCGCTGGGTCTGCCTGCGCGACGGCGAGAAGGTGGGCGAAGGCCTGACCCGTCATGTCGGCGAGTCGGACCTCGTCAGGCTGATGGTGGGCCGGCCGATCGATCAGGTCTTTCCCAAACGCGATGTCGCGCTCGGCGAAGAGGTGCTGGCAGTCGAGGGCCTCTCCAACGTCACGGAATACGAGGATGTCTCGTTCACGCTCCGGCGCGGCGAGATCCTGGGCTTCTACGGCCTCGTCGGCGCCGGCCGCTCGGAAGCCATGCAGGGGCTGTTCGGCATGAGCCGGCCGACGCGCGGCCGCGTGACGCTCAACGGACGGTCTCTGGCAGCGGCGGCGCCGGCCGCCGCCCTTGCCGCCGGCATAGCCGACGTGCCCGAGGACCGGCAGCAGCAGGGCGCCCTCCTGCCGCTCGGCCTCCGCGAGAATGTCACCCTGGCGTCCCTCGCCCGGCATGTGAAACGAGGCTTCCTATCGCGAAGCTCAGAGCGCGACGCCACCCGCGCGCTGGGTCGGCGCCTGTCCGTCAAGGCCGCGTCCTGGGAGCAGGGCCTCGGCGAACTCTCCGGCGGCAACCAGCAGAAAGTGGTGATCGCCAAATGGCTGGCCACGCACCCCGCGGTGATCATTCTCGACGAACCCACGAAGGGCGTCGACATCGGGTCCAAGGCGGCCGTCCACGATTTCATCGGCGAACTGGTCGAGGAGGGCCTGGCCGTGATCCTGGTGAGTTCCGAACTCCCGGAAGTCATGGGCCTCGCCGACAGGATCCTGGTGATGCAGGCGGGGCACGTCGTCGGGGAGTTCCGACGCCATGAACCGTCGTGGAGCGCCGAGGCGATCGTGGCCGCAGCGACAGGCGCCCCCTTGGCCGCGGCCGTAGCGTGAAGGCGCTGGCCCGACATCGCGAAGCGATCCTCGCCGCCATCGTGGTGGCGATGACGGCGGCCATCGGCACTTATGCGCCGGTGTTCGTTACGGCCGACAGCATCGCCGGAACGATGAACGATACCGCCTTCCTGTTCATGATGGCGCTGGCCCAGATGGCCGTGATCCTCACGCGCGGCATCGACCTGTCGGTGGCGGCCAACCTCGCCCTGACCGGAATGCTGACCGCGATGGTGGCGCGCGCCCATCCCGGCCTGCCGTCGCTCGCCTTCGCGATTCTGGGCCTGGCGATCGGCCTCGGCTTCGGGCTGGTCAACGGGGCACTGATCGCCGGCCTCGGCATCCCGCCGATCGTGGTGACGCTCGGCACGCTGGCGATCTTCCGGGGGCTCATCGTGGTGGTGGGCGGCGGCGGCCAGGTGAACGCGTCCGACATGGGCGAAGGCTTCCAGGCGCTGCCGAGGTCGACCTTCCTCGGCCTGTCGAGCGTGTTCTGGATCGCGGTCGCGGTCGCGGTCCTGGCGTGGCTGTTCCTCGCCCTGACGCGCCCCGGCCGCGGGCTCTACGCGGTCGGCTGCAATCCGGTGGCGGCGCGCTATTGCGGCATCGATCTCGGTCGCCAGCAGGTGATCGCCTATGCGGTCTCCGGCGCGGTGGCGGGGCTCTGCGGCTATCTCTGGGTGGCCCGTTACGGCGTCGCCTATGTCGAGATCGCGACGGGCTACGAACTTACCGTGATAGCGGCCTGCGTCATCGGCGGCGTCTCGATCGGGGGCGGCATCGGCACGGTGCCGGGCACGCTGCTCGGCGCGCTGTTCATCGGCGTGATCGTCAACGCCCTCCCGGTCATGCAGGTCTCGCCTTTCTGGCAGATGCTGGTGTCGGGTGCCGTGATCCTGCTGGCCGTGACGCTGAACGCCCGCGCCGAGGCGCGGCCCGACAAGCTGATCCTGTCGCGCGCGCGACAGGATCAGC
>CAXUCF010000072.1:0-2911 GCA_964249275.1 uncultured Lichenihabitans sp.
GCGGCAGGATGCCCATGCCGACGAGGTTCGAGCGGTGGATGCGCTCGAAGCTCTGCGCGATCACCGCCCGGATGCCGAGCAATTTCGTACCCTTGGCCGCCCAATCGCGCGACGAGCCGGTGCCGTATTCGCGGCCCGCGAACACCACCAGCGGCACGCCCTCCTGCTTGTAGAGCATTGCGGCGTCGAAGATCGACATGTCCTCGCCGCCGGGCTGGTGGCGCGTCACGCCGCCCTCGACGCCCGGCACCATCTGGTTCTTGAGCCGGATGTTGGCGAAGGTGCCGCGCATCATCACCTGATGATTGCCGCGGCGCGTTCCATACTGGTTGAAGTCCGCCGGCCGGACCTGGTGCTCCAGCAAGTAGCGCCCGGCCGGCGACGCCGCCTTGATCGAGCCGGCCGGGGAGATGTCGTCGGTCGTGATCGAGTCGAGGAACAGGCCGAGGACCCGCGCCTCCTTGATGTCCGCGACCGGGGCTGGCGCCCTGGTCATGCCCTCGAAGTAGGGCGGGTTCTGCACGTAGGTCGAACCCATGGACCAGTGGTAGGTCTGGCCGATGGCGACGTCGATGCCCTGCCAATGCACGTCGCCCTGAAAGACGTTGCCGTAGCGGTCGGCGAAGATCTGCTTGGTGATGGCTTTCTTGTGCAGGCTAGCAACCTCCTCCTGGCTGGGCCAGATATCGCGCAGGTAAACCGGGCCATCCGTGCCCTGGCCGAGCGGTTCGGTCGCGAGGTCGACGTCGAGCGACCCGGCCAGCGCATAGGCCACCACCAGCGGCGGCGAGGCCAGGTAGTTGGCCTTGACGTCGGGATTGACGCGGCCTTCGAAGTTGCGGTTGCCCGAGATCACGGCCGCCGCCACGATGTCGTTGTCGTTGATGGCCTTGGAGATCTCGAGCGGCAGCGGCCCGGAATTGCCGATGCAGGTCATGCAGCCGTAGCCGGTCAGGTTGAAGCCGAGCCTGTCGAGGTCGTCCTGCAGGCCGGTCGCCTGGAGGTACTCGCCCACGACCTGGCTGCCCGGCGACAGCGAGGTCTTGACCCAGGGCTTGGTCTTCAGGCCGGCCTTGACGGCGTTGCGGGCCAAGAGGCCCGCGCCCATCATCACGGCCGGGTTCGAGGTATTGGTGCAGGACGTGATGGCGGCGATCACGACATCGCCGTGGCCGAGGTCGAAGTTCTTGTCCTCGACGACGAAGCGCTCCATCGGGCTGTCGACCTTGTAGTCCTTGACCAGCGCGGCCAGGAAGCTCGTCTTGGCGTTCTCCAGCGTCACGCGGTCCTGCGGACGCTTCGGCCCGGCCAGCGACGGCACCACATCGGCGAGGTCGAGCTCGATCGTCTCGCTGAACACCGGCTCGGCCACGCTCGACCGGAACATGCCTTGCGCATTGGCATAGGCCTTTACGAGGGCGATGCGTTCGTCGCCGCGGTTCGATGCATCGAGGTAGTTGATGGTCTCGGCATCGATCGGGAAGAACCCGCAGGTGGCTCCATATTCGGGCGCCATGTTGGCGATGGTGGCGCGGTCGGCGAGCGACAGGCTGTCGAGGCCGGGGCCGTGGAATTCGATGAACTTGTTGACCACGCCGAGCTTGCGCAGCATCTGCGTGACGGTCAGCACGAGGTCGGTCGCGGTGCGGCCTTCCTTCAGCCTGTTGGTCAGCCTGAAGCCCACCACCGGAGGCAGCAGCATCGACAGGGGCTGGCCCAGCATCACGGCCTCGGCCTCGATGCCGCCGACGCCCCAGCCCAGCACCGCCAGCGCGTTCACCATGGTGGTGTGCGAATCGGTGCCGACCAGCGTGTCCGGATAGGCGATCTTGACGGTCTCGCCCTCGTGCTCCTCCTCACGGGTCCACACGGTCTGGCTCAGGTATTCGAGGTTCACTTGGTGGCAAATGCCCGTGCCGGGCGGCACCACGCGGAAGTTCGAGAAGGCCCCCTGGCCCCAGCGCAGGAAGCGGTAGCGCTCGCCGTTGCGCTCGTATTCGAGGTCGACGTTCTCGCCGAAGGCCTTGGGGGTGCCGAATTCATCCACGATCACCGAATGGTCGATCACGAGGTCCACCGGCACCAGCGGGTTGATCTTGCCGACCTCGCCGCCGAGCTTCTGCATGGCGTCGCGCATGGCCGCGAGGTCGACCACGGCCGGCACGCCGGTGAAGTCCTGCATCAGCACGCGAGCCGGGCGGAACGCGATTTCCCTGCCGTCGGCACCCTTGGCGTTGAGCCAGTCCGCGACCGCGAGGATGTCGTCCTTGGTGACGCTGCGGCCGTCCTCGTGGCGCAGCAGGTTCTCGAGCAGAACCTTCATGGCGTAAGGCAACCGCGACACGCCCGCCAATCCGTTCTTCTCGGCCTCGGGGATCGAGAAATAATGGTATGTGGAGGCACCGGCTTCGAGCGTGCGGCGGCACCGGAAACTGTCGAGCGAGGCCATAGGGCATCCTTCGCGGGCGTGCGTGACACTGGAACAGGTCGAATATAGAGATGTCGGGGCAGCACGGCTACGGGATCGACGCACCGCCGCTCGCGAACACCCACGGGAACAACGGCTCGGACGTCCCGGCAGCCGACCCGGCGATGGCGCCCGGCAAATCAGCCGTTCTCCCGGGAAGCCGTCAAGCGCCGGGCCCCGCCCTGGCCCTCTCGGTCCACGACCTCGCGGCCGAGCGGGGCGGGCGGCCCGTCTTCGCCGGCCTCGGCTTCGTGCTCGACGGCGGCGAGGCGCTGAACGTGGTCGGCCGCAACGGCGCCGGCAAGTCGACGCTGCTGCGCGTGCTGGCCGGTCTGCTGGCGCCCACCGCCGGTCGCGTGACCCTCGAGCCGCCCGCCGCCCATGACCCCGATACCCCCATCGCGGAGCGCGCCCATTACCTCGGCCATGCCGACGGCCTGAAGC
>CAXUCF010000072.1:2921-10461 GCA_964249275.1 uncultured Lichenihabitans sp.
GCCTGAAGCCCGCGCTGACGCCGCTCGACCATCTCGGCTTCGCGGCCGACCTCTTGGGCCGCCGGGAGCGCGGCTCGGGCCGTGGGGAGCCCGCTCCTGCGACGCCCGAAGAGGCGCTCGACCGGGTCGCCCTCGCCCATGCGGCCGACCTGCCCTGCGGCTACCTGTCGGCCGGCCAGCGGCGTCGCGTCGCCTTGGCGCGGCTCTTGGTGGCGGCGCGCCCGCTGTGGCTGCTCGACGAGCCCGCGACGGCGCTCGATCTGGCCGCCCAGGCGGTGCTGGGCGACATCATGCGCCATCATCTCGACGGCGGCGGCTTGATCGTGGCGGCCACCCACGGGCCGCTCGGCCTCGACCGGGTTCGCGAACTGCGGCTGGAGCGCGCGTGAACGCCGCTTTGCTGGCGCTGTTCCGGCATGACCTCGCGCTGACCCGCCGCATCGGCGGGGGCGGCGCCACGGGCGTGATGTTCTTCCTGTGCCTCGTCACCGTGGTACCCTTCGCGATCGGCCCCGACCTCAACCTCCTGAGCCGCATCGGACCCGCCATCCTGTGGATCGCGGCCCTGCTGTCGACGTTGCTCGGCCTCGACCGGCTGTTCGGCGGCGACCACGAGGACGGCTCGCTCGACCTGCTGCGCATGGCCGGCGCGCCGCTCGAACTCGTGGTGGCGACGAAATGCCTGGCCCATTGGTGCGCGACCGGGCTGCCGCTGGTGCTGGTGTCGCCGCTGTTCGGCCTGATGCTGGCCCTCGACGCGCGAGCGCTCGGCGGCGTCGCCGCGAGCCTCTTGGTCGGCACCCCGGCGCTCACCTGCCTCGGCGCCGTCGGTGCCGCCCTGACGGTGTCGTTGCGGCGCGGCGGGCTGCTGCTGTCGGTTCTGGTGATCCCGCTCGCCATCCCGGTGCTGATCTTCGGGGTCTCGGCCGCCTCCGCGGCGAGCGGCGGCACCGTGCCGTTCCTGACACCCTTCCTGGTGCTCTGCGGCCTCACCCTGCTGGCCATGGCCGGCACGCCTTTCGCGGCCGCGGCAGCGCTGCGACTGACCGCGGAGTGAAGCCGGTGACGGCGGCGTCGGGATATGTCAGTCTTTGCAGGTCGGTACCATGCGGTGCATTCGATCGTGACTTCATTTGAAGGCTGTCCGACAGCGGCGTGCGTGATCCATTCAGGGGAATGCAGATGGAGAGGTGAGCGGGACGAGACTGGACATCAACGCTCGCCCTCACCATTATCGAAGGTTCGAAGCACTCGAAAGTTTCAGGCAATGCGGGTGTCGTCCGCGGATTTCTTGAAGGAATATGGGGCGCTAAGCGATCGAACGCTGACCGAACCCGTCACCATCACGCGCGACGGGCGGGATCGGTTGGTGCTGGTCTCGGCGGAAGAGTTCGAACGCCTGCGCCGCGCTTCCCGGCGCGCGCGGACGATTGAGGAGCTGAGCGAGGCCGAGGTAGCGGAGATCGTCAAGGCGCGTGTTCCCGCGGAGCACGATCACCTCAACGTCCTTCTCGACGACTGAGCGCAGTGCTACTGCCCAAACCTACGCCGGGCCTCGTGGTCCGTTACGCGTTCCTGTGGCGGCGAGAGCATCACAGGGCCGAGAGGAAGGCTTCAAGGATCGGCCGTGCGCCGTCATCCTCTCGACACTGACCGCCAACGGTGACCCGCACGTCTACGTGCTACCGATCACGCACTCGCCGCCTCTCACGCCCGACGTCGCCCTCGAGATCCCGCCCCGCGTGAAGCATCATCTCGGCCTCGACGGCGAACGGTCCTGGATCATTCTCGACGAGGTCAACGATTTCATCTGGCCTGGATTCGACCTTCGGCCCGTCCCTGGCAGCACGCCCCGTCGTCCGGAATACGGCGTTCTGCCACCCCGCTTCTTTGAGCAGCTCCGCGAGGCCTTCGTGGCGCTTTACCGCCAGCAGCGGGTCAAGGTGGTGCCGCGCTCATAAGACGCCCATGAGGCTTCAGCCTTCGGCCTCGTGACGTCGATTGTATGCTGGACCGCATCGTCGCCGACGAGGAGTCGCGCTGCCGAGCGATCGTGTGACCCGGCACCCCTATGCTGCCGCCGCGACGTTGGCGTGCGCGAGGAAGAAGCGCAGCATCTCGCGGCTGGCATCCGGCCCGCGCGGCTCCGTGTAGGAACCGGCCCCGCTGCCGCCCGACCACGCGTGCCCGGCGCCGTGCAGCACCCAGCGTTCCAGCGCCGGCGATCCGGCATCGTCCGACTGGACCGTGCGGGTGTAGGAGAGGCCGCCCGGTGCCTCGCCCCGCGTGACCGTGGTGGTCAGGGTGGCGCCGGCCTTCGCCTGCGTGAGCACGTGCTCGCCGTTCGACGGGTGGACCGTCCGGTCGCGGTCGCCGTGGAACACGATGGTGGGCACGGGCCGGCCGGTCCGCCCGGATCGCGGGATACCTCCCTGCCGCATGGCCGCGAAGGCCGAGGGCATGTCGGTAGCGGCGCCGCAGGCCAGCCCCGAATGGACGCCGGCCGCGGCGTAGAGGTCGGGATAGGCCTGGGCCATGATGGCCGCGGCCGCTCCCCCGGCCGACAGGCCCGCGACGTAGACGCGTGCCGGATCGACCGCGAAACCGCGCATGATCTCGCGCGTCAGGCCGGCGATCAGGGCGGGCTCGCCCCGATCGCGCTGCTGGTCCTTGGCGTCGAACCAGTTCCAGCACTTCTGGGCATTGGCCGAGGCGGTCTGGCCCGGGTAGGCCACCAGGATGTCCTGCTCCTCGGCGATCTCGTTCATCCGGGTTCCGGCGGCGAAATCGTCCGGCGACTGGGTGCAGCCATGCAGCATCACGACGAGCGGCAGCGCCTGGCCCCTGTAGGTGCTGGGCACATAGAGCTTGTAGGCCATCTCCCGGCCGGCACCGCGGAACGTGAACGCCTCGAAACGCGCGCCCTCCGGCAGGGCGGGGGCCGCACGGCCGGCCGGCACCGTCATGCCGCAGAGCCCGGCGCCGGGCTTCAAGGTCGCGAACCGGTCCAGCAGCTCGCGCATGGCCGGGGCGGCGGTCACGCGATCCGCGACGGTCCCGCGGCCCGGCGCGTCGGTGGTGCCCGGCGGCCGGCTCGCTCGATTGCCGCCACCCTGGAACGGGCGCAGGGATCGCAGGAGTGCTCCGCCCGGCAGTCCCGCCTTGGTGAAATCGGCGAGGCCGGGGAGGCGGAGCATCCGGCTCATATCGAACTTGGGCTTGGCCGGCATTGTGATGGTCCTTCGGACAACCGTGGTGGCGCGAGACGGCCAGCACGATCAAAGATGACGTTGGGGAGCGGTCGCGGCCCGCCGGCGAGGAGCGTCAGCGCGTGCGGTCGCTCAGCGCGGCCCTCACGGCCGGGCTCGCGTGCAGCGCCCCGAGCACCTGGACGGACGCGATGGTCTGCCGAGCCAGTTCGGGGGTGACGTCCTCAGCGATGGTGGCGAGGCCCAGCACCTGGATGTCGAGTCTCTGGCCGGCCGCCTCGACCGCCTCGAGGTCCTGGCGGCTGTAGTGCGACAGGCCAAGGCTCAGCTTCCTGCGCGCCACGGACTGCTTGACGGCATCGACGTGCCGGTCGAGCTGGTTGCGGATCGCGGTGCGGATGAAGTCGGTGCGGTTCGCGTAGAAACCATCCCGGACCATGAGGTCGACGTGACCGAGGTCGACGAATCCCAGGTTGATGGTGATCTTCTCAGTGTCGGCTTTCGCCTTCGCCTCCTGAAGTCTGCCCGCCATGCCTGCCCTCCCCCCGCCATTCAGAGGGATGGTACGGCATAGATCGGAGCGGGACGTCGGACCGCAAGGGACGTCGGAGAAGATTTCCGCAGCACGTCCGTGGTCGCGGATCGTCGGAAGCCGCGTCGCCGTCGTGCCGGACGACACCGTGGTAGTGCCGCTCGGTCGTCCCATGATAGGTCCAGGCGTTGCTGCCATGGGATAGCTCACATGCCGCCTCAGGGCTTCGCGGAATCTCCGGAGCAGGCCGACGCGGACCTTCCGCAGCCGCAGTGCCGGCCTGCCGTCTTCCTCGACCGGGACGGGGTGCTCAACCAGGATCTCGGCTACGTGGGCTCCCCGGACCGGTTCCGGTGGTGCGACGAGGCGGTCGCCGGCATCAGGCGTTTCAACGATGCGGGATGGTACGTGTTCGTCGTCACCAACCAGTCCGGCGTCGCGCGGGGGCACTATACGGAAGCGGACGTGGACGCGCTGCATCGGCACATGCAGGCGCATCTGCGGCAGCACGGCGCCCGCATCGACGATTTCCGCTACTGCCCCTATCACGCCGAAGGCACCGTGGCCCGCTACGCCCGGACGTCGCCCTGGCGCAAGCCCGCGCCCGGCATGATCCTCGACCTTCTCGACGCCTGGTCGGTCGACCGTGCCCGAAGCGTCGTGATCGGCGACCAGCCGAGCGACATGGAGGCCGCCACTGCGGCGGGGCTTCCAGGCCACCTCGTGACGGCCCAGGGATTGACGCTGGAGGTGGTGGACCGGGTCCTCGCGGGGCCCGCCGCAGCGGGCGGGACAGCCGCGGTGCCATGCCGGCCCTAAGCAGATCTTTCCAAATCTGCTTACACTTGAGATGCTGGGCAGCATTGATTTCACTTTGAAAAGCGAAATCAATCGTGGCTTTCGCCACGCAAGGCTGCTTAGAGGCTGCCTTCCGTTCAGGGGACCGGCTCCGAGCCGGACGAAGACAGAGCGCGCACATCGTGGAACGCCTGGACGAGATGGTCGTCCAAATGCCTCGAACCATCGTCGAGCCACGAAGTCACGGCGTGGCCGAGTGTGGCCATCCCAGTTTGGGCCGCCAGAGTTGCCAAACCATCGGCAACGCCACGTTGGCGTAGGGCCGATGCCAGCGCGGCGGTCAACGAGCCGACTTTGGCCAGTTCGCGTTCCTGGAGCGCGGGACTGCTGGCGATGACCCGTTGCCGAGGCTCGGAGAACGGGCGATTCTCGACGAACAATCGCTCCACCGAGCGAAACGCGCAGAACAACGTATCCCAAGGGCCAAGTCCCTGCGGCGCATCGGCCACCGCGTCGACCAGGGCCGCACTCAGCACAGCCTCGCCGTCGAACAGCACCTCTCGCTTGTCCGGGAAGTGCCGGAAGAAGGTGCGCTCCGTGACGCCCGCCTTCGCGGCGATCTCGGCGGCGGTCGTCTGATCGTAGCCCCACGCGCCGTACAGTTCCAACGCGGCCTGCTGAAGGCGATGGCGCACATTCTCACGGCTTCGCGGCATTGACCGAAACACCCTGTTGTCAACGACTGACATCATCCTATATCGTCAGCGACTGACGATATACCCCCGCGGTCAGAGCCGCACGGCCGCTCGCAGGGCGGCTTTCCGCGACCCTGCACCTGACCGGGCAAGCCAAGGCCTACCATGACCGACCCTGAACCCGTCACTGCCACCATGAAGACTCTTCGCTTCCACGGCTATGGCGAACCGGCCGACGTGCTGAAGCTCGAGGACGCGACGATCCCCCGCCCGGGGTCCGGCCGCATCCGGGTCCTCGTGCATGCATGTGGGCTCAACCCCGCCGACTGGGCCCTGTGCCGGGGCTTGTTCGCCGGCGGTCTCCCTCGCGGGATCGGACTGGAGGTTGCCGGTCGCGTCGATGCGGTAGGCGCCGACGTGACCGATGTCGGCGCCGGCGATCATGTGCTGGGAACGGCCGACTATGCCGGCTGCGCCAGCGCTGGCGCATCTGACTATGCGATCATGAATCACTGGACGCGTGTTCCGGCGGGGCTCGACCTCGTCGACGCAGCCGCGCTGCCGATGGCCGTCGAGACGGCGTTCCGCAGCCTCGACAATCTTGGCGTGTCGGCGGACCACACGCTCCTGATCCATGGAGCCGGAACGACGGTGGGATTCGCGGCTGTCCAGATCGCGCTCATGCGCGGCACTCGGGTGGTCGCCACCGCGGGCGAGACGTTCGCCGACCGACTGCGTGCTCTCGGCGCGAAGGTGACGTTCTATGGCGACGGGATGGTCGATCGGGTGATCGAGATCGCCGGACGGGCTCCCGATCTGGTTCTGGACACCGCGCCCGTCAGCGGCGTGCTGCCCGACCTCATCAGGATCGCCGGCGGCGATCCTCGCCGTGTTCTGACGATCACCGACTTCGGGGCGGCCTCGCAGCTTGGCGCCCGCAGCAGCTTGGGGGAAGACGCAACCTTGCGCTACGAGGTGCTCGGCGAGTTCGCCCAACTTGCCGCGGCCGGCCGGTTCACGGTGCCGGTGGGTCGCACGCTCGGTCTTCAGGACTGGCGTACGGCGCTCGACGTCAGCCAGAGCGGGCAGGCTCGCGGCAAGCTCGTCATCTTGCCCGGCGGCGGCGCGTCGGCGGCCGAAGCGCACGTCTGACAGCGACGGATAGCAAGTCTTCGGATCACGACCCAGGGCTACGAACTCAGGCTAACGCACGTTCGGCTTGAGTGCGTGCCACCCCACACCCACGCGGTCATGGCCGGCTTTGTGCCGGCCATCCATGCTAGTCCCTTGTTAACCTGAGTTCCGAGCCCTGATCACGACCGCGAACCTCAAAGCACGGCCCTGAAATCGATGTCGACGTCCGACAGCAGGTCCTCGAAGAAGGCGATCGTCTTGCGGAGGCCCTCCTGGAGCGTGACCTTCGGCACCCATCCGAGGTCGTCCCGCGCCTGGCCGATGTCCGGCCGGCGCTGCTTCGGATCATCCTGCGGCAGTGGATGATGGACGATCCGGGACCGCGAACCGGTGAACTCGATGACCAGTCGGGCCAGTTCGAGAATGGTGAACTCCCCGGGATTGCCGAGGTTGATGGGTCCGGTGACCGCGTCCCCACTGGCCATCAATCGCACGAAGCCGTCGATGAGGTCGTCGACGTAGCAGAACGAGCGGGTCTGTTGACCCTCGCCGAACACCGTGATGTCGCGGTTGCGCAGGGCTTGGGTGATGAAGCTCGACACGACGCGCCCGTCGTTCGGGTGGGTGCGCGGACCGTAGGTATTGAAGATGCGCGCGACCTTGATCTGCAAGGCGTGCTGCCGGTGGTAGTCGAAGAACAGAGTCTCGGCGCAACGCTTGCCTTCGTCGTAGCAGGACCGCGGACCGATCGGATTGACGTTGCCCCAATAGTCCTCGGGCTGGGGATGCACGGTCGGGTCGCCATAGACCTCGCTGGTGGATGCCTGGAACACCTTGACGTGCAGGCGTTTGGCCAGTCCCAGCATGTTGATGGCGCCGAGGACGCTCGTCTTCGTCGTCTGCACGGGGTCGCGTTGATAGTGGATCGGCGACGCCGGACAGGCAAGGTTGTAGATCTCGTCGACCTCGACGTAGAGCGGAAGCGTAACGTCGTGCCGCAGCAACTCGAAATGCTTGTGATCGAGAAGGTGCTCGATGTTGCGTCGCGTTCCGGTGAAGAAGTTATCGACGCAGAGCACCTGGCAGCCCTCGGCCAGCAGGCGCTCGGACAAGTGCGAACCCAGGAACCCTGCTCCGCCGGTGATCAGGACGCGTCGTTCTAGATGCATGAT
>CAXUCF010000072.1:10471-19648 GCA_964249275.1 uncultured Lichenihabitans sp.
GATCGAATGAGCCTTCCACGCCGAAATGCAGGCTCCGCCGGGCACCGCCGATCATGGGCCTTCGCGCGTTTGCGAAGTCTCTCGATCGCTCGGTCGGCATCCTGGTGCATGGATCGGCTTCGCGTTCGTTCCTCGATCTGCAACCACTATCAGACCTCCGGCCTGAAACGAAAATCTCGGCTGTTGCGACGGCCTGCACGAGACCCGGCTCAGACGAGCAAGGGCGCCCGCCGATGTCGCGTGGCGTCCTCATAGGCGTAGGCGATCCCGAGCAGGTCGGCCTCGCTCCAGGGCCGCCCCACGACGATCAGGCCGAACGGCGCCCCCGAACCATGGTAGCCCGCCGGCACCGTGACGGCCGGCAGGCCGGCGATGTTGATCTCGCCGACGGTGGTGTCCTGGATGACCTCGGGTCCGTGCAGAGGCGGCAACGCCGCCCTCATCTGCGGGAATGCGAGCGCATCGAGCCGCGCTCGCGCGAAGACCTCGTCGACGACCGCGAGATAGCTCTCCTTCGCGACGATGAAGTCCGACAGGTCCGGAGGCCGGGTCGGATCGGCGAGGCAGGGGAGGAATTGCGGCAGGTTCGGCAGATAGTCCAGTACGCCACCCGGCCGAAACGGATCTTCGGCCGCGGTCGCGGTCGCGAAATCGGCAAAGCTCTTCAGCGCCGCGTCGGGCCCCAGCCGCTGCAGATAGAGTTGCAGGTCGTAAGGCACCGATTCCATGCCGCGCGCATCGAAGGCGGCCGGCGGCGCCGTCGGCTTGCGCAGCGCCGCGAAACCCGAGCCCCGGAAGGGATCCTCCACCAGCACGGCGCCCTGCTGGCGCAACTCGTCCTCGGCGCGAGCGTAGAGCCGCTCCGTGTCGTCGGACAGCGGCAGGTCGCGCCAGCCCGGCCCGTAGAGACCGATGCGCTTGCCCCGGAGCGCGTCCGCACTGAGCTTCGCCGTGTAGCCGCCCTTGGGCCGATGCCCGACACCCGCGATCGTCTTCGGGTCCTCGGCCGTGTAGCCGGCCAGGACGTCGAGACACAGCGCGGCATCCCGCACGCAGCGGGCGATCGGACCTACGACATCACGGTTCGAGGATAGCGGCATGACGCCGGTATTGGGGACGAGCGCGTGGGTGGGCTTGAGGCCGACCAGGGCTTGAGCCGAGGCCGGGTTCTGGATCGAGCCGCCGGTCTCCTCGCCGAGGCCCAGCACCGCGAAGCTGGCCGCCACCGCCGTGGCGGTTCCGGCGCTGCTGCCGCCCGGCAGGAACGCGCGCCCCGCGGCATTGTAGGTGGGGCCCGCCCAGCTGTCGTTGGCGTGGCTGCCGGTATGGCTCAGCACCGGGACGTTGGTCTTGCCCAGGATCACGGCGCCGGCCGCCTTCATGCGGGCCACCACGGGCGCATCGGTGCCGGGCATCAGATCCACGCCGCCCGTCCTGGCATGGAGGAGCCGCCAACCGGCCGTGGTCGGCAAGCCCACCATGTCCATCGGATCCTTGACCACCACCGGCACGCCGTCGAGCGGCCCGATCGCCCGTCCGGCAGCCCGGCGCCGGTCGCTCGCGCGGGCGTCCGCCAGCTCGTCCGGATTGAGGAAGACCATGGCGTTGTATCGATCATCCAGGGCCGCGATGCGGTCCAGGAACGCCCGCGTGAGCGCCTCCGCCGTGAACTTCCGGCCGGCGAAACCCGCCTGCGCCCGTTCGATCGTGAGTTCGGACAGGTCGATGGCGGGCACCGTGCCGCTCGGGCCTGCGTGGCTCATCGTCCTGCTCCCTCCGTGGTCGGCGTAGGTCGGTCAGCCGAGAACCGGATGACGCTCGTGCCAGTCCGTCACGGTCTGGAACGCGTGGCCGGCGCGGCACAGCAGCGCTTCGTCGAGGTGACGGCCGACGAGTTGCACGCCGACCGGCCGGTTGCCGACCGTGAAGCCGGCCGGCAGCGTGATGGTAGGCTGCCCGGTCATGTTGAAGATGCACGAAAAGCGGAGCAGGTCCGCGATCACGGGGCCGGCCTCGGCGGCCCGGAGGATGTCGGCCTGGGTCGGGCCGCTGATGCCCTGCGCGGGCAGCAGCAGGAGGTCGATCCCCGCGAAGGCGGCTTCGACCCGGCAGGGCTGCGACCTCGAGGGCGCCCGGTTAGACACGCGCATCGCAGGAAGGCGCGGCGCGTGAGGTCGATCATGCTGGTTCCCCAAGGGGCACCCGTGCCCCCGACAAAGCAAAGGCCCGGTGCCGTCGGCCCATCATGGACCGTGAATACTTGGATTTTCAAGTATCAAGTTTCACCAGCTTCGGAACCCGATTGCCCGTTCGCAGCGCGCCTTGCCGCTTTTCGCTGCGTCAGTGCGATGTCGGAGCATCGAGCACGGCATCGGACGGCTTCGCGGGGGGTGTCCGGCCGACGACGTCGATCCAGGGCTCGGGCTTCCCTCTGGAGGCATGTCGCTTGCATCGCGGCCGCGGGAAAGATAGCCCGGCAGGGTGGCGGCCGAGCGAGGTGGTCCGTGCGGACGTCGGTGTGGGTCGGCATCGTTATGGCGGCGGGAGCCGGGCGGCATCGCTGCGTCACCGGGGTGGACCGATGCTCGCCTACGTGATCCGTCGGGTCGTCGGGACGGTGCCGGTGATGGCGGTCGTGGCGCTGTTCGTGTTCAGCCTGCTCTACCTGACGCCCGGCGATCCGGCGGCCCTCATCGCGGGCGATCAGGCGAGCCCGGCCGATATCGCCCGCATCCGCGGTACGCTGGGGCTCGATCGGCCCTATCTGGTTCAGTTCGGCGGCTGGAGCTGGCGCATCCTGCACGGCGATCTCGGCACGTCGATCTTCACCAATCTGCCCGTCACCCATCTCATCGCGCAGCGCATCGAGCCGACCCTGTCGCTGCTGGTGCTGACCCTGTTGGTGGCCGTCGGGGTGGCGGTGCCGCTCGGCGTGCTGGCGGCCTGGAAGCACGGATCGTGGATCGATCGGGCCGCCATGGTGCTGTCGGTGCTGGGCTTCTCGCTCCCGGTCTTCGTGGTGGGTTACCTGCTGGCCTTCCTGTTCGCGCTGCAGCTGAGGTGGCTTCCGGTCCAGGGTTTCGCGCCGATCGGCGCCGGGCTCGGCCCGTTCCTGGCCCACCTGATCCTGCCCTCGCTGGCGCTGGCGCTGCTCTATATCGCGCTGATCGCCCGCATCACCCGCGCCACCATGCTGGACGTGCTGTCGCAGGACTACGTGCGCACCGCGCGGGCCAAGGGGATGGGCCAGACCGCCATCCTCTTCGTGCACGCGCTGAAGAACGCCGCCGTGCCCATCGTGACCGTGATCGGCATCGGCTTCGCGGCCCTGATCAGCGGCGCCGTGGTGACCGAGAGCGTCTTCGCCATCCCCGGCATCGGGCGCCTCGTCACCGACGCCATCCTGCGCCGCGACTACCCCATCATCCAAGGCGTCGTGCTGTTGTTCTCGGCCCTCTACGTGCTGATCAACCTCGCCGTGGACCTGCTCTATACCGTGTTCGACCCGAGGATCGGCCTTTGAGCGCCGCCGTCCTGCACGAGCTGCCGCCCGGCATCGTCGAGGCCGCGCCACTGCCGGACGTGCTGCCGCCGATGCGCCGCCGCGGGCCCGTCGCGGGCACCATCCGCCGGCATCCGCTGATTGTCGCCGGCGGGGCGCTGCTGCTCGCCATGCTGCTGGTCGCCCTCACGGCACCGGTCCTGGGGACCGTCGACCCGCTCGCGCTGGCGCCGGCGCGCCGGCTCCGCCCGCCCTCGGCCGACACCTGGTTCGGGACCGACATGCTGGGCCGCGACCTTTACTCGCGCACGCTCTACGGCGCGCGCGTGTCGCTGACGGTCGGCTTCACGGTGGCGGCCCTGTCGGCAACCGGCGGCGTGCTGATCGGCGTGGTCTCGGGCTTCGTGCGCTGGCTCGATCCCCTGATCATGCGGATCATGGACGGGCTGATGTCGATCCCCTCGATCCTGCTGGCCGTCGCGCTGACGGCGCTGACCCGGGGATCGGTACAGAACGTCGTCGTCGCCATCACGGTCGCCGAGACGCCGCGCGTGGCCCGGCTGGTGCGCGGGCTCGTGCTCGGCCTGCGCGACCAGCCCTATGTCGAGGCCGCGATCGCCTGCGGGGCACGCGGCCCGGCGATCGTCGTCCGGCACATCCTGCCCAACATCCTGGCGCCCCTGTCCGTGCAGGCCACCTACGTCTGCGCTTCGGCCATGATCACGGAAGCCATCCTGTCGTTCATCGGCGCCGGCACGCCGCCCATCGTCCCGTCCTGGGGCAACATCATGGCCGAGGGCCGCTCGCTCTGGCAGGTCAAGCCTTACCTCGTGTTTTTCCCGGCCGCTTTCCTGTCCCTCACGGTGCTGGCCGTGCAGTTGCTCGGCGACGGGCTGCGCGACGCGCTCGACCCCCGCCTGGCCCGGAGTCTCTGATGGCGCTTTTGGAGGTCGAGCGTCTGCAGACGCATTTCGCGACGCCGGAGGGCGTGGTGCGGGCCGTGGACGGCCTCACCTTCTCGGTCGGGGCGGGCGAGACGGTCGCCATCGTCGGGGAAAGCGGCTGCGGCAAGTCGGTGACCGCCATGTCGATCCTGCGCCTCGTTCCCGAGCCGCCCGGCCGCATCGCGGGCAGCATCCGGTTCGCGGGCCGCGACCTCCTGAGGCTGCCCGGCCGCGACATGCGTCGCGTGCGCGGCAACGACATCGGCATGATCTTCCAGGAGCCGGTGACGTCGCTGAACCCGGTGCTGACCGTGGGACGGCAGATCGGCGAGACGCTGCGGCTGCACCAGGGCATGAGCCGCCGGCAGGCCGAGGCGCGATCGGTCGAGATGCTGGAGCTGGTCGGCATTCCGGCGCCCGGCCGCCGGGTGCGCGAGTACCCGCATCAGCTGTCGGGCGGGATGCGGCAACGGGTGGTGATCGCCATGGCGCTCGCCTGCGGCCCGAAGTTGCTGATCGCCGACGAACCCACGACGGCGCTCGACGTCACCATCCAGGCCCAGATCCTCGACCCGATGCGCGACCTCAAGGCGCGTCTCGGCTCGGCCATCATCCTGATCACGCACGATCTCGGCGTGGTGGCCGAGACCGCCGAACGGGTCATCGTGATGTATGCGGGCCGCAAGGTCGAGGAAGCCGGCGTGCGGGACATCTTCGCCCGCCCGCTGCACCCCTACACGCGCGGGCTCCTCGGTGCGGTGCCGCGCCTCGGTTCGTCGCTGCACGACGGGGCTCCGGGCCGACTGGCCGAGATCCGGGGCCAGGTGCCCTCGCTGCGCGAGCCGATCCGCGGCTGCGCTTTCGCCGGACGCTGCGCCATCGCCACGGATCTCTGCCGCAGCGTCGCACCGGCCTGCGTCGAGAAGCGGGCCGGCCATTCCGCCGCCTGCCATCATGCCGGCAACGCGGCCACGGCCTCCCCGCCGGGCCTTGCCGCATGACCGCTGCGCCGCCGCTGCTCGAAGCCAACGTGCTGACCAAGCATTTCCCGCTGACGCGCGGGCTCCTGGGCCGGCGCGCCGGCGTGGTCCATGCGGTCGATGGCGTCACGCTCTCGGTGGCGCAGGGCGAAACCCTGTCGGTGGTGGGCGAGAGCGGTTGCGGCAAGTCCACGCTGGGCCGCATGATCCTGCGCCTGACCGACCCGACCGCGGGCGAGATCTACCTCGCGGGCGAGCGCATCGACCAGCTTTCCGGCAGCCGCCTGCGCCCTCTGCGCCGCCGCGTGCAGGTGGTGTTCCAGGACCCGTTCTCGAGCCTCGACCCGCGCATGCGGGTGCGCGACATCATCGCGGAGCCGATCCGCAGCTTCGGCCTTGCCCGCAACCGTTCCGAGCTCGACGACCGCGTGGCCGAGATGATGGATCGGGTGCGCCTGCCGCGCGACGCGATGAAGCGGCGGCCGCACGAGTTCAGCGGTGGCCAGCGCCAGCGCATCGGCATCGCCAGGGCGCTGGCACCCGGGGCCGACCTGCTCGTGTGCGACGAGGCCGTGTCGGCGCTCGACGTCTCGGTCAAGGCCCAGATCGTCAATCTCCTGGCCGATCTGCAGGCCGAACTCGGTCTTGCGATGCTGTTCATCAGCCACGACCTCGCCATCGTCGAGCATATGACCCATCGCGTCGCCGTGATGTATCTGGGCCGGATTGTGGAAGTGGCCGACCGCCGCAGCCTGTTCGGCCACCCGCGCCACCCCTATACGCGGGCGCTGCTCTCCGCCGTGCCGGTGCCGGACCCGCTCGCCCAGCGGCGGCGCATCATGCTCGGCGGCGACGTCCCGAGCCCCATCGACCCGCCCCCGGGCTGCCGGTTCCACACGCGCTGCCCCTATGTCTTCGACCGATGCCGGAGCGAGGAGCCGCTCCTGCGCGCCTTCGGTCCCGGCCAGCAGGCCGCGTGCCACCTCGACGACCTGCCGGAGTTGCACTGATGCCGACGAACCGAGACGGCGCCGTCACGCCGTCGGAGAGCGACTTCGACGCGGCGTCGCCTGAGGCCGCGGGCTTCGATGCCGACCGGCTCGATGCCGCCATCGCGTACCACCGGGCGCACGAGACAGCCTGGCCGGCCTCCATGTATCTCGCCGACGGGCGCTACGTCGGCACGGTGTCGATCGGGGACCGGCCGGAACACGCGGCCGTGATCGGCCCGGTCCGCCCGCGCGGCGGCCCGAACGGTGTCGTGCTGCGCCACGGCCGGGTTGCCGCCGCATGGGGCGACACGCGCCGCCCCGACATGACCTTCTCGATCTCCAAGAGCTATCTCGCGCTCTTGGCCGGCCTGGCCCTGGCCGACG
The DNA here is from genome assembly GCA_964249275.1 of uncultured Lichenihabitans sp. Classification (GTDB taxonomy): domain Bacteria; phylum Pseudomonadota; class Alphaproteobacteria; order Rhizobiales; family Beijerinckiaceae; genus Lichenihabitans. The sequence continues at coordinate 17,274 of CAXUCF010000072.1, forward strand.
GGCTGATCCCCGGGCTCGACCATCCCGTGGCCGAGACGGTGCCGGGCCCCTGGTTCGCGTCGCCCCACAATGCGGCCGTCACCTGGCGGCACCTCTTGACGCTCTCGAGCGAGTGGAGCGGCACGCTGTGGGGCAAGCCCGACGTCGCCGACCACAACCGCGTCGTCGGGGGCGCCGACCTGCCCACGTTGGGCAAGGGCGAACCTCGGGCGCTGCAGCGGCCGGGCGAGCGTTTCGAGTATAACGACGTGCGTGTGAACCTGCTCGCCGCCTGCCTGACGCGGCGCTTCGGCCGGCCCCTGTCGGACGTGCTGCGGGACCGCGTCATGGCGCCGATCGGCGCTTCGCCCGATTGGGCATGGCACGGCTACGATGGGGCCGACGTCGGGACCGAGAACGGCCCGGTGCGCGCCGTTTCGGGCGGCGGCCACTGGGGTGGCGGCCTGTTCATCGGCAGCCGCGACCACGCCCGGATGGGACTGCTGGTGCTCCGCGACGGAATATGGGAGGGCCGCGAGGTCCTGCCGGCCGGCTGGGTCCGCCAGATGACGGCGCCCTCGCGCCTCAATGCCGAATACGGGCTGCTCTGGTGGCTCGACGGCGACCCCGGCGCACCGCGTTACCCCGGCCTGCCGAAGGACAGCGTCTTCGCGCTCGGGGCCGGCAGCAACCTCGTCTGGATCTCGCGGAGCCTCGACCTCGTGGCCGTGGTGCGCTGGATCGACGGAGCGCATGTCGGCGACATGCTGGGCCGGATCGCCGCGGCGGTCCTCGCGTGACGCCTTCGTCCGGCGGGAGAACCGCGACCATCAGGGAGAGTGACATGGATCGACGTCGATTCCTCGCCGGCGGGGCCGCGGTGGCCACCGCGGCCGTGACGGCCGCAGTGTCGGCCCCCAACATCGTCCGCGCGGCGGAGAGCAGGGTGCTGCGCTTCATCCCCCAGGCCGACCTCGCGGTGCTCGATCCCGTCTGGACCACCGCCTACGTGACCCGCAACCACGGCATGATGGTGTTCGACACCCTGTTCGGCCAGGACGGCGCCTACCGGCCGCAGCCCCAGATGGTGCAGGGCTTCACGTCAAGCCCCGACGGCAAGGACTGGACGTTGACGCTGCGCGACGGCTTGCGCTTCCACGACGGCACGCCCGTGCTGGCGCGCGACTGCGTGGCCAGCGTGTCGCGCTGGGGCAAGCGCGACGCCTTCGGCCAGGCCCTCATGGCGGCCACCGACGAGCTCTCGGCGCCCGACGACAAGACGATCCGGTTCCGCCTCAAGCGGCCCTTCCCGCTGCTGCCCGACGCGCTCGCCAAGGTGGGGGTCAGCATGTGCCCGATCATGCCGGAGCGCCTCGCCAGAACCGACCCGTTCACCCAGGTGACCGAGATGGTGGGCAGCGGACCCTACCGGTTCCTGGCCGGCGAGCGCGTGCCGGGCGCCAAGGTGGCCTACGAGCGCTTCGCCGGATACGTGCCGCGCCCCGACGGTGCGACGGCGCTGACCGCGGGTCCCAAGGTCGCGAAATTCGACCGGGTCGAATGGACCACCATCCCGGATGCCGCGACGGCGCTCGGCGCCCTCCAGAACGGCGAGGCGGATTGGTGGGAGCAGCCGACCTTCGACCTCCTGCCCGTGATGCAGGGCGACGGCAAGCTCCGCGTCGAGTTGCTCGATCCGACCGGCTATCCCTCGCTGCTGCGCATGAACCAGCTGTTCCCCCCGTTCGACAATCCCGCGATCCGCCGCGCGCTGCTCGGCGCCGTGAGCCAGACCGAATATATGACGGCGGTGGCCGGCACCGATCCGACCTGGTGGAAGGACGGCGTCGGTTATTTCCCGCCGGGATCGCCGCTCGCCAGCGACGCCGGCATGGCGGCCCTCATGGGTCCGCGCGACATCGCCAAGGCCAAGGCGGAGATCGCGGCCGCCGGCTACCGGGGCGAGCCGATCGTCGTCATGGTGGCGACCGACTACCCGACGCTCAACGCCCTGGCGCTGGTCGGCGTCGACATGCTGAAGCGCTGCGGCTTCAACGTCGACGTCGTGGCGACCGATTGGGGCTCGGTGGTGCAGCGCCGCGCGAGCCGCAACGCGCCCGACAAGGGCGGCTGGAACGTGTTCTTCACGAGCTTCACGGGCCTCGACGAATATACGCCGGCCGGCTACCTCGGCCTGCGCGGCAACGGCACGGCCGGCTGGTTCGGCTGGCCCACGGCGCCGAAGCTCGAGGAGCTGCGCGCCGCCTGGTTCGCGGCGCCCGACGCCGCGACCCAGAAGGAGATCGGCGCCGCCATGCAGGCCCAGGCCTTCGTCGACGTGCCGTTCCTGCCGCTGGGCGAGTACCTGCAGCCCACCGCCTACAGCACCGGCCTCA
>CAXUCF010000073.1:0-12215 GCA_964249275.1 uncultured Lichenihabitans sp.
GCGCTACGCTGGCGCGCGATCAATGTCCGAGAAGATCGAAGAGGTTTGCTCTACAGGACGATCTTGGGGTCGCAGAGCCTGGGATCGAGCGGTTTGTCGAACAGGAACACCGTCCCGAGTGCGATGGTGCGGCCAGGCATGACGGGCCGCTTGCCCACCATGACGATGTCGCCCGGGCCGCACTCCGAGAACTCCGCCTCGACGGCGACGCCCAGGCGCGAGATGTTGATGATCCGGGCCGCGACGCGCCTGCCATCCCAGGTCGTCAGCATGGTCGAGGTCTTGTTGGGCACGAAACGGTCGGCGACCCGCGTGTCGCTCGACAGCGGGTCCGAGGATGCCGACGGAGGCGCGATCAGGGTCCCTCCGGGCACCCCTGCCTGGCGCGGAAGGGTCGATCGCTTGAGACTGGTCGATCCGCGGCCCGCGACGTCGTTCCAGAGCTTTCCGATGCCGATCATGGTCGCGCCGAACCTTGGCTGGGGTCGAATGGGACCGGGCCTATCGGCCTGTGGCAGGTCGATCGCAGGCCGCGTTCCATCTCTGACGATACCCTACCCGCGCGGTCCTTAAGCCTTCATGACGGCGATCCGAGAACCACGGCGGAACTGCCTCATCGGAAGGTCTTCCGCGGGTCGAAGGCATCGCGAACGCCCTCGCCGATGAAGATCAACAGCGACAGCATGATCGCGATGGTGAGGAACGCCGTCAGGCCGAGCCAGGGCGCCTGGAGGTTCGAGGTGCCCTGCAGCAGCATCTCGCCGAGCGAAGGCGAGCCCGGCGGCAGGCCGAGCCCCAGGAAGTCGAGCGACGTCAGCGTGGTGATCGAGCCCGAGAGGATGAAGGGCAGGAACGTGAGCGTCGCCACCATGGCGTTGGGCAGGACGTGTTTCCACATGATGCGCAGGTTCGACAGTCCCAGCGCGCGGGCGGCGTTCACATATTCGAAGTTGCATGCGCGCGGGAACTCGGCCCGCACCAGGTGGACGAGGTCGACTCAGGAGAACAGCAGCAGGATCCCTGCTATGACGTTCGGCACTTCGGCTCGCATCCTGGCGAGAGGGTGTCGCCGCCATCCGTCCGACGCTGAAGATCCTGATGATCTCAGGATTGCTCTAGGATAAACGCGATATCACGATCGCCGTTCAGGACACGAGCGATCTCGACCGGCGTTGCTTGATCGCGATACACGACCAAGTAGCGGCCGCGCACCGTCCAGAAACGAACTGGAAGCCGCGTCAGGTCTTGCCGCCGATGCCCCATGGCGGGCTGCTCGGCCAGAAGCGGGAAGCAGCCGTAGATTTCCTCCACGACGAAGCTCGCGGCCGTGGGATTGAATTCCCATAGATACACGCCCCGATGGCGATGATGTCCCGCTCGGCGGCTGGCGCGATGATGTAATTCGCCCTCACCGAGACGGCGCCGCAAACCGCGCCACCACCCTTCGTCGAGACTCTTCTCCATTGATGCCCTCGCCTCGATCCAGTTCATCAAGACCAACCTGAATATCGGCGTTCATTCGGGCAACTTGGCGTGCCTTGATTTCATCGGCTCCGAACAGGAGCCTCAGTCCCTCTCGCACCACCTCGCTCGCGTCAGAGTAAAGGCCGGAGGCGACCTTCTCAGCGATGCGTTGTTCCAGTTCAGGCGTCAGCCGGACTTGCATGTCTTGAGCACCTCGCTGTTATCGCTGCACTGGCGCGCGTTGAACATCGGCGTCGCTTTGGTCTATGTCGCTGGAAGCGGCTTCGTTCCACCGTAGAACGACCGTTGTCGCCGCATGATGTCGGTCTTTCGAGCTCGCTCAGGAAGAGGCGGAGGCCTTCCGGGATGGATAGCTCCAACGTCCGCGCCGCTTTGGCGTATGTCCGTGGCGTCGTGCAACTCCTCCATGAAAGCGTCTCGATGTCGCCTTTCGTCATCGGAAGGTCTTCCGCGGGTCGAAGGCATCGCGAACGCCCTCGCCGATGAAGATCAACAGCGACAGCATGATCGCGATGGTGAGGAACGCCGTCAGGCCGAGCCAGGGCGCCTGGAGGTTCGAGGTGCCCTGCAGCAGCATCTCGCCGAGCGAAGGCGAGCCCGGCGGCAGGCCGAGCCCCAGGAAGTCGAGCGACGTCAGCGTGGTGATCGAGCCCGAGAGGATGAAGGGCAGGAACGTGAGCGTCGCCACCATGGCGTTGGGCAGGACGTGTTTCCACATGATGCGCAGGTTCGACAGTCCCAGCGCGCGGGCGGCGTTCACATATTCGAAGTTGCGGGCGCGCAGGAACTCGGCCCGCACCAGGTGGACGAGGTTGACCCAGGAGAACAGCAGCAGGATCCCGAGCAGGACCAGGAAAGACGGCGTGATCACGGCCGCCACGATGATCAGGATGTAGAGGTGCGGCAGCGACGACCAGATCTCGATCACCCGCTGCATGATGAGGTCGGTCCAGCCGCCGAAATAGCCCTGCACGGCGCCGGCCGCGATGCCGACCACGGACGAGATCCCGGCGAGAAGCAACGCGAAGACGATCGAGAGCCGGAAGCCGTAGATGAGCCGCGCCAGCACGTCGCGGCCGTGATCGTCGGTGCCGAGCCAGTTCCACTCGATGGCGCCGCAAGGGCGGCTCGAGGGCGGCGAGCCACCCTGGTCCCGGATCGCGGAGGCGCATTGCGCGTCGGCGAGCAGCCATGTCGGCGGTGACGGCAGGGTCGTGGGCGGCGACAGGTTGCGGGTCGAGTTGGAATAGCGGATCGGCGCCCAGATCATCCAGCCGTGATCCTGGATCTCCTTGGCGGTCTCCGGATTGCGGTAGTCCGTATGGGCCAGGAAGCCGCCGAAGCGCTCCTCCGGGTAGTCGTTGAACACCGGAAACAGGATGTCGCCCTTATACGAAATGACGATCGGCCGCTCGTTGGACACGAACTCGGCGCCGAGCGAGACGGCGAACAGCACCAGGAAGACGACCAGCGACCCGTATCCGCGCCGGTTGCGCTTGAAGTTGTCGAGCCGGCGGCGGTTGATCGGCGTCAGCTTGAGCCAGCCGCGACGGCCCGTGGGCGGCGCCAGCGCGGCCGCGGGCCTGGACTCGACGATCGCGTCCATCACACGCCCCGCGTCTCGAAATCGATCCGGGGATCGATCCAGGTGTAGGTCAGGTCGGAGATCAGGTTCACCACGAGGCCGAGCAGCGCGAAGATGTAGAGGTTGGCGAAGACCACGGGATAGTCGCGGTTCATGATGGAATCGTAGCTGAGCAGGCCCAGGCCCGGCAGGTTGAAGATCTCCTCGATCAGGATGGCGCCGGTGAAGAAGGCCGAGATGAAGGCACCGGGGAAACCCGCCACCACGATCATCATGGCGTTGCGGAACACGTGGCCGTAGAGCACGGCGCTCTGGCTCAGTCCCTTCATGCGGGCCGTCTGCACATATTGCTTCTTGATCTCGTCCAGGAAGGAATTTTTGGTCAGAAACGTCGAGGTCGCGAAGGCCCCGACCGACATGGCGATGACCGGCAGGGTGATGTGCCACAGGTAGTCGGAGACCTTGTGGGGCCAGGAGAGTTCGGCCCAGTTCTCGCTCACGAGGCCGCGCAGCGGGAAGATCTGGTAGAACGACCCGCCCGCAAACAGAATGATGAGCAGGATGGCGAAAAGGAAGCTCGGCACCGCATAGCCGACCGTGACGACGCCCGACGTCCAGACGTCGAAGCGCGAGCCGTCCCGCACCGCCTTGGCGATGCCGAGCGGGATCGATATGACATAGGAGAGCAGGGTCATCCACAGACCTAGCGAGATCGACACCGGCAGGCGCTCGCCGATCAGCTGCAGCACCGGCACGTCGCGGTAGTAGCTCTGGCCGAAATCGAAGGTGGCGTAGTTCCGGACCATCAGGGCGAAGCGCTCGTAGGCGGGCTTGTCGAAGCCGAACTGATGCTCCAGTTCCTTCACGAACTTCGGGTCGAGCCCTTGCGCGCCGCGGTACTTCGAGCCTTCTCCGCCGAGCCCTGCCTGGGCGCCGGTGGCCGAGCCGATGTCGGCGCCCCCGCCACCGAGGCTCGACGAGCCGCTCGAGAGCCCCTGGAGCTGCGCGATGACGCGCTCCACAGGGCCGCCCGGCGCGAACTGCACGATGACGAAGGACACGAACAGGATGCCGAGCACGGTCGGCACCATGAAGAGGAGGCGGCGCGCGATATAGGCCAGCATGGGCGCGTCAGCCCCGCTGCTTCAGCTGCTTCGCCTTGGCGTCGTCGTACCACCAGGTCGACAGCACGCCGGGGTCGAGCTTCGGCCGCTGCTTCGGCCAGCCGAACTCGTCCCAATAGGCCAGCCAATGGGCGGGATTGTTCCACATCGGCACCCACCAATAGCCGGAGCGGAGAACGCGGTCGAGACTGCGGCATATGGTGGTGAGTTCGGCCCGGCTCGTGGCCACCAACGCCTTCTCGATCAGGGCGTCGACGACCGGGTCGGCCGTGCCGGTCAGGTTCTGCGAACCCGGCGTATGGGCAGCCTCGGAGCCGAAGGTGACGCGCAGATCCTCGCCGGGGGTGGGATTGCCACCGTGGCGCAAGGTGACGACGTCGAAGTCGAAGTCCTGCACGCGTGATTGATATTGCGCGGCGTCGACCACCCGGAAGCTGGCGTCGATGCCGAGCAGCTGCAGGTTCTTGATGAAGGGCTGGGTGTGGCGCTCGAGCCCGCCACTGAAGTCCAGGAACTCGATGCGGAAGGGCTCGCCGGTCGGCAGGGTCAGGACATTGCCGTCGCGCTTGCAGCCGGCGGCCTGGAGCAGCTTGAAGCCCTGGCTCAGCAGCGCGCGGTCCTGGCCCGAGCCGTCCGACACGGGCGGCAGGATGGCGTCGCCGAACACGGCGTCCGGCACCTTCCCCCGGAACGGCTCCAGCAGCTTGAGTTCGTCCGGCCCCGGCATCCCCGAGGCCGCCATGGGCGAGTTCTGGAAGTACGACACCGTGCGCTGATAGAGGCCGTACATGATGTTCTTGTCGACCCACTGGAAGTCGAACCCGAAACCGAGCGCCTGGCGGATGCGCGGGTCCTTGAACTTGTCGCGCCGGGTGTTGAACCACCAGCCCTGGGCGCCCGACGGAGCCTCGTCGGGCACGACGTCGCGCCGCACGCGGCTCTCGGCCACGGCCGGGAAATCGTAACCCTTCGCCCAGTTGATCGACGTGAAATCCTCATGGAACGTCGTGGCGCCGGACTTGAACGCCTCGAAGCCGACCTGACGTTCCCGGTAATATTCGTAGCGGATCTGATCGAAGTTCGCCTGGCCGCGGTTGATGGGCAGGTCCTTCGCCCAATAATCCGCCACACGTTCGAACGCGATGGTGCGGCCCTGGTCAACATGGCCGACCCGATAGGCCGAGGAGCCGAGCGGCGGCTCGAGCGTGGTCTGGTCGAACGGATGCGCCGTGTAATAGGCCTTCGAGAAGATGGGCTGGCCCGCCACCGTGAGATGCGTCTCGCGGGTGCGGGCCGGGTCGAGCTTCACTTCGAGCACGTCGTCGCCGAGCGCCACAGCGCTCACGAGGTGGCGCAGGCCGGTCCGCAGATTGGGGTGGCCCTTGGTCTTCAGGAGGTCGAGCGAGAACGCGGCGTCTGCGGCGGTGAGCCGGGAGCCGTCGTGGAACCGCGCCTCGGGCCGCAGCAGGAACCGGTAGGTGAGCCGATCGGCCGACCAGCGGACGGCCTTCGCCACGAGGCCGTAGGCGGCATCGGGTTCGTCGAGCGTGCCGGTCATCAGCGTGTCGAAGATCAGGCCCATGCCGGCCGCGCCGTCGCCGCGCAGGATGTAGATGTTCAGCGTGTCGAAGGTGGTGAAGTTCTGGTTCAGGCCGGCCGTCGTGGGTTCGAGCACGATGCTGCCACCCTTGGGAGCGGCAGGCTCGGCATAGGGAAGATGCTCGAACTCGGCCGGAAGCGCGAGTTCCCCGAAGGCTGACAGGCCGTAGCTTTCCGTCTCGCCCTCGGCCAGGGGCGTCGGCCAGGCTTGCGGAGCCGCCCCGGTCGCCGCGCTCCCCGGCCAGGATCGCACGAGCGCGGCACCGGCCAAGGTCGTGCCGAAGGCCAGGGCCGAACGGCGGTTCAAGATCGGCATGGGTCTACGGCCTCCGTCTGCGATGCCCGCGCGAGGGCCCGGCATCGACACGGCCGCATTATGTCGGTTTTCCGGAAGCGCGCCAATGCTGCGCCATGCCGCCTCAGCCCGGTTCGGCCACGCCGGCCCCGGCGCGCTCGCGATAGAACGCCAGGACGAAGACCCGGATCGCCGAGGACAGATTGGCTCCACCCCGGTCGCGGTCGATCTCGGCCACCAGTGCCGCCGCCGCGATGCCGCGCGACGCCGCGATGTCGCGGAGCCCGGTCCAGAACGCATCTTCGAGCGAAATGCTGGTGCGGTGGGCCGCAACGCTCAGCGACCTCTTCGCGATCGCGGTCCCTGCCGATCCCCTGCCTTCAGGCAAGCGGTTCATCCATGCCATTGCCGGGCGGATCTCGCCGATGGCCATCGAGTCGCGCGTCGTTCCGAAGCCGTTCCTCTTCCGCCGCGAGGCGCTCTGCCCTGGGGCGGCCGAACCTCGCTCGGTTGGTCTCGGCCGCCACGGCCTTCGCGGCGCGAAGCTGGGCCTTGCGGAATCGCCGGAGGTTGACGACGTCGGCCATGGCGCCCTCGGGACCGCCTACCCGCCCGTCAGGGCTTCTTCCTGAAGGCATCGATCGAAACGACCTTCGTGCCGGCTGCCTTGTCGTCGTCCGACTTGTCGGCCACTTTGGCCAGCACCGGCTTCGCTTTCGCCGGGGCATCGCCGGTCTTGCCGGGCTTGTCGTCCTGCTTGGGCGCCGCCTCATGGCCCAGCCGGGCCGGGACCTTGGCCTCGACCGTCGCCAGCGCGCGCTTGCCGGGCAGGCTTTTCGGGGATTCGGCCGGACCAGGCTTGGGCGCGCCGTCGGGAGCTGCGGCCGTCTCCTTGACGTCGAACTTGAGTCCGAAGGTGACGGAGGGGTCCTGAAACATCGTGATGGCGGCGAAGGGCACGAACAGGCGCTCGGGGGCATTATTGAAGGACAGGCCCACTTCGAACCCCGCCTCGGTGACGGTCAAGCCCCAGAACTGGTGCTGCAGAATGACCGTCATCTCGTCGGGATAGCGTTCCCGCATGCGGTTCGACAAACGCAGCCCCGGCGTGGCGGTCTTGAACGTAATGAAGAAATGGTGCTCGCCCTGGAGCCCGTTGCGGGCCACTTCCGTCAGCACCTGACGCACGACCCCACGCAGCGCGTCCTGAACGAGCAGGTCGTAACGGATCAGGTCGGCCATCATGTTCCACCGGCTGCGCATGCGAGACAACTGGGCAGCTACCGTCGCCAGCGCCCCCGATCCCCTGCCGGCCCGGGGCCCTCAGGGTCCGCACCGAACCGGCCACGCGACGATGGACCAGGTGCGGAGACGGCGTGGCGGCGGTTCGCGCGGAACGACGGTCGCTGCGGGCGACATCGCCGTCGATCGGCGCTCGGCCCGTTGTCGCGTCTCCGGATAGACCCACCCCAACCCGTCACATGATAGTGGCGGGATCCGTTGAAGTCCAGGGTTGGGCAGCCGCGCCGGCGCGTGCGGGTCTTGCGCTTCCCAGTGCTGGAGCCTACCTTGCCCATGTCGCTTCGGCGACTATGGCGATAAACGGCATTCGGAATAAACCATACGGACCCCGGGGCGGTACCGGGCGGGTCCACCCAAGCGCCTCACCGCGGTTGAGCGTTTAGGTGGGCCCGAAATAGGATTGACGTGGGTGTAAAGGGATCGCTTTTGCTCGGCATTGTACCGCCGTTATCGGGCTAAACCTATAGTTGCCAATGACAACTATGCTCCGGTGGCCGTCGCTGCGTAATGCGGTGAAGGTACTGGGAATCAAGTCCTAGGGGGTAGCACTTCTAGGCGGGGTTCGGAGGCACCTGGCAACAGAAGCCTCCACTTTCGCCGCCTTTTGTCGCGATCGTGGGCGCGTTGCCCGCCTCACGCGGCCGAGCGTCTTAGACGCCGGCAATCCTCGGCGCCGTTTACGTTGCGTTGGGTAGTTTCCTGCAAGCCTTCCTGGCATTCTCTCCGGGAAACGCGATGGCGGGCGGGCCAACAGACAACGGCACGGGCATCTGGTCCCTGATCGCGGTCGCGGCGTTCGGGACCGTGCTGTGGATGTGGGCGGCCGGACTGACGCTCGACTGGACCAGTGCGGCGATTCCAGTGCTGGCCTGCCTCGGCCTCTCGGGGCTCGCCTCCTTCTATCGCCATCGCCGCCCCGACCCGCGCATCGCCGCGACGCTCACGGGCATGGCGCAACTGGTCGCATTCTCGATGGTCGGAGCAACGCTGTCCTACGCTTTGGCCAGCCTAGGCGGACCGCTCTGGGACGACACGCTGTACCGCTGGGATCTGGCGATCGGGTTGAACTGGCGGGCCTATCTCGCCTTCGTGGATGCTCATCCCGCGCTCGGCTTGATCTACACCTTGGCCTATCGAAGCCTCGAGTTGCAGATCATCGTCACGGTCGCGGTGCTCGGCCTCCGCGGTGAGATATGGCGACTGCGCGCATTCGTGCTCGCCTTCATCCTTGCGGGCATCGTGGTCGTCCTGATTTCTCCGATGATGCCCGCCATGGCGATGTATGTGCATCTCGGGCTGCGGCCCAGTGACTTCAGCCATCTCGGCCCGGCCGCCGCCTACGTCCACGTCGCGGACCTCAGCGGATTACGCGACGGCACGCTTCGGCTGATCTCGCTCGATCGCGCCGAGGGCATCATCACCTTTCCGAGCTTCCACGCGGCGCTCGGCGTGATCTTCGCCCTGGCACTCTGGCCCGTGCGCCTGCTTCGCTGGCCGAGCCTCGCCCTGAACCTCACCATGATAGCCGCGACCCCGATCGATGGCGGACATTATTTCGTGGACCTGATCTGCGGTACACTGATTGCTGTCCTGGCCTTCGCCGCAGCCCATGCGCTCTGCCGACGCGAACCGGTCCGAGCCGATCCGCTGCTCGGCAGCATGGCGTCCGGCTTTCGCGTCGGTACCTGAATCTCCCGCGCCGAACATCGTCCGGGGACTCGCTTAGCACGGCCGATGTCGTCATGATCGGGAAGCTTGGCACTCGGAATTGAAATCTCGCATGCAGGCCTACCTCGATCTCCTCGCCGCCGTTCTGGCGCAGGGCACAGCCAAGCAGGACCGGACGGGGACCGGGACGCTGTCGGTCTTCGGGCCGCAGCTGCGCTTCGACCTTGCCGAGGGTTTCCCGCTCGTCACGACCAAGAAGCTTCACGTCAAATCCATCGTGCACGAGTTGCTGTGGTTCCTCCGCGGCGACACCAACGTCGGCTATCTGAACCGCAACGGCGTCTCGATCTGGGACGAGTGGGCCGACCCCAACGGCGACCTCGGCCCGGTCTACGGCCGGCAATGGCGTTCCTGGCAGGGCGCCGACGGGCGCACCCACGACCAACTGGCCGACGTGCTCGGTGAACTGGCTCGCAACCCCGACAGCCGTCGCCTCATCGTATCGGCCTGGAACGTGGGCGACCTCGACCGCATGAAGCTCGCGCCCTGCCACTGCCTGTTCCAGTTCTACACCGAACCGCTGCCCGGCGGCGCGCGTCGCCTGTCGCTGCAGCTCTACCAGCGCTCGGCCGACCTGTTCCTCGGCGTGCCGTTCAACATCGCGTCCTACGCGCTGCTGCTCGCCATGGTGGCGCAGGTCACGGGTTTCGAACCCGGCACCTTCGTGCACACGATGGGCGACGCCCATCTCTACAGCAACCACCTCGAGGCCGTCCGGCTTCAGCTCGGCCGCGCGCCCCGCGCCCTGCCCCGCCTGGCGCTGAACCCCGCGGTCCGCAGCCTCTTCGACTTCTCCTTCGACGACGTCGCCTTCGAGGGCTACGAACCCTGGCCCGCCATCAAGGGCGCCGTCGCGGTCTGATGGGCCGGCCGCCCGGCCATGATCCTGCTTTCCGCGGCATGGACCACGCCGGCCCCGCGAGGCATCCTCGGCACGGAGGTCCAGACCATGACGCTTCTCAGCAGCACCTACGGCAAGAGCCGCGTCCGCGTGATGCGGCTGTGGGGCGAGGGCGACCGGCGCGAGGTGCGCGAACTCACGGTGCGGGCCATGCTGACCGGCGACGTCGCCCGGGCCTACACGGCGGCTGACAATTCCACCTCGGTGTCGACCGACACGGTCAAGAACGTCGTCAACATCGTGGCCCGCGAGAACCTGCGGGCCGGCCCGGAACACTTCTGCCGCGCCGTGGCGGGCCGCCTGCTCGACCGCTATCCCGGCATGGCGAGCGCCACCGCGTCGGCCCGGGAGACCCGGTGGGACCGCCTGATGGTGGACGGCGCACTCCATCCGCACGGCTTCACGCTCGACGGCAACGGGCAGGGCACGGCCGAGGTCGTCATGGACCGCGCGGGCGACCGCGTGACCTCGGGGCTATCGGGCTTCACGATCCTCAAGGCCACGGCCTCGGGGTGGGCCGGCTATGTCAAGGACCCCTATACGACCCTCCCCGAGACCGACGACCGCATCCTGGCCACCAGCATGGATGCGACGTGGCAATGGTCCCGCGACCCCGCCGATTTCGAGGCCGCGAATGCCCGCGTGCGCGACGCGATGCTGCGCGTGTTCGCCTCGACCTACAGCTACAGCGCCCAGGACAGCCTGTACCGCATGGGGTGGGCCGCGCTGGAGCAGGAGCCCGCCATCGAAACCATCAGCCTGGCCTGCCCCAACAAGCACTACCTGCCGGTCAACCTCGAGCCGTTCGGGCTCGACAACGTGAATCGCGTCTTCACGGCCACCGACGAGCCCCACGGCCAGATCGAGTGCACCGTCGGTCGGTGAGCGCGGGCCAATCGCGGGACGAGGTAGCCGTGCGTCCACAGACCTTTTCCGAAAGCCGCCAAGCGGCAAGCCTGGTCGAGGCCATGGCCCTGCACCGGAGCGGCCACCTCGAGGCCGCGATCGCTGCCTGTCGCCGCGCGGCGACGTCGAGCCCCGGTGCAACCGCCATGCGCCTCCTCGCTTTACTGCTCTCGGAGGACGGGCAGGACGCCGAAGCGCTGCATCTGGCGCATCGCGCCATCGCGTGCGATGCCGCCTCGGCACCGTCCCACGCCGCGCTCGGCCGCATTCTCGCGAAGGCCGGCGACTGGTCGGGCTCGGCCGAAGCGCACGGCGAGGCGGTCCGCCTTGCCCCGGACCTCGCCGCCTCGCATGACGGGCGAGGCCGGGCGCTTCTGGCTCTCGGGCGCGTCACCGAAGCTTGCCAGAGTCTCGATCGCGCGATGCGCCTGCGTCCGCCCGATCCGTCTCTGCATCGCGCCTATGCGGCCGCCCTCCTGGCCGACGCGGCAGCCGCTGTCGAGCGTACCGCGCAGGCGGCCGCGGACTTTCCTCAGGCCGGCGAGATCCGGCATGCCCATGGACTGGCGCTGTTCGGCCGGGGGCTGTGGACGGAGGCCGCGCGAGCCTTTGCCGAAGCTGCAGCCAGGCTGCCCGAGGACGCGGCCGTGCAGCACGACCTCGGGGCCGCGCTGCTCGAGGCCGGCCGCGGCCGCGAGGCCGCCTCGGCGTTTCGCCGGGCATTGGTCATCGATCCCGACCGCGTGGCCTCCTGGCATAATCTCGGCAGCGCCGAGCAGGCCAGCGGCGACCTGCCGGCCGCTTTGGCCGCCTATGCGCAAGCCTATCGACGGGACCCGGCCTGCCTGCCGCGCGTCGCACAGGAATTGGCCGCGGGACCACACGGGCGGGTCTACCTCCGCGCCGCCGACCTGAGGCGCGAACTCGAGAGCCAGGCGAGCCGCTGACGACCCCGGGGGGCGGCCGGCGTGGAGCTTCAGCCATCGCGGCGCTGGAAGGCGCGACCGCGCAGCCAGGGCGTCGCAAGGACGGCCGCGCCGAACAGGATTGCTGCGGCGAGGGCCGGCAGGCTCCCTCCACCGAAGACCTGGACGAGCGAAGGATCCGAGACCGCGACCAGGCCGGCCAACGCCGCCAAGGCCACGCTCGCGCCAGCAAAGGCCGGAGAGGGCCTCCGCAGGCGGCGTCGGAGGAGGACGAGCGACGGAACCGAAGCCACGGGCGCGAGGACGAGAGCCAGCACCAGCAGGCGGACGTGGACCGGCTGGTGAACGTCTATCAGAAGATGAA
>CAXUCF010000073.1:12225-19462 GCA_964249275.1 uncultured Lichenihabitans sp.
CGGGCCTTCGCGGAGGAGATCCGCGCCACCATGCAGGAGGCGGACATCGTGGCGCGCCATCAGGGCGAGCCCCAAGAGCCCGGCCGCGCTCGCCGCACCATCATTGACGAGGTCGGCCAGCACGACAGCGGTGCGGGTCGGCGCAGGGGCGGCAGGGTCATCCTGGGGAACCCCGGCGGCCACGCGCGCGGAGCCGGTTCGCCTCACGATGAGGACCAGCAGCACGAGTGCGCCGAGCGCCGTCGCGAAGGGAAGCCCCAACAGCGCGAAAGCCAGGAGCGCGACCATGGCGCGAGCGACGAGGGCCAGTGCCGTCCCGATCACCAGAGACGCCCGCGGCCGGCCGACGGGGAACCGCATCAGGCCCGCGGCGGAGCGCATGGGCGCGCCGAGCAGCCCGTAGACCAGCACCATGCCCAAAAGCGCGAGCCCCGCCCAACCGGGCGCCGTGCCGAGGTTCGGCGCCGAGGCAGCGCCGGGCGTGCGCGGCTGCCATAATTGCGTGAGCCTGACCCAGGCCGCGTCGGCATCGCCGTGCACGGCGTCGCAGGCGTCCGCCATGGCGCTGTCGGGCGCATCCGCATGTTCGGCCGCGTTGCGCTGCGACAGCGATCTGAAGCAGGGGGCGTTTTCGAAGTCGCTGAGTTGCGACACGTCGACGGCCCTTGCGGGCGCCACTGCAACCGCCGCGCAGGCCAGGATCGGCAAGGCGATCCACAAGCGCCGCATCGGGCGCGCGAGTCGACGGGCCGTCATCGCCGGTCTCCCACGACAGGTGCCGGCAGTCGGGCCGCGGAGCCGGCGGCCGGCGGGCCGGCGTCGAAGACCTTCATCAGTTCGCTCGACGGCGACAGGACGAGGATCGGGCTGCCGACCGTCAGGCCGACGCGATAGACCTGCAGGGTCCGGTAGAGGTCGAAGAACGCCGGGTCCTGCCCGTAGGCCGACGTCACGATCCGATTGGCCTCGGCATCCGCGGTGCCCCGGCTGGTCTGGCCGTCACGCTGGGCCTCCGACAGCAGCACGGCCCTGTCGCGGTCGGCCTTGGACCGGATCTCCTGGCCCCATTCGTAGCCCTGCGCCCTGAGGTCCTTGGCTTCGCGGACGCGCTCGGACGACATGCGGTCGTAGATGGCCTGGCTGGTCTCGACCGGCAGGTCGGCGCGCCTGATCCTCACGTCGACGACGTCGACGCCGAGCGCCTCGGCCTGGGGCGCCACCTCGTCGCGAATCCGGGCCGTGAGCCTGTCGCGCTCGTTTGTCAGCAACGCCGGCAGCGCCACCTGGCCGAGTTGCTTGCGCAGGGTGCTGCTGACGATCTGGGCGAGGTTGTTGCGCGCCTGGTCCTCGCTGCCCACCGACTGGTAAAAGCGGAGCGGATCGTCGATGCGGAACCGCGAGAAGGTCTCGACCTCGATCCGTTTCTGATCCTTGAGGATGATCTGGTCCACGGGAGGCTCCAGCGCCAGCAGCCGCTTGTCGTAGAACACCACCGTGTCGACCAGAGGCAGCTTGAAGTCGAGGCCGGGCTCCTTGACCGTGGCGACGGGTTCGCCGAGCCGCACCACGAGGGCCTGCTGGGTCTGCTGCACGGTGTAGAGGCACAGCGACGCGGCCCAGCCGAGCAGCGCCAGGACGGCCAGCATGAAGCTGGTGGCACGGAGGCTCATGGTGTTCCTCTCGGCGCGGCCGGCAAGGGAGGCACCGCAACCGGCGGGGTCCCGTTCAGCGACAGATAGGGAACGAGCGCGGGACCGGCGCGGCCGGAGGGGTCGACCAGCACCTTGCCGGCCGCCTTGAGCACCTCCTCCATGGTGTCGAGGTAGAGCCGGCGTGCCGTCACGTCGCGGGCCTGTCGATAGCTGCCGTCGAGCGCCGCGAACCGGGCCGCGTCGCCCCGCGCCTGGTTGACGACCTGTTCGGTATAGGCTTGCGCTTCCTGCTTGACCCGCTCGGCCTCGCCCCGCGCGCGGGGCAGGATGTCGTTGCGGTAGGCCTCGGCCTCGTTGCGGGCCCGCTGCTGGTCGGCCCGCGCCCGCTGCACGTCGTTGAAGGCGTCGATCACGGCGGCCGGCGGATCGACCTTCTGCAACTGGACCTGGGTGATCTCGATGCCGACCTCGTAGAAGTCGAGCATGTGCTGGAGCAGGGTCTGGGCGTCGTCGGCGATCTTCTGGCGCTGGTCAGAGAGGCCCGACTGGATCGGGTTCAGGGCTATCACCTCCCGCACGGCGCTCTCGGCCGCTACCCGCACCGCGCCCTCGGGGTCGGATACGTCGAAGAGGTACTTGCCGGGGTCCTTAACGCGCCACGACACCGCCGCGGTGGCCTCGACGATGTTCTCGTCGCCGGTCAGCATCTGGGTTTCGGCCCCGCGGGCGATCTTGAGCTGGTTGACGGCCGTGACGCGCGGCAGCAGCACGGCCTCGATCGGGGCGGGCAGATGGTAGTTGAGGCCCGGCCCCTTGACCCCGACCCAGCGGCCGAAACGGAGCACGACCCCGACCTGATCGGGCTGCACCATGTAGAAGCCCGATGCGGCCCACACGGCACTCGCGAGGACGAGCGTCGCCACGATGCTGGGCAGCGGGATCACCATGGCGCCGCGGTGCGGGAGCCTCGGCTTCAAGCCCGGCCGCGCGGCTTTCGGCATTGTGAGCGCCTTCGGCTCGACCGCGGGCGCGGCAGCCCCCACGCGCTCCGGAACCGGCGTAGGTCGCGGCGGCGCGGCCGGCCGGGGCGACAGGCGGAAGCGCGACAGCCAGGCGTCGACCTGTCGGGCGTCCACCGGTGCGGGGCCGAAATCGTCGGGTTCTTCAGTCATCGGCGCTCTCCTGGCGCGGGCCGCGCGGAGCGAGGATCAGGCTCTGCCACAGGACGAAGACCGCGCAGGCGAGCGGTACGGCATAGGGGAGCGCCGGCGCGCTGTCGGCGATCCACGGCCCGACGCTCGGATCGGAGACCCCGATGCTGCCGGCGAGCCAGCCGAGAAACATCCCGGACAGCAGCACCAGGATCACGTTCTCGTCGAGGAAGCGCCGGATCAGGGTGCTGCCCCACACGAGCATGGGGATGCTCAGCGCCAGTCCGGCCGCGAGGAGGATGAGGTTGCCGCCCGCGATGGCCGCGATGGCCACGACGTTGTCGAGACTCATGACGGCATCGGCCGCCACGATCGTGCCGACGGCGCCGAGGAGGTCGCGCGGGATCCGGGAGGGCGACGCGGCGCCCGCGAGGGCGCCGGTGCCCTCGAGGGTGGAGCGCACGGCGTCGTCCGACGGGGCGAGCGTCAGTCGCACTGCGATGAATAGGAGCGCCGCGCCTCCGAGCAGTTTCAGATAGGGCATCTGCAGCAGCAGGGCCGCCATGGCGGCCAGAACGCGGCGCAACGCCACCGCGCCCGCCGTGCCGAGCATCGTCACGAGCCGCACGTCGGCATCCGGCAGGCCGCGGCACGCCATGGCGATCATCAGGGCATTGTCGGCGCTGAGCAGCAGGTCGACGAGGAGGATCTGCAGGGGCACCAGCAGCAAGGTCAGCGCAGCGGTCGTGGACCCGACGTCGATCATGACAGGCTCGCGATCGCTCCGACGAGGCCGGTGGCCGCGACCAGCCCGACGATGGCCGCCGTGAGCCATAGGGGGGAACCTCGGAGGCGTGAGCCGCCCGGCAGCGCGGTCGCGGCCAGGACCACGAGGAGCGCCCCGACGACGGGAAGCAGGGCCGCGTTGAGCACCTGGGTCGCGACGGACAGCCCTACGAGGTCGGGCACGAACAGCACGACCGCGGCGCCGCCGAGGATAGCGGCGGTGTAGCCGGCACGGAACCACGGCTCGCGGGTGGCGTCCCGGTCGGCCGAGCGCCGGATCCCGAAGATCTCGCCGAGGCCCCAGGCACAGGCCAACGAACAGACGACGGCGGCCGCCATGGCGGCCCCGGTCACGCCGATGCCGAAGACGAGCCGGCCCATCGTCATGCCCAGCGTCGGGGTCAGCGCGTCGCTGATCCGGCCGACGCTGTCGAGCGGCACGGCGGAGCCGCTTCTGGCCGAGACGGCGCCGACCGCCAGCAACACGGCCGCGGTCAGGAGCTGCGTTAGGATCGCGCCGGCGAGCGTGTCCCATCGCGCGGCCCGGTAATGGGCGGGCGTCAGCCGCTTCTCGGCCAGGGCCGAGGCCTGATAGAACACCATCCACGGATTGAAGGTCGCACCGATCAGGCCGGCCGCGAGGTAGAGATAGCTGCTGTCGGTGAATCTCTGGTCCGAGAGGTCGCGGGCGAGCGCCGCCCCGGCTGGATGGGCGTCCCAGGCGACGACGAAGAAGCTGAACTCGAACAGCCCGAGGAATAGCGCGACGTGCTCGACCCGACGGTATTTGCCCGTGAGCATGACCAGGAGCAGACAGAGGCCCGCCAGCGCCAGGGTGGTGGGTCGCGGGACGCCGTAAAGCTCGCCGACGCCCGCCACTCCGGTCAGATCGGTGATCAACGATCCCAGCGTCGCAACCGTGAGGGCCAATGCGGCGAGCCATCGCCAGGGCCGGCCCAGCCGCTCACGGATCAGGTCTCCGAAGCCGCCGCCCGTGAAGATGCCGATGCGGACCGCCAGATCCTGCACCATCGCGAGCACCGGGATGAGGAGCAACGGCAGCGGCAGCAGCCGAAAACCCCAGCGCGCGCCGGCGTCAGCGGCCGTGACGATGTTGCCGGCGTCCGTGTCGGCCAGCATGACCAGGAGCCCCGGCCCCCACACGGCAGCCATCGCGGCCAACGCGGTCAGGCGCGGGACGCCGAGCGCGGGACGCCGGAACGAGACCGCGTCGTCCGGCTTCATGCGGCACCTGCCCGTCGGGGAGCGGCGGGCCGGCTCTCGAGGAGCGCTGCGCGGTCAGCGGGCGCGGGCACGGAACCGGGTCCGGTAGACGCCCGGCGTGGACAGGAGGTCGTGGCCGGTCCGGGCGAAGGCCGCGACGGCGTGCGGATCCATGGCGCCGATATCGAGCGCGGGCGACAAGCGCGGCAGCGGGATGCATTGCGCGATGGGGGTGCCCCTGGGCAGCGTGCAGGGCGTCCCGGCATGGAGCCAGCGCGCCGGGAACAGCAGGCCGACCTCGTGGAAGCGGTCGGCGTCGACGAGCCCGGTCACCGTGCGGAACGGCAGGTCGTCGCGGTTCAAGGGATGCGTGGCGAGCAGCGACCAGCCTCGGGGCAGTTCGACGGTCCAGAACGCCACGAACTTGACGAGGTTTTCGTTGCCGAAAGGCGCTCCGGCGACCTGGGCGGCCGCGTTGAAGTTGATCGGCGCGCGCGAATGGCCGGCGACGCTCGGCTCCGGCAGGTCCCAGGCCCAGGAGAAAACCCCGTCGGCGTAGTGGACGTCGCAGGGCAGCAGCATCGTGAAGCCGAGCCGCATCGCGTCGATGAAGGGCGGGCATTGCTTCGCGGTGCGGATATCGCCGTCGTGCATATCGGAATGCGCGTGCATCGGCATGGCCTTGAGCCATCCCGGTAGCGCCTGCCGGGCCGGAACCGGGCGTGGCAGGTGTCCCTCCAGGGCCGGATCGCAGCGCAGACGGACCGTCACGGCGCCCATAGCGGGCGCGGCATCCGTCGCCGGGACGGCGCCGGTCATGCCGCGTCGCCCGTGCTGGGCGCGGCACTCGCGGCGCGGCGAAGGGCGGTCCGCCAGGCCGACAGCATGGCGTCCCGCCGCTCCGCCGTGATGGCCGGGCGCCACGTCCGGTCCGGCCGAGATAGCGCCGCGATGTCGGACAAGAACCCGATGGCGCCGGCCTGCAGCCAGCCGAGGCCCGCAACGCCGAGGGCCGTCGTCTCGGCCACGCCGGCCCGCGCCACGGGCGCGTCGACGACGTCGGCGAGGCACTGCATCAGCCAGGCGTTCGCCGTCATGCCGCCGTCGACCTTGAGGCCGCTGGCGGCCGCGGTGCCGTCGCGCCCCGCGATCCCGTCGCGCCGCATGGCCTCAATAAGGTCGAATGTCTGGAACGCCACGGATTCGAGCGCCGCGCGCACGACATGGGCGGCGCTCGACGCCCTCGACAGGCCGCAGATGAGGCCGCGCGCCTCGGGATCCCAATGCGGCGCACCGAGCCCCGTCAGGGCCGGCACCACCACGACGCCCCCGTTGTCCGCGACGCTGGCCGCCATGGAGGCACTGTCGGCCGTGTCGCGCAAGAGGCCGAGCCCGTCGCGCAGCCACTGCATCAGGGCACCGGTGTTGAAGATGGAGCCTTCGAGCGCGTAGGCCGTGCGGCCCGCGACGCGGTAGCCCACGGTGGTGAGCAGCCTGTTGCGCGAGCGGACGGCCGCGTCGCCGGTGTTGGCGATCAGGAAGGCGCCGGTGCCGTAGGTGCATTTGAGGTCGCCGGGCGCGAAGCAGCCGTGCCCCACCAGGGCGGCCTGCTGGTCGCCCGCCATGGCCAGGATCGGCAGGGCGCGGCCCAGCACACCATCGTCGCCGGCGCCGAAATCGGCGGCGTTGTCGCGCACCTCGGGCAGCAGCGCGGCGGGGATGCCGAAGATGCGCAGCAGTTCCGGGTCCCAGACGCCGTCGTGGATGTTGAACAGCGCCGTGCGGGCCGCATTGGTGCTGTCGGTAGCGTGCACCCGGCCTCCCGTCAGGCGCCACAGCAGGAAGCTGTCGACCGTGCCGGCCGCGAGGTCGCCGCGTTCGGCCGCCCGGCGGACGTCCGCGTGGTCGAGGATCCAGGCGACCTTGGTGGCCGAGAAATAGGGATCGAGGACCAGACCGCTGCGGCGCGAGACCTCCTCCTCGACACCCTCGGCCTGCAGCGCGCGGCAGAGATCGGCGGTGCGGCGGTCCTGCCACACGATCGCATTATGGACCGGCACTCCGGTCCGCCGGTCCCACACCACCGTGGTCTCGCGCTGGTTGGTGATGGCGATGCCGGCGACAGTGCCGGGCGCTTCGGCCAGCACGGCCCGGCAGACCGCGACCGTGTCGGCCCAGATGGCCTCGGGGTCGTGCTCGACCCAGCCCTGCGCCGGGTAGATCTGCGGAAGGTCGCGCTGGGCGGTGGCGACCACCCGCAGGCCTTCGTCGAACAGGATGGCGCGGGTCGATGTGGTGCCCTGGTCGATGGCCAGGATTGTGGCGGCGCCGTTCATGCTGTCCGCGCCTCCGTCATGGAGCGTGTCCTCCTGCGTTGAAACGACGATGGCGCCCGCGCCCCCTCCACCAGGCTTCGCCTGGTCC
>CAXUCF010000074.1:0-6813 GCA_964249275.1 uncultured Lichenihabitans sp.
CCACGATGTCGGCGCGGGCCTGCTTCATCGGCTTCCCGGTGTCGCGCGCCTCGAGTTGCCCCAGTTCCTCGGCGTGGTCCGCGATGGCAGAGGAGAGCCGGGTGAGCAGTCGCCCGCGGTCCGTGGCGGTGAGCCGGCCCCAGGCGCCCCGATCGAGGGCGCGCCGGGCGGCTTCGACGGCGGCATCGATGTCGGCCGCCGCCCCGGCTGCGATCTCGGCGAAGGCTCGACCTTCTGCCGGCGCCACCACGGGCAAGGTACGGCCCGAGGCGGCCGGCCGCCAGCGGTTGGCGATGAAACAACCTTGGGACGGCCTGATGCCCCCCTCCGGCGCCGCGTGCAGGTTCATGAGCGTGCCTTCAGCTTGCCTCTGGCTGGAACATTACGCCGAAGGCTGGAAATTGGAAGGCCGGCGGTTCGGGCCTCCACTCGGGCCAGGGGGCGGGGCGATGGCGCGAGCGCCCTTCGACATGGTGCCCACCCAGCGCTCCGAGCAATGTTCTACCCCAGCCGACGCATCAGCACGCGGAGCGGCTTCAGGCGCCGCAACCAGTCCCAAAGCATCGTGCGCCGGCGCGTGTCGAGCAGCATCTGCAAATGGCCGAGCCGGTCCGACAGGGCCATGATCTCGTCCTGCTTCTCGCCGATCGAGCCTTTGAGGCGCGCGTTCTCGAACCGCAGATCCTCAAGGTCGAGTTCCAGACGCCGCAGCCGTAGCGCCAAGGCCTCGGTACCGGCCTGGGCCGCGTCGGGCAGCCCGGCGTTGTCGTTCCGCCTCACGGCGTGGCCCGCCATAAGCTGTCCTCCACTCCCGCGGTTGCGGCCATCTCGGCAAACCTGCGCGTGTAAGCCGTCACCTCGACGGGGTTGTCGAGGTGGAAGGCTAGGCGCAACGCCGGCTCGGTGGCGTGGTGATACTGCATCAGATTGGTCACAATCTCCCCGTTGCTGCCGGTGCTGGCCGTAGGGTGCGGCAACCGGCAGTAGCGGTCGTAATGGGCGAAAGGATCGCCCGACCAGGTCAGGTGCTTGTTGCGAAACATCCGCCGCACCATGTCGGGCACCGGCACGCCCGACCGAAACCTGCTGTAGGCGTAGGGATGAGCCGCCGCGCTCCGCTGCGCCGACAGCCTGCGGGCCGCGTAGGCTCGCAGAAGGGTCGCCAAAGCGCCGGTGGCACGGGGTTCGGGCGTGTATTTCGAAAGTTCTTGGGGTCGCTCCGGTGCGAAGCCGCTGAAGTGGAAGAACCCGAGCGGGCGGCCGTCGATCTGCCAAGTCCCGCCGGGCATCGCCGAGAGGACGCGCTGCGGCAGGTTCCAGTAAGCGACGTTGTAGCCGGTGTCGCGCAGCACATGGGCCTGCGCGGCCAGGCCGGGAAGCAGGTCCATGTACTTCTGGTCGACGAACAGTCCCTCGTGCTGAGCGTTGACGCAGTCATACCGCAGTTGGCGGGCCCACCAGCGCAGGATCGGCTCGGTCTCGGGTGATTGCGATGCCGCCAGGAAGCCGAGGTTGTAGACACCGGTCTGCATGATGTGCTGCTCGGTGCGGGGCGTACCAAGGCCGGGCGGAGCGGTGAAATGCGGCGTGAGTACGAAGGATGCGCCGCCCTCCAGGAGGGCGAGCAGATCGTCGAGTCGCCGGTAGAGTTCGATGTCGGGATCGAAATAGATGACGTTGCGATAGCCGCGCTCGAACAGCCGGAGCATCAGAAACGGCTTGATGGCCGTGTTGAGCTCCATGACGTCATAGGCGAAGGCGAAGCTCGGAAAGTCCGGGATGTCGAGGCTATCGGCCGTCAGCACCTCGACGCCCTCGGGGTAGTGCTCGTCAGGCTGGGCGATGTCGGCGAGGCCCAGCACCAGATCGGCATCGGGGTGGAAGGTACGGGCCGAGGCGAAGAACACCTCCGCCTGGGACAGGTAGTTGTTGGAGCAGATCGTCACGATGGCGGTGTGTGAAGGCATGAAACGACGGTAGCACCCCCAGGGCCCGGGCCAACCACCCTCCGACGAAGGACGCCGTTCCCGATCCCCGAGGATCCTTGCCAGCCCGGGACGCGTCTGTCCATCGTGGGGGCCGCCGCGCACCGATACGGGCCAGCACGCGCGGAAACCATGCCGGCTGGCGCGCAGCCATCACCGTGTCGCGGCGACGGGCCGATGCGTGGGGCCGGTCTGGCTCGAGCCGCCCGGCACCGCGCAGGCAGGCCCCGGCGTCAGGGGTGCCGTGCCGCCCGATGCGAGGGTCCCGTGCGACCAGGCGGCCAGGAAAGCGCTGCTCCAGCGGGCCACGGCAGCATCATGCTGGAACCAGTCCCGCCGATGGCCGTGCAGGGGCTTGGCATTCTTCGCGGCAGCGCGTGCCGCGCCGTGCACGATCCACCGGCTCATCATGGCGTAGGTGACTTCGGGATGGAACTGCAGTCCGAAGGCGTTGAGGCCATAACGGAAGGCCTGGCACTCGAAATCGGTGCCGCTTGCCAGCGAGATCGCGCCGGCTGGCAGGCAGAAGCCCTCGCGATGCCAGTGATAGACCCAGGACGGGAAGGGTTCGGCCAGCAGTCGATGACCGGCCTCCGTCGGCGAGATCGGGTAATAGCCGACCTCGACGTGCCCGTCGGGATGCGGACCGACGGTCTGGCCGAGATGGCGTGCGATCATCTGAGCCCCGAGGCAGATGCCGAGCAACGGTGCGCTCTCGCGTAGCGCGACCTCCACCCAATCGATCTCGGCCTTCACCCATTCATCGGGATCGTTGGCGCTCATGGGACCGCCGAAGATCACCGCCCCGGCATGCTCCGACATGGTGTCGGGAAGCGCGTCGCCGAAGCGCGGGCGGCGGATGTCCAGCGTATGCCCCATTTGGCGCAGAGACCTCCCGACGCGACCCGGAGTCGAATGTTCCTGATGCAGGACGATCAGGATGCGGCCGGCGCCTGCGCGGCCGCCGGCGGCCGGGACGGGCTCCCTCCTCGATCCGCGGGCCGGTTCCGCGCCCCCTTGCGGACAGCCCTCCTGCAACTCCGCCGTCATGATGGCCCTGTCCTCCCGGCCTGGTCGCAGCCTGCCGTTCGATAGCATAAGCAATCACGGTGCCAAATGAACACGAGATCATCGCCCCGGGTTAGCCGGCCCTGCCGCTGCGTTGCCGGAGTTCCGGCAACGCACTATGATCTCCGCCCGTCGAGGCACTCGCCCTTCGGAGCCTCCGGCTCGCCGGCATCCGGGGGACCGGGCTCGCGGTTGACGGCGATGCTCGGCACGGCGTGACCGGGTCTACGGACCGACCTAGAGGGAATGGCATGACACCTGTGCAGGTCAGAATGGCGCGCGCCGCCCTCGATCTCACGACCGATGAGCTCAGCCGCGCTGCAGGGCTTTCGCCCCAGGACCTCGAGCAGTTGGAGAAAGGCGGCCAGCAAGGGGCGGCCTCGGCCAAGTTGCGGACGACCTTCGAGGGTGCGGGTGTCACGTTCCTCGATTCTGACGGGGTCCGTTTCGACGAGAAGCAGCGCGTCGCCGTCACCGTTCCGCTCGAAGAGATGAACTCCTACAATGACGAATGACGCGCCCAGTGCTTCCGGTTCGGCCCGTCCGCACGCCCTGGCGGCCCTGGGTCTGTCGGCGTTGGCCTTGGGGGCGACGATTGCTTCTTCGGTTTTGGCGGCCGAACCCAGCTATCCGTTCGAAGGGACGTGGGTCAAGGCCACGGGCGTCTGCACGGCCGCAGCACCAATCGTAAGGACCTATACGGCCCACGACGTCATCTTCCGGACCGGACGTTGCGGCGTTCGCAAGGTGGCGGCGGGTTCGGGGCAGTTCGAGATCTTCGAGGAATGCCATCGTGCCGAGCGCCCCGGCAACTTCACCGAAATCATCCGCATGCTCGGTCCGGACGTCATGCAGGTCCGGCGGCAGGCAGCCCGGCTGAAGATCGCGCGATCGCAGCGTTTCATTCGGTGCACCGCGGCGGCACCAGGCGCGTCCAAGTCGGGCGCGCAGCAAACGCGCAAGGTCGGCGCCGGGGTGGAGGAGCCCCGTTCGACCGAGGAGCGCGCCGGCCAGCCGGCCGAGGTCAAGCCATAGTGTCGGGAACGGCACCGCGGGACCAGGCCGCCCCGCGGCCTGTCATCGGCTGAGCTGACGGCACAGGCTCTCGAGTTCGTCGTGGGTGTCGTAGCGGATGCGGATCTCGCCACCTGCCCCGCGCGGGGCGATTTCGACGGCGAGACCCAGCACCGCACCGAGCCTTTTGGCCAAGGCCCTCGTATCCTGGTCGTGCAGCGGGCGCTTCGGCGTCGTCGGGCCTGTCTCTTCGGCCGGCGCCCGGCGATGACGGGCCTGGGCCAGCTTCTCGACGTCGCGGACGTTGAGCCCGCGCGCTACGATCTTCCGCGCCACGGATTCGGGATCGTCGAAGCCGAGCAGGGCCCGGGCGTGTCCAGCCGAGATCGAACCCTCCACCACCATGGCTTCGATGCTCTCGGGCAGCTTCAGCAGGCGCAGCATGTTGGCGACATGGCTGCGGCTCTTGCCGATGATCCGGGCGAGGTCGCCTTGCGAATACTGGAACTCGCGGGCCAGCCGCTCGTAGCCGCGCGCCTCCTCGATGGCGTTGAGGTCTGCACGCTGGATGTTCTCGATGATGGCGAGTTCGAGCGCCTCCCGGTCGCTGACTTCCACCACGATGACCGGCACCTCGTCGAGGCGCGCGGCCCTGGCGGCCCGCCAGCGTCGTTCCCCTGCGATGATCTCGAAGCCACCATGACTTCCCTCGGGCGGGGTGCCTCGGACCGGGCGCACCAGGATGGGCTGGATCACCCCTTTCTCGCGGATGGAGTTGGACAGCTCCTCGAGGTCATCCTCGCCGAAGTGCCGACGCGGGTTGCGGGGATTGGGCCTGAGGTCGTCGATCTTGACGCGCCGCCGGTCGCGCGCTTCCACCGGCGACGGCATCTGGGCGGACGAATCAGCGATCAGGGCCGCGAGACCTCGGCCGAGGCGCGGACGGTTTCCCTCGTCGGCCGTCATCGGCGATGCTCCCTTCACGCCGCCATTTTCCTTTCGCGCTGGATGACCTCCGAAGCAAGCCTGAGATAGGCCTGGCTGCCGGCGCATTTGAGGTCGTAGAGCAGCACCGGCTTGCCGTGGGAGGGTGCCTCCGAAACCCGTACGTTGCGCGGGATCACGGTGTCGTAGACCTTGTCGCCCATGATCTGCCGCACGTCCGCGACGACCTGGGTGGCAAGATTGTTGCGCGGATCGAACATGGTTAACAGGATGCCGTGGATCGACAGGGTCTGATTGAGATTCAGCCGCACCTGCTCCACCGTGGCCAGAAGCTGGGACAGGCCTTCGAGCGCGAAAAACTCGCATTGCAACGGCACGAGCACGCTGTGGGCCGCGGCGAGCGCATTGACGGTCAGCAGGTTCAGCGAGGGCGGACAGTCGACCAGGACGTAATTGAAACGCCGGCCGTCCGCGGTGTCGCGCAAGCGTGACAGGGCACCGCGGAGCTTGAAAGCCCGGTCGGCGTGGCTCGCGATTTCGAGGTCGAGGCCGAGGAGATCCATGGTGGACGGCGCGACCCACAGGTTGGGGACCGAGGTCGGCTGGCAGGCCGCTGCCAGGGAGTGGTCGCCCACCAAAACGCCGTAGGTCGAAACGGAGCGGTCCTTGCGGGCCACGCCGAGTCCTGTCGAGGCATTGCCCTGTGGGTCGAGATCGACCAGCAACACACGCTCGCCGACGGCCGCCAGCGCCGTGCCGAGGTTGATGGCCGTCGTGGTCTTGCCGACGCCACCCTTCTGATTGGCGAGGACGAGGACGCGTGCGGACTGGTCACCCATGCTGCGGCCCTTCACATGTCTTCCCGGTCGATGGTACCGGCTCCGTCGGGGCTCGGCGCACCACCAGAATACGACCTTCGGCAGACGTCGCGCTCGGCAGCACGGCATGGTCGAGCGCCGGAGCGACATCGCTGACGTCGGCGAGTTCGGCTCGGGTTTTCAGGAAGATGCCGGTCGCGCCACTGTCGATGAGAACTCTGCCCATTTCGAGAAGCCGAGGCAAGGGTGCCAGGGCACGTGCAGTGACGACATCGACGTATTTCAGCGACGGCAGGACGTCCTCGATGCGGCCGTTGTGCACCGTCGCAGGTGCGCCGCAGGCGCGCGCCGCCTCGCGCAGGAAGGCACATTTGCGCGCATTGGCCTCGATGAGATGCACGTCCGCGCCGACACGGCCCACCAGGAGGATCGCCACGACGAGCCCGGGGAACCCGGCGCCCGAGCCCATGTCGGCCCAGCGCAGCGCTTCGGGCGCAATGGCCGCGATCTGGGCGGAATCGGCGAGGTGACGGGTCCAGACATCACCGAGGGTGGACGGCGCCACGAGGTTCTTGATCCGCTGCCATCGTCTCAGCAGCTCGGCGTAGACCGCGAAGCGCTCTTCCGTTTCACGTGAAACCGGGACCAGGGCCAGGGCGCGGCGGCGGTCGGGGGAGGGCGTCGTCAAGGCGCTCGGCGTCTCTGCCACACACGTCTGCCGCAGCTGCCGGCCGCCCCCGGTCCCGTGCTTCTGGTCGAACGAGGGATGCTTTCGACACTCTGTCCTTCATGGCGCGCATTGGAACGCGGGCGAAGGGGTCCGGTTTTCCCTCCTGGAGACCTACCGTATCCACACCTACCGGCGCCGGCAGGTCGCCCTTCTCCCGCGGACGGGAGAAGGTGCCTGAGCGCAGCGAAGGCGGATGAGGGGGGAAGCCCCCCCGTGGATGCACCCTCATCCGACCCGGCGATGCGGGGCCACC
>CAXUCF010000074.1:6823-19385 GCA_964249275.1 uncultured Lichenihabitans sp.
GCCCCACCCGTCGCACCATGTTTCAATCGGGTAGCCTCGGAACCGGGAGGGTGACGCCCGGAAGGCGACGGGCAGGGTCGCCGGGCTCGCAAGAACCTGACGGCGGCGCTGCGCGGCGCTGATCCCCATCCGTCTCGGCCTTCGGCCGAGAAACCTTCCCCTTCCAGGCAAGGGTGAGCGCGCCCTTTCCGCGGCGGCAACGGGGGACGTCACGCCGATGCCCTGACCGGAGCCTTGCCCCTGCCCCGCCCCTTGGCCATCAGGATCGTGAGGGCGGCCGGGGTCATGCCCTCGATCCGCTGGGCGTGGCCGAGCGTGAGGGGCCGCACGGCTTCGAGCTTGTCGCGAAGCTCGCGCGACAAGCCCGGCAAAGCGCCGTAATCGAGGTCGGCCGCGATTAGAATCCCTTCCTCGTCCCGTGCGCGGGCGATGTCGGCGCTCTGACGGTCGAGGTAGACGGCGTATTTGGCTTCCGCTTCAAGCTGCGCCATGACATCGGGGGCAACCCCCCCGATCTCGGGCCAGAGCGCCCGCAGGTCTTCGGCATCGACGTGCGGGTAGGACAGCAGCGTATAGGCGCTGCGCCGGATGCCGTCCTGGCTGATCGGCATGCCGGTCAGCGCCAACCGCTGTGGGGTCGCGGCCAACCCTTCGAGCAGGCGACGCGCTTGCGCGATGGCCTCCCGCTTTGCCGCAAAGGCGCTGGCCCGGCCGGCGCCGACGCAGCCCCAGGCCCTGCCCTGCCCGGTCAGACGCTGGTCGGCGTTGTCGGCCCGCAGCGTCAGGCGATACTCGGCCCGGGACGTGAACATGCGATAGGGCTCGGTGACGCCGTGCGTGACAAGATCGTCGACCATCACGCCGATGTAGGACTCGGAGCGCGCGAAGGTAATTGCGTCCCCACCCCCGGCCCGGCGCGCCGCATTGAGGCCCGCCACCAGGCCTTGCGCGGCGGCCTCCTCGTAACCCGTGGTGCCGTTGATCTGCCCGGCCAGGAACAGGCCGCCGATGCGCTTCGTCTCCAGGGCCGGCGTCAGTTCGCGCGGGTCGACGAAGTCGTATTCGATGGCATAGCCGTGCTGCGTGATCACGGCGTCCTCGAGCCCCGGTATGGAGCGTACGAGGCGCTGCTGGGTGTCCCGCGGCAGCGATGTCGAAATGCCGTTGGGGTAGAAGGTCGGATCGTCGAGCCCTTCGGGTTCGAGGAAGATCTGGTGGCTGTCGCGCTCCGCGAAGCGCGTGACCTTGTCCTCGATCGAGGGACAATAACGTGGCCCCCGCCCGGTGATGGCGCCTGAGAACAGGGGAGCCCGGTGCAGATCGGCCCGGATGATGGCGTGCGTTTCGGCCGTGGTGCGGGTGATGAAGCAGTCGCGCTGCTCCGTCTCGATCCGCTCCGTCAGGCTGGAGAAAGGTTCCGGAACGGCGTCCCCGGGCTGCCGCTCCAGCCGGTCGAGATGGAGGGTGCGGCCATCGAGGCGCGGCGGCGTGCCTGTCTTGAGGCGGCCCAGGGCGAAACCGCGGGCTTCCAGCGCGGCCGAGAGGCCATGGCTCGGCGCCTCGCCGATGCGGCCTGCGGGCATGCGGGTCTCGCCGATATGGACCATGCCGCGCAGGAACGTGCCTGTGGTCAACACGGCGGTGGCGCAGCCGAGACGACGACCATCGGCGAGGGCGACGGCTGCCACACGGTCGGCCGCGATCTCGAGACCGAAAGCTTCCCCTTCGACCAGGGCCAGGCCCGGGATCGCCGAAAGGACCTCCTGCATGGCGGCACGATAGAGAGCGCGGTCGGCCTGGCAGCGCGGGCCTCGAACGGCTGGACCCTTGCGCCGGTTCAGGACCCGGAACTGGATGCCGCTCCGGTCGGCGACGCGGGCCATCACGCCGTCGAGCGCGTCGATCTCGCGCACGAGATGACCCTTGCCGAGGCCCCCGATGGCGGGGTTGCACGACAGGGTGCCGATGGTCGCCGCGTTCTGGGTCAGAAGCGCGGTTCGGGCGCCCATGCGGGCGGCAGCCGCCGCGGCCTCGCAGCCCGCATGGCCGCCGCCGATGACGACGACATCGAAGAGCTGGTCCATGAGGGTGCCCGTTCACCTGCGCGGCGCGGCCGAGCCGCCCCGCGGGCTCGACGCTATAGCGCGATCGAGCGAGTTGCGAAAGCAGCTTCATCTGAGGAGCGACTCGGGAGCAACGCCCACAGACCTGTTTGGTTTAGGCGGTGGGACACTGTTGTGGCGGCAACACTACTACCGTAACTCGCGCATTCGCGTCGATATGTTTCCTGGTTTCTCGTACAGGCGGAAGGAGTTAGCGCCCCCCGAACCTTGGCGTTTGCTTCGCCTGAACTCACTTGCCGATGCAGAAACGGGCGAAGATCGTGCCCAGCACCTCCTCGGTGCCGATCTGCCCGACGAGCCCGGCCAGGGCGTCGATGGCGCCGCGGAGGTCCTCGGCGACGAGTTCGAGGTCTCGCCCCTGCTGCGCCCCGACGATGCGGCCGAGGTGATCCTGCGCCGAGGCCAGGGCCGCGCGGTGGCGGAGCCGCGTGACCACGGCGTCCTCGCCGCCCACGAGAGCCTCGCCGGCGAAACGTCCAAGCGCCGCCATCAGGGCGTCGAGCCCTGCCCCCGTATGGGCCGAGACGGCGAAGTCGCTGCCGTCCGAACCGGGACCGAGGTCGGCCTTAGTGGCCACGGTCCAGATGGTGCCGCCGCTGGCAATGGCGGGAGCGCTCGCGTCGCGCCCATCGCAGAGCCATAGCACGAGGTCGGCCGAGGCTGCGCGGGCACGGGCGCGGGCGACGCCTTCGCGCTCGACCGGGTCGTCGGTCTCGCGCAGGCCCGCCGTGTCGATGAGCTGCACCGGATAGCCGCCGAGGTCGAGGTCGACCGCGATGATGTCGCGCGTGGTGCCGGCATGGGCCGATACGATCGCGATATCGCGGCCGGCAAGGGCATTGAGCAGCGTCGATTTTCCTGCATTGGGGGGGCCGGCGATGGCTACTGCCACCCCGTCGCGCAGCTTGGCGCCGCGGATATCGCGGGCCAGTTGCTCCGCCACGAGTCGCGCAACGCCGGCCGCGAGCCGTTCGATGTCCGCCTCGCAGGTGGCCACCACGTCGTCCTCCTCGGCGAAGTCGATGGCGGCCTCGGTCAGGGCCAAGGCCGACAGCAGGTCCCGGCGCAGCCGCTCCACCCAGCGGCCGAGGACGCCGTCGAGTTGGCGCAGCGCCTGGCGACGTTGTGCCTCGGTTTGCGCGTCGATGAGGTCGGCCAGACCCTCGACGGCACCGAGATCCATCCTGCCGTGCAGAAAGGCGCGGCGGGTGAACTCCCCGGGCTCGGCCGGCCTGCAGCCCGGGACGGCCGCCAAGGCCTCGAGCACGGCCGCCACCACGGCCCGACCTCCGTGGAGCTGGAACTCGGCCGCATCCTCGCCCGTGAAGGAGGCGGGTCCGGGGAACCACAGCAGCAGGCCGTGGTCCAAGATGTCCCCCGCCGCATCCCGAACGGCGCGGAGCGTGGCGATGCGGGGTGCGGGCAGGCGCCCGGCCAGTCGGGCGACGGCGTCGCGGGTGGCCGGGCCCGACACGCGGATCACGGCAATGGCGGCCCGCCCCGCCCCGCTGGCCAGCGCGAAGATCGTGTCGGTTGCCATGAGCCCTTCACCGCGCATGCGGGAGCCACGGTTCACATGTCGCTATGCCGAGCGGTATCGCCCATCGCTGCCGGGAGGGCACGAGCTTGTCCCGGCCCTCCCGGCCGGAATGGGCGAGCCGTTCAGGTGTTCATCGATTCGAAGAACGATGCATTGCCTTTTGGCGTTTCGCGCAGCTTGCCCATCAGGAACTCGATGCCGTCGACCGTGCCCATCGGGTTCAGGATGCGGCGCAGCACGTACATCTTCTTCAGCGTGTCGGACGGCACGAGCAACTCCTCCTTGCGGGTGCCGGAACGGGTGATGTCCAGCGCAGGATAGACCCGCTTGTCCGCCACCTTGCGGTCCAGGATGATCTCGGAATTGCCGGTGCCCTTGAACTCCTCGAAGATCACTTCGTCCATACGCGAACCCGTGTCGATCAGCGCGGTCGCGATGATGGTGAGCGAGCCGCCTTCCTCGATGTTGCGGGCGGCGCCGAAGAAGCGCTTCGGTCGCTGCAGTGCATTGGCGTCGACGCCGCCGGTCAGCACCTTGCCGGACGACGGCACGGTGGTGTTGTAGGCGCGGCCGAGACGCGTGATCGAGTCGAGCAGGATCACGACATCGCGGCGATGCTCGACGAGGCGCTTGGCTTTCTCGATCACCATTTCGGCCACCTGGACGTGGCGTGTGGCGGGTTCGTCGAAAGTCGACGATACGACCTCGCCTTTAACCGAGCGCTTCATGTCGGTGACCTCCTCGGGCCGCTCGTCGATCAAGAGCACGATGAGGTAGCAGTCCGGATGGTTGGCCGTCACCGATTGGGCGATGTTCTGCAACAGCACGGTCTTGCCGGTGCGGGGCGGCGCCACGATGAGGGCGCGCTGGCCCTTGCCGATCGGCGCCACGACGTCGATGACCCGGGAGGAGATGTCCTTGCGGGTCGTGTCCTCGATTTCGAGCTTCAGGCGCTCGTCGGGGTAGAGGGGCGTCAGATTGTCGAAATGGACCTTATGGCGAACCTGCTCGGGGTCCTCGAAATTGATCCTGTTGACCTTGACCAGGGCAAAGTAGCGCTCGCCCTCCTTGGGGCCGCGGATCAGCCCTTCGACCGTGTCGCCGGTTCGCAGGCCCAGCCTGCGGATCTGCGTAGGCGAGACGTAGATGTCGTCAGGCCCCGCCAGGTAGTTGGCATCCGGCGATCTCAGGTAGCCGAAGCCGTCCTGCAGCACTTCCACCACACCCTGCCCGATGATCTCGAACTCGCGGGCCGCGACCTCCTTCAGGATGGCGAAGAGCAGTTCCTGCTTGCGCATGAGCGAGGCATTCTCGACCTCGTGCTCCTCCGCAAAAGCGAGAAGATCGGTCGGCGACTTCGATTTGAGGTCCTGGAGTTTGATTTCCCGCATGGGGAGACTGTCCTCGACGTGCTGTCCGGTCGTCGCTCAGGGCGGCGCCGCGGATGTGCTGCGATGATGAGAGGGTAGGGGTGGGGTCTCGACGAACCCGGCGCCGCAGCGCCCGGGCCATCCGTTCGCGATGTTGGACGTCGGTGATGGGCGATCCCCGCATGTCCGACCGATTGGCCCACCGCCCGGTGGTTCGCTCCTCGCACGCCCGCAGGCGGCGTCTCCGGCGGACCACCGCCGGAGACTTTCGAGCGGGCTCAGTCCTTCAAAGCGGGCCCGTCCGTCGCCGTGTCGGGGCCTTCGGTGGCTGTAGCGGGGCGCGTCGGGCGGCGCCGTCGGCGGGCGAATTTGGTCGCCTCCGCTGCATCGTCTCCCGGAAAGGTGGACGTGGTCGCTTCGCTGGACTCGTCGGACGGGGATTCGCCCGCCACGACCCGCGTCGGCGTCGTGATGAAGGAGGGAAGGCCCGGTGCATCGTCCGGCGCTGACGGCCCGGTGCGCAGCAAGGGCTCGGACCGCGTGGCCGGCAACGCCGTCGAAGGTGCGGGAGCCGGAACAGGCGTGACCGACTCGGCCCGCCGCTCGTTGGGTTCCGGTCGGCGCTCGGTGGGCTCGATACGGGGTTGCTCGCCCGTGAAAGGATCCCGCGGCTGCTCGATCTGGGGCTGGACGTAGGAACGCTCCTGGGGCGACCGCTCGGAAGCGGCACGCTCCTGGCCGGTCCTCTCGTAGCCGCGGTCCTGGCCATGACGGTCCTGGCCGTTGCGGATCTGGCCGCGGTTGCGGTCGAAGCGTTCTCCCCCGCGGTCATCGCCGCCGCGGACCTCAGGGCCACGATCTCCATTGTCGCGGTAGGGCCGGCGCCCCGGCCCGTTGCGGTCCTGCACGCCGCGATCCTGGCGATCGTTCCGCGGCCCATAGCCGTTGCGGTCGGGGTGCTGGAAGCGTTCGCCGTTGAAGCTCTGCCGTTCGGCGTACGGCGGGCGCTCGCCCGCCGCATTCGGCTGCCGGTCGCCGTTGAAAGACTGACGTTCACCCGAACCATAGGGTTGACGCTCTCCCGCAAAGGGCTGGGGCTGGGGCTGCGGCACGAAGGGGGTCGGAGCCGGAGGGGACGCGAACCGATCCGGGATTCCGTTGTCGTCGTCCTCATCCCCGTCGAGATCGCCACCTTCAAGCTGGCGGTTCGGGCCCAATTGCGCCTGCTGCGCACTGGCGATCAATCGAAAATAATGTTCCGCGTGTTGTAGGTAGCTTTCCGCCGCTACCGGATCCCCGGAAGATTGCGCATCCCGCGCCAGCTGCAGATATTTCTCCGCCACGTGATGGGCATTGCCCCGGATCTTCACATCCGGACCATTGGATTCGTAAGATCGCGTCAGGGGGTTAGGTCCCTTGCGACTACCGCTATTGTTGTTGTTGCTGCGGCCGCGCATGCGCTTGTTCTGACCTGGTCTCATCGATCGTCCTTGGTGACATCAGCGCCGCAACCCCGCGCAGTCCCCAGTCCTGCGGGGCATCCGCCAGCGGTGCCGCTCCATTAGGCTTTGCAGCCGGATCCGTCCGGTCTTCGGCTGCGTACCCGCAAGGGTCGGCTTCAGCCGAGGTGGAAACATGAAAATTACCGCTGCAAACTCTGCCGGAAGGATCCTGCGCGTTCGAGGCTCCATCAGGCGTCCAGCCGATCACGTTGGGATCAAAGCCGGTTGCAGGAGCAAGACGCAGGAATATGGGCTATGAAACGTCCACGCAGGACGTTGCTCCCAATCTCTAGGTCCTACCTTAGCGCGTTATGACGTGATCGCCAAGCCTTTTTGGCGCCGATCGATGGAAATCTCACGGAGACCGGCAGGAACGGCGGGCGCCGTCCCAAGGGTCTTCACCTTTCCGCGGTGGCGGAACCGGTCTCGGCCATCAGGCGGGCGCGAACCCGCAGCTTCTCGGTCTCGCTTTTCAGCTGGCCGCAGGCCGCCAGGATATCGCGTCCGCGGGGCGCCCTGACCGGGCTCGCGTAGCCGGCCTTGAACACGATATCCGAGAAGGTCTCGATCGTGTCCCAATCCGAGCACGCGTACCGGGTTCCGGGCCACGGATTGAACGGGATGAGGTTGATCTTGGCCGGAATGCCTTTCAGCAACCCGATGAGAGCGCGGGCGTCGCGCGGTGCATCGTTGATCCCCTTCAGCATGACGTATTCGAAGGTGATCCGACGGGCGTTCGATGCCCCGGGGTACGTCCGGCAGGCCTCGAGCAGCGCCGCGATCGGATATTTCCTGTTCAAGGGCACGAGTTCGTCGCGCAGGTCGTCGCGCACCGCATGCAGCGAGATGGCCAGCATGGTGCCGACGTCGCGGCCGAGCGCCTCGATCTGCGGAACCACGCCCGAGGTCGAAACCGTGATGCGGCGCCGCGAGACCGACAGTCCGTCCCCGTCCGACAAGACCCCGATGGCCTCGCGCACCTGATCGAAGTTGTAGAGGGGCTCGCCCATGCCCATGAAGACGATGTTGGACACGGCACGCACGCCTTCGCCCGAGGGGATCAGCCCGTCGTTCGGCGGCACGCGGCCCGGGAAATCGCCGAGTCTGTCGCGCGCCACGAGGAGCTGCAGCACGATCTCACGGCACGCCAGGTTGCGCACGAGCTTCTGCGTGCCCGTGTGGCAGAACGTGCACGTCAAGGTGCAGCCGACCTGGCTCGACACGCACAATGTGCCGCGATCCGACTCGGGAATGTAGACGCATTCGATCTCGGCGCCGCGGTCGTGCGGGCCGGTCGGCTTCATGCGGATCAGCCACTTGCGGGTGCCGTCGACCGAGACCTGCTCGGCCACGACCTCGGGACGATCCAGCGTATAGTGCTCGGCCAGCCTGGCCCGCAGCACCTTGGAGACGTTCAGCATGGCGTCGAAGCGTGTGACGCCTTGGACGTAGATCCAGTGCCAGAGTTGCGCGACGCGCATCCTGGTGTCCCGCTCCGGAACGTCGATGGCTCTCAGCGCATCGGCCAGCTCGGCGCGTGTCACGCCAGCAAGCGACGGCTTTTCGGCAGAGATCGGCAACCCGGCAGGCCTTGCGGTCCGTGACGCCACATCGTCGGCCGCCGGTTCGGCGACGGGCGGGGCCATGCTTGAGAGATCCAAAGGCGAAACTCGGCTGGCCAAGGGGCTAAGGGAATGCCTGGTCGAGGCTGGCCAGCAGCGCCTCGGCTCCCGACAGATCGGCGCGACCCGGCGTTTCTTCAACCGACAGCGCCCTGACGACGCCGTCATCCACGATCATGGAATAGCGCTGCGAGCGAAGGCCGAACCCCCTGGCCGAACCATCCATGGCGAGCCCGATGGCGCGCACGAAATCGCCGTTGCCGTCGCTCAGGAACTCGATGAGACCCTCGGCCGCCGTGGCGGCGGCCCAGGCCTTGAGGACGAAAGCGTCATTGACCGCCGTGACCGCGACGGCGTCGATACCCTTGTCCTTGATGGCGGCCGCATGGGCGACGAAGCCGGGCAGGTGATTGCGGTCGCATGTCGGCGTGAAAGCCCCCGGAACGCCCACCAGGACCACGCGACGGCCCTTGAACACTTCGTCTGTCGAGCGCGTGTCGAGGCCCTCCGAGGTACTGACGAAGAACGTGGCTTGGGGCAGGCGGTCGCCGGGTCGGATTGCCATCGGGGCTCCGGGCAGGGATGGGGGGCCATGACCTTTAGCGCTTCGGCGCCGCTCCGTCGAGTTGCACCGGCACTTCGATCGCACCCGCGGGCGCCACCAGCGTCAGAACCACGGGCCTGTCGGGGACGTCCGTCCCTCTCGGCCGATCGAGGAGTTTCACGGGAAACATCACGACCCCGGCGCCCGTGCGTGCCGCGCCGGCTGGAGGGGGCCGCACGCCGGCGCCAGCCTGGTAAACCCAGCCTTCGGGCGCTTCGACGAACAGGGTCCCCCGACCCTCGCCGACCTCGGCGTCCACCGAGAAGCCGTCGCGATCAGGGCGGACCGCCAGGATCCGGACAGACCCGCCCGTTCCGCCTACCCTGTCGGGACGCGGCACGGCGGCGAGCGCGTCGCGCACGCGGCCGGTTTCGGCCGAGCTCCGTCGATCGAGCACGGCGGACAGATCCGCCTTGGCGGGCAGGCAGATCTCATGGCAGGCCGCATAATCGAGCCGGACGCTCAACTGCACCGGTTTGGCCGGATCGGCCGGGGTCACGATCACCGGGAAGACCACGTCGCCCGCGTAGCCGAAGGCCTTGGCACCAGCCTCGTCGAGCATCTCGGGCGCGGGATACCGGACTTCGGCGGCCGCCAGATTGGTCGAGTGATCGAAGTCGAATGTCGGCGGTACCCCCGCGTCGCCGGGGTCACGCCAGTAGGTGATGAATTGCGGCGCGAGCCTGATCTCGATGCCGGCCAGCAGGAGCGTAGCGCCGCCGGGTGCGGCCAGACCGGCGTCGATGAGGCGCGCCCGGGAATGGGCGCCTTCCACCCAGGCCGACGCCTCGGCGGCGCAGGTCGGCCCGGCGCAGGCCGGGAGACCGAGAAGACCCAAGGCCGCCATGACGGTCCGGGCCGGACGCGTCGAACGAATGCCGCGATGCTGTGTCATGGTACCCGCATAGGACGGTGGCCGTGCTTTGGCTATCGCACGGATCGGAACACTGCGCCGATGGCACGCCTTGGCTTGCAGGCCCGGTGGAACCGGGCATAGGATCGCTCATGAGACCAGCCAGCGACACGCCTGGGTTCGATCAGCCGTCCTATCTCGATGGCCGGATCCTCGTCGCCATGCCGAGCATGGCCGACAGCCGGTTCAGGAGTGCGGTCATCTACCTCTGCGCCCACTCCAAGGATGGCGCCATGGGGATCGTGATCAACCAGCCGGCCAGAAAGGTCAGTTTCACCAGCCTCTTGGTGCAGCTCGAGGTGATCGGTGCCGAGGATGCCATCCGGCTGCCGGCGAGGGCCGGCAGCGTTCCGGTGGTCAAGGGTGGGCCGGTCGAGACCGGCCGCGGCTTCGTGCTGCATTCGGCCGACTACTTCGTGGACAATTCCACGATGCCGATCGACGGCGAGATCTCGCTCACCGCCACGGTCGACGTGCTCCGGGCCATCGCCCGGGGCGACGGCCCACAACGCGCCATGCTGGCTCTCGGCTATGCCGGATGGGCGGCGGGCCAGCTGGAAAAGGAGATCCGGCATATGGGCTGGCTGAACTGCCCGGCCGACGAGGGGCTGATCTTCGACGGCATGCTCGACACCAAATACGAGCGTGCCCTGCGCAAGCTCGGCATCAACCCCGGCATGCTGTCGAGCGAGGCCGGCCACGCCTGATGTCGGCGGTCAGGGCGCGACCGCGGCATCGCCCAACACAGCCTGAACCAGAGTCAGTGCCGCGACGGCGGCCGTGTCGGCCCGCAGGATGCGGGGGCCGAGCGAGAGGCGCACGCGGCGGGGCAGGGCCAGCAGCACCTGCCGTTCCCCCTCGTCGAACCCGCCTTCCGGCCCGACGATGACGGACACGGCCAGCGTACCGCATCGAGGCTCGTAGGACGCCTCGCGCGCCGCGCCGCGCAGGGCCGCGACGGGGTCCGTGACCTCGGCATCCTCGTCGCAGAATACCATCAGCCGGCCCGGGTCCCAGGCGGCCAGGAGAGCATCGAAGCGCTGCGGCCCTCGCACGTCCGGCACCGCGAGAATGCCGCATTGCTCGGCTGCCTCGATCGCATTGGCGCGCATGCGGCCCTCATTGACCCGCGCCGCCTGCGTTCGCCGGGTCAGCACGGGCTGCAGAAGGCCGGCCCCCATCTCGACCGCTTTCTGCACCATGTAGTCGAGCCGCGCATGTTTCAGCGGTGCGAAGCAGAGTTGCGGTCCGCCGGCCGGCGGCTGGTTGCGCGTTCGCTTCTCTGGCCGGAGCGTCATCGCAGCCTTGCGGCCGTCCAGCCGACAGCGCCATTCGCCGTCCCGGCCGTTGAAGGCCAGCACTGAACCCTCGTTGCCGAGCCGCAACACATGGGTCAGATAATGGGCCTGGTCCCTCTCCAACGGAACCGCTTCGTCGACTCGCAGGGCATGGTCGACGAAGAGGCGAGGCGATGAAAAATCGAGGCGGGCCAGGATTTTGCTCCGTGCGGGCCGATTCGGCAGCGTCGGCCTTCGCCGCCCGAAAGCCGGTTGTCAAGCAGCAGGCGCCTTGAAGCTGCCTTTTTTAGAAGGCCTCCCTCGCGGCCGCTCCAGCAGTTTCGCGGCCGCCGGACGGATCGGCCGCAACCTTGAGGGTCTTCCGCATGATCTTTCGTCAGATCCCGCATCGCAAGAAGGCCGTGGCGACTGGTATCTTCGTGGCGGCGCTTCTCGGCCCCGCGGCGGCGCGGGCGGATTGCAACGCGGACCTTGGCGCTCTGGCGGTCAAGCGGGCCAACGTGAACGCCGCACTCGAGGCCAATAAGAAGGCCCATGGCGGCAAGATCGACCCCGTCGCGGCCTGCCCGCAGTTGAAGGCCCTGGCGGCCGCCCAGGGTGCGGTCGTGGCCTACATGACCAAGAACAAGGACTGGTGCAGCCTCCCCGACGACCTGATCGCCAAGACGGCCGGGGCGCAAAGCCAGATCAACGGCTTCGCGGTCAAGGCGTGCGGCATGATCGCGAAGATCAAGGAAATGCAGGCCAAGGCCGCCCAGCAGCAGGCTGCCCAGGCCGCGCAGGTACCGGCCCTGAAGCTGCCGACCGGGCCGTTGTGAGCGACGACGCCCGCACCCTCGACCTCCCGGACCCTTCCCACCAAGACCTGCCCGATGCCGCGACCGGTGCGCTGGCGCGCTGGCCTGCATGGGCACGACCTTACGCCCAGTTGGCCCGCATCGACCGGCCGATCGGCTGGCGATTGCTGCTGCTACCCTGCTGGTGGGGTTCGGCGCTGGCCGCTGTGGCCTTCCACGAACCGCCCCACCTCCTGCATCTGGCACTATTCGCGGTCGGCGCCATCGCGATGCGCGGGGCCGGATCGACCTTCAACGACATCGTCGACCGCGACATCGACCGGTTAGTGGAACGCACGCGGGGACGCCCCCTCGCGAGCCGCCGCATCGGCACGCGCCATGCTGCGGCTTTCCTCGCCGTCCAGTGCCTCGTCGGTTGCGCGGTGCTGGTCTGCTTCAACGGTTTCACGATCGGGCTCGGCATAGCTTCGCTGGCGCTGGTCGCGGTCTATCCCTTCATGAAACGCGTCACGAACTGGCCTCAGGTCGTGCTCGGCCTCGCCTTCGCCTGGGGTGCCCTGGTGGGCTGGTCCAGCATCGCGGGCGGGCTTGCCTGGCCGGCACTCGCCCTCTATGCGGGCGCCATCCTGTGGACCATGGGCTACGATACGATCTACGCACTCCAGGATCTTGCCGACGATGCCACGGTGGGCATCGGCTCGACCGCGATCCGGTTCGGCACCCGCGTGCGGGGCGGGGTGGCGTGGCTCTACGGGCTGGCGCGCGCCAGCATCGACGACCTAGAGGCGCTGGC
>CAXUCF010000075.1:0-14174 GCA_964249275.1 uncultured Lichenihabitans sp.
CCTGGAGTCGCTGGAGGAGGAGATGGCCAAGCTCTTGGGCCGTCCGGCTCCGCGCCGCGAGGGCTGACGAGGCGGTTCGACGCGCCTTGACAAAAGCGCGCGGCGGACGTGCGATAGGGCCATGGTCACGGCCCACATAGACCGGCGGCGATCCGTCGTTGCCGCTGTCCTGACCCTCGCCCTGATGCTCGCCGGCCTCGTGCGCGGTCATGGCGCGGCTCTCGAGCCGATCGACCTGCCCAGCGCGATGCCCGGTTTAAGGGCTCCGATCTGCCATTCGGAAGGAAGCGCCACTCCAGCGCCGTCCGAGCCGGCCCGGCCCGGCGGGCACGATTGCTGCGACGCTTGCGCGCTCTTCGCGCCTGTCGTTCTTCCAGCCCCGCCGGTTTTGTCCGGGCCGGCGCCCGTCGTGTATGTCACGGAGCATGCCGCGGGGGTGGCTTGGGTGCCGGTTCTGGCGCGTGCTCGAACGCCGCGGCAGGCCCAAGGGCCGCCGACCGCTTGATCTGATCGCGCGAAACCCCGCCTCCTGCGGCCCAGGTCGGAGCACTCGAGCGCCTATGCGCGGGGCCCGCTCCATCTTGGCCGGGACCAGGATCTTGTTGGCGCTCGGTCACCGACCGGCAGCGGCACACGAGGTCGACGCGGGCAGCCTCGTCATCCAGCAGCCCTGGACGCCCTCCACGGCGACCTTCTCCCGCAACCGATGCGCAAGATAACCGCGGTGCGCACCGGTGGGTGAAGACCTACAAGCCGGAGGCACCGGACAGTGTCGTCCGGCCGCGCCGCATCCCGTCGGCCCGGCGGGCGCCGGGGCGGCAGCTTCGCACTGCTCACCACACCGCACCATGGCGCAAGCCCGTCCCGCGCCATGGGCCACCTCCAACAACGATGACCAAACCCATGACCCAGCACATCCGCATGATCGCTCTCGCGTCGGCTCTGAGCCTCGGCATCGTTGCCGAGGCCGAGGCCCACGCGCATCTCAAGTCGTCGACGCCCGCGATGGACGCCACCATCGCAATGGCCCCCTCCGAACTCGTCCTGTCCTTCTCCGAGGGTGTAAACGCGAAGTTCACGGGCGTGAAAGTGACCGGTCCCAATCGCGCCGTAGTTGCCGTGGGCGAGGCCAAGCTCAGCCCGGGCGGTGATACGTCGCTGGTGGTGCCGGTCTCCGGCGCGTTGCCGCCGGGGGTCTACACGGTGGACTGGCACGCACTGGCCACCGACGGCCACAAGACCGCCGGCTCGTACAGCTTCACGATCAAGCCTTGAGCGAGGTGGCCGCGGTCCTGGCGCTCTGCCGCTTCGGCCAGGACGCGGCCGCCATGCTGCTATGGG
Source organism: uncultured Lichenihabitans sp. (assembly GCA_964249275.1). Taxonomy (GTDB): domain Bacteria; phylum Pseudomonadota; class Alphaproteobacteria; order Rhizobiales; family Beijerinckiaceae; genus Lichenihabitans. The sequence continues at coordinate 1,342 of CAXUCF010000075.1, forward strand.
GCGGGTCCGCCTACCTCTGCGTGCTCGTTCCTCCCGGCCTTGCCTCCAGCATCATGCGCAGGCTGCGGCCGTGGACGGTGGCCGCCGTCTTGGTCGAGGTTTTGGCGACGGCCGGCAAGCTGCCGGCCGAGGTCGCGGCCATCGGCGAAGGCTGGCGCGATACGGTCGACCCCGGGATGGTAGGCAGCGTCCTCCGCGACACGAGCGTCGGCCAGGCCTGGGGCGCCCAGGCCGTCACGACCGTGCTGCTCGTCGGGGCGGCGGCAGTCTCGCGCCGCGCCAAGCCGGTCGGCGTGGCCGCCACGTCGGGGCTGCTGCTGGCCAGCCTCAGCCTGACCGGACATGCCGCGATGCACGAGGGCTGGCTCGGCGCACTGCAGAGGATGAACGACGTCGTGCACGTGCTCTCCGGCGGGGCTTGGCTCGGCGCACTCGTGCCGGTGCTGGTCATCCTCGGAGACCTCGGACACGCGGAACGGCGTGCCGAGGCCGCCTCGGCCCTGCGTGGTTTCTCGAGGGCAGGCCATGTTGCCGTGCTCCTAGTGCTGGCGTCGGGGGTCGCCAACACGGTCCTGGTGCTCGAGCGCTGGCCGACCGACTGGTCCTTGCCCTACAAGGCCCTGCTCGCCGTCAAGGTGGCCGTCGTCGCCCTGATGGTGGGGCTGGCCCTGGTCAATCGTTACGTCACCCTGCCCCGATCGGCCCAGCACGCCCATATGGCATCCGCGGCATTGTGGTTCGGCACCCTGGCCGAGGTGCCGCTCGGCCTCGCCGCTATTGCGCTCGTCTCCGTCTTCGGCCTGCTCGATCCGGGGTGAGCGGATGTTGGGGACACGACGCGGGCAATTTGGCGCTTCGCCGCGAACAAACTCCTGCCCACCACAACCAAGCGCCGTCGTCCTCAAGAGCAACCCGTCGTCGCGCCGCAGGTCTCGCATTTGAGGCACGTGCCGTTGCGCACCATCGTGAAGTTGGCGCATTCCGGGCAGGCCTCGCCAACGTAGCCCTTCATGCGAGCCTCGGCCCGCTTGTCCGAAACCGCAGACTTGGCGGCCGAAAAACCCTGCGGCTCGCTCCAGGCGAGAGCCGTGAGTTCCGCCGTCGCCTGCTGTTCGACCTCGCGCTTCAACGCCGTGGCGCCCTCGACGCCGTAGGCCTTCACCGGACCCACCCGGGGATCGGCGGCGGGCGTCGGAGCCGCGGGCGTGCCCCGCACCAGCATGAAGCGATCCGTCTTCGACCGCACGAGACCTTTCGACACCGGGCTGGCCTGGGCCGGCGCCGGCCGGCCCTCGCTGGCGTTCGAGCGTCCTTCGCTCTCGCCCGAGCCCAGGACGTCGAAGCCGATGTCGGACGGCACCACATGGGCGAGATCCGTGCGGTCGAGATAGGAGATCGCCAGTTCGCGGAACACGTAGTCGAGGATCGAGGTCGCGTTCTTGATGGCGTCATTGCCCTGCACGGGGCCGGCAGGCTCGAACCGCGTGAAGGTGAAGGCGTCCACGTATTCGTCGAGCGGCACGCCATATTGCAGGCCGAGCGAGATCGCGATGGCGAAATTGTTCATCAACGACCGGAAGGCGGCGCCCTCCTTGTGCATGTCGATGAAGATCTCGCCGAGGCGCCCGTCCACATACTCGCCGGTGCGCAGATAGACCTTGTGGCCGCCGACGGTGGCCTTCTGGGTATAGCCCTTGCGGCGGGCCGGCAGCTTCTCGCGCTCGCGGTCGCGCTCGATGCGTTCCACCACGCGCTCGACGATGCGTTCGGCCACCTCGGCGGCCCTGGCCGGGACCGAGGCAGCCAGGAGTTCCTCGACGCCGTCCTCGTCGTCGTCCTCGGCGATCAGCTGCGAGTTCAGGGGCTGGGACAGCTTGGAGCCGTCCCGATAGAGCGCGTTGGCCTTGAGGCCGAGGCGCCAGGACAGCATGTAGGCGTCCTTGCAGCCTTCGACCGTGGCGTCGTTCGGCATGTTGATGGTCTTCGAGATCGCGCCCGAGATGAAGGGCTGCGAGGCCGCCATCATGCGGATGTGGCTCTCGACCGAGAGATAGCGCTTGCCGGTGCGGCCGCAGGGATTGGCGCAGTCGAACACCTGATAGTGCTCGGCGCGCAGGTGGGGGGCGCCTTCGAGCGTCATGGCGCCGCAGACATGGATATTGGCGGCCTCGATCTCGGACCTGGAGAAGCCCAGGAACGGCAGGAGCTCGAAGCCGGGCTCCTCAAGCCTGTCGGCCGGAACCCCCAAGGTCTCGGTCAGGAAGTCGGCGCCGAGCGTCCATTTGTTGAAGGCGAACTTGATGTCGAAGGCGCTGAGCAGCGCGTGATCCAGCGCCTCCAACTTCTCCGGCGTGAAGCCGCGCGCCATCAGCGCCGACACGGTGACGCCGGGCGCCTGGCGCAAGTTGCCGTGGCCGACAGCATAGACCTCCATGTCGCCGATGTCGGAGGCGCGGTAGCCGAGGGCCCGCAAGGCCTCGGGTACGGCGCGGTTGACGACCTTGAAGTAGCCGCCGCCGGCGAGCTTCTTGAACTTCACCAGGGCGAAGTCCGGTTCGATCCCGGTTGTGTCGCAATCCATCACGAGGCCGATCGTGCCCGTGGGGGCCACCACCGAAACCTGCGCGTTGCGGTAGCCGTGCTTCTCCCCGAGCGCGATGGCAAGGTCCCAGGCCCGGCGCGCCGCATCCACCATCGCGGGGTCGGGCGAGGCCGAGCGGTCGAGCGGCACCGGCGCCACCGACAGCGCCTCGTAACCCGAGGCTTCGCCGTAGGCGGCGCGGCGGTGGTTGCGCATCACCCGCAACATATGATCGGCATTAGGAGCATGGCCCGGGAACGGACCGAGTTCGGCCGCCATCTCGGCCGAGGTGGCGTAGGAGACGCCCGTCATCAGGGCCGACAAGGCGCCGCAGATGGCCCGGGCCTCGTCCGAATCATAGGCGATGCCCGACGACATGAGGAAGCCGCCCAGATTGGCGAAGCCGAGACCCAGCGTGCGGTAGTCGAACGACAGGCGGGCGATCTCGGCCGAGGGGAACTGCGCCATCAGGACCGAGGTCTCGAGGACCACGGTCCAGAGCCGCACGGCGTGCTCGTAGGACGCGACATCGATGCGCCCCGGCCCGTCGCCGCGGAACTGGATGAGGTTCAGCGACGCGAGGTTGCAGGCCGTGTCGTCGAGGAAGAGGTATTCCGAACAATTGTGAACGACGAGGCCGTTGGCCACAAAATGGCTCGTGACCGGCTCGGTCAGGTCGAATACGGCCTCTTCGCCCAGCGCTTCGAGGCTTGCTAGCCGATCCTCCATTCGGTCCACGTAGGGCTTCACGGTCTCGTTCAGCTGCCGCAGCGCGGCCGCCTTCGGGCTGCCGGGCAGGAAGCCGATCTCGTTTTCGAAGGTCTGCCGCGACGAGCGGCTGATCCGTAAACTGTGCACCTGCTGGACGGGGTAGCTGGCGACGCCACCTTTCCCGTCGGGCAGCATGCCGAGCATCTCACCGGACCGGCGGTTCCGGTACAGCTTGGCTTTGATGCCGAAACCGAGAAGCAGCCGCTGGACCTGCTGGAGCATCAGCAACGACACGCTGTCCAGCGACACGTACTGGGATTTCTCGCCGTAATTCGCCACAGTGCCGTCGGCGGTAAAAAGCCCGGACAGAACGGCTCTTACCGACGGCTGATCGAGCCCAAAAGCCGCGTCGGTCAGTGCCTTGCGCTCGGAACCGGCATTGAGCACCGCGAACCGGGCGAGCGGCTTGCGCACCGAAGCCGCGCTGCTGCCGAAGCGCAGCGTGGACTGAGGCTGGTTGATCGTCGTCTCACGATGGCCGCGCCCGTCGGAACCCTGCTCGCGACGGTAGGCGGAGAGGTTGCCGTGGACGCGCTCGGCCACCGTGCGCTCCTCCGGCGACAGCGTCACCAGCACGGCTCCCTGGCCGCCCATGGCGCAGCCGTCACCCAGCGCCAAGCCCATGAACTCGGCCAGCCTGAGATCGAGGGTCTCCCTGCCGAAGGCAGGGCGGCCGAGCACCAGCACGTCTTCGGGCGTCAGGTCGACGGCGGGGACGTCGCCGCGATTGCGAGTCAGGACCTTGTGGTCGGCGGTCAGCTTGAGCTCGATGCCCGAGCGCGTCGTCAGGCGATAGACCGGCTTGCGCCCGGTTAGGAAAGCCGGCCGGATCGGGTGGAGGGCCCCGTCCGACCCCACGACCTCGGTGGGGGCTTGCATCAGCGAATCGATACGGCGCAGCCCCTCCGACGTGGCGACCAGCGTGTCGCCCGTGACGCACGGGTTCGAGGCGCGGATCGGGCCCGCAGCCGGGCAGGTGTGCCAGTCGTTGATGGTCGTGTGGTACTGCAGCCCGGGGTCGGCGGAGGCCCAGGCCGCGTAGCCGATCTTGTCCCATAGGGCTCGGGCCGGCAGGGTCTTCGACACCACCCCGTCCGTGCGGCGCACGAGGTCCCACGGCCCGTCCGACTCGACGGCATGCAGGAACGCGTCGGTGATCCGCACCGAATTGTTGGAGTTCTGGCCCGCCACGGTGAGGTAGGCCTCGGAGTCCCAATCGGCCGTGAACTCCTCGAAATCGATCGCGACATGGCCCTGGCGCGCCAGCTGGATCACGCGTTTGATCATGCTGTCCGACACCGCGACGCGACGGGCCGCCTTGATCTCGCGCTTCAGCGCCGGGTTCTTCTCGGGCTCGAAGCAGTCGTCGCCCGAGCCCTGGCAGTTCATGCAGGCGCGCAGCACGGCCTTGAGATGGCGGCGGGTCAGCTTGGAGCCCGTCACGAGGGCCGCGACCTTCTCCTCCTCCTTCACCTTCCAGTCGATATAGCTCTCGATATCCGGATGGTCGGCATCGACCACGACCATCTTGGCGGCGCGGCGCGTGGTGCCGCCCGACTTGATGGCGCCGGCCGCCCGGTCGCCGATCTTGAGGAAGCTCATCAGCCCCGACGACTTGCCGCCGCCGCTGAGTTTCTCCTTCTCGCCGCGGAGCCGCGAGAAGTTGGTGCCGGTGCCCGAGCCGTATTTGAAGAGGCGGGCCTCCCGGACCCAGAGATCCATGATGCCGCCCTCGTTGACGAGGTCGTCCTGGACCGACTGGATGAAGCAGGCATGGGGCTGCGGGCGCGCATAGGCGCTGGTCGAGGCGACTACGGCGTTGGTTTCGGGATCGACGTAGAAATGCCCCTGCGCGGGCCCGTCGATGCCGTAGGCCCAGTGCAGGCCGGTGTTGAACCACTGCGGCGAGTTCGGCGCCACCATCTGGCGGGCCAGCATGAAGCGCAGCTCGTCGTGGAACGCGTGCGCGTCGTCCTCGGAGCCGAAATAGCTGCCCTTCCAGGCCCAGTAGGTCCAGGTGCCGGCGAGCCGGTCGAAGACCTGCCTGGCCGACGTCTCGGGGCCGTAACGGTCCGCTTCCGGCAGGAGCGCCAGCGCCGCCTGATCCGGCACCGAGCGCCACAGGAACGACGGAACGGTGTTCTCCTCGACCGCCTTCAGCCGCGCCGGCACGCCGGCCTTGCGGAAGTATTTCTGCGCCAGCACATCGGCCGCAACCTGGCTCCAGGCGGCCGGCACTTCGAAGTTCTCGAGCGCGAACACCACCGAGCCGTCGGGGTTGCGGATCTCGCTCCGGGCCGCACGGAATTCGATCTCCGCGTAGGGGGAGCCGACGGCCTTGGTATAGCGACGCTCGATGCGCATGATGATCTCGAATCCATTCCGTGCGGGACAAGCTGACCGTGGGTTGCTCGCGAGAGAGCGAGGCCTATGGCGATTGTGTCGTCGTACCCCTGCGTGCGACCCGAAATCGAAGGGTCGACGGCGGTGCCGACCAGGCAGCGTGTCGTTCATCAATATGGCGTCGGACGGGGGCCATGTCGACTCCACGGCCGGCCTCGGCCCATGTCGCCTCGACGGTCTCGGACCATCGATCCCGAACGTTAAGTGACGGTGGATGCACGCCGTTTCGAACCCTGTCCTGACGTCGACAGAATTGCGGCCTGCCGGGTCCGTGCCGACTTATCAACCGCGAAAAAATTGCGCGTGGCAGGGTTAATGGAATCGGGCTCGGCGGTCGACGGAACCGGAAGCCACTGTGCCTACCCGCGGTCCTCGACGCCTTTGACTGCCGCGCGCGAGCATCCTATTGCCACCTCAGCGATCCCGACAGCGAGCAGCCCCTTGTCCTTTCCTGCCCCGCCCAGCGTACGCATGACGCTGAAGATGCGCCTGCTCCACATCTTCACATGGTGGAGCGGGGCTACGCTCAACACTCGCTTCTGGACCAGCCGGCATGGCGAGGTCGTGGGCTACGACGAGTTCGGCAATACCTATTACCGCACGATCGGCGGCGCCATCGATCCCGCCTTGGGGTTCGAGCGCCGCTGGGTGATCTATCGCGGCGAGAGCGAGGGCTCGGCCACGCCGCCCGGCTGGTTCGGCTGGCTGCACCACCTGACCGACGTGGCTCCGCCGGCCGCCGATTACGTTCCTCACCCTTGGGAAAAGCCCTACCTGCCCAACATGACCGGGACGCCGGCCGCCTATCGGCCGCCCGGGTCCTTGCTGAAAGACGGCACGCGTCCCCGCACCGGCGGCGACTACGATGCCTGGACGCCGGACTGATCAGGGCCGGGACGGACCCGGGGCCGCGCTTCCGTCCTGGGTTTCGCCGCCGTGCGATCGATCGATGAGGATCGAACTCAGGCGGCCAGCATGCCGTGCGGATCGAGCACGTATTTCTTGGCGGCACCGTCGTCGAAGGACTTGTACCCTTCGGCCGCCTTTTCGAGCGGGATCACGGTGGCGTTGACGATCTCGCCGATCGGCAGGCGCCCGTGCAGAATGGCCTGCATGAGCTGCCGATTGTAGCGGAGCGTCGGGGTCTGGCCGGTGTGGAAGCTCTGACTCTTGGCCCAACCCTGCCCGAACCGGAGGCTGAGGTTCCCGGTCCTGGCCCCCTGTTCGACCGCGCCCGGATCCTCGGTCACGTAAAGGCCGGGAATGCCGATGGCCCCCGCGGCGCGCGTCAGCTCCATGGCCTGGTTGAGCACCACGGCCGGCTGCTCGCCGCCGGAATGGCCGCGCGCCTCGAACCCGACGCAGTCGATGAAGCTGTCGACCTCGGGGACGCCGAGCGTCTCGGCCACGAGTTCGCCGAGCCGGTCGTGCCGGCCGAGGTCGATCGGCTCGAAGCCGACCGCCTTGGCGTGCGCGAGACGGTCGGCGTTGAAATCGCCGATCATCACCACCGCGGCGCCGAGGATCCGGGCCGAAGCGGCGGCTGCCAGCCCGACCGGTCCGGCACCCGCCACGTAGACGGTCGAGCCGACCCCCACCTTGGCCGACACCGCACCGTGGAAGCCTGTCGGCAGGATGTCGCTCAGCATGGTGAGGTCGCGGATCTTCTCCATGGCCTGTGCCTTGTCGGGGAAGCGGAGCAGGTTGAAATCGGCATAGGGCACCAGCACGTAGCGCGCCTGTCCGCCGACCCAACCGCCCATGTCGACGTAGCCGTAAGCGCCGCCCGCGCGGCCCGGATTGACCGTGAGGCAGACGCCGGTGTGGCCCTCGTGACAGGTGCGGCAACGGCCGCAGGCGACGTTGAACGGCACCGAGACGAGATCGCCCCTGTGCAGCATCTCGACGTCGGCGCCGGTCTCGATCACCTCGCCGGTGATCTCGTGGCCGAGCACGAGGCCCTCGGGCGCCGTGGTGCGGCCCCGCACCATGTGCTGATCGGATCCGCAGATGTTGGTCGATACGACCTTCAGGATCGCGCCATGCGTGATGGCGCGGCCGTCCGGCGCCTCCATCTTGGGGTCTGCGATCTCCTGCACCTCGACCCGGTCCTTGCCGAGATAGACGACGCCGCGATTGTCGCTCATGCTGACCTCCCATCGACAGTGTTCTTGATGGTCGCGAGTGTGGAGCGATCCCGCCCCGTGACCTGTCCTCGATCCGACCCCGGTTGACGAAGAACGGCGAGGCACGCGGCAACCGGGGCAATCGCATTGGGGAAAGCCTCGCCAAGGTGGCCGTGGTAGCCGGCAGTTGCCCATTTGGCAAAACGAGCAGGCCGCGCCATACCGTCGGGAACCGGGCCGAAGGAAGCCGCGGTTCCGGACCGGGTCGAGGCGGGCGTCATGCGGGAAGCATTCGACAATCTGGACCGGGCGCGAGTCGCCGTGATCGGCGACCTGATGCTCGACGTCTACCTTCAAGGCGAGGTCGACAGGATCTCGCCCGAGGCGCCCGTGCCCGTGGTTCGGCTCATCTCGGAGCGGGCCGTCGCGGGCGGAGCCGCCAATGTGGCGGCCAACATCGCCCATCTCGGCGGCCAGGTGCGGCTCGTCGGCGTGGCGGGGCCGGACGACGCCTTCGCGACGCTGTCGCGCCTTCTGGCGGCCCAGGGCGGCATCGCGCTCGACGATGTCGTGATCAACCGCGATTGCCTCACGACCAGGAAGACGCGGCTGCTGGGCCACCACCAGCAGATCGCCCGCATCGACCAGGAGCGCCGGGAGCCTCAGCCCGACGCCATCCAGGACGCCGTGGTGGAGCGCGCCGTGGCGGCCGTGATGGAGACCGACCTCGCCATCCTGTCCGATTACGGCAAGGGCGTCTTCTCGGACAAGGTGCTGAGCGCCGTTCTCGGCCGGGCGTCGCAGCACGGCAAGCGCGTCATCGTGGATCCCAAGCGGCGTGACCTGTCGGCCTACCGGGGGGCCAGCATCGTCACGCCGAACCGGGCCGAACTGACGCTGGCGACCGGACATCCCTGCGAGAGCGACGCCGACGCCCGCGCGGCCGCCACCATCGCGGGCGAGATGAGCGGCGCCGACATCCTGCTGACGCGCTCCGACAAGGGCATGTCGTTCTTCCCGCGCCACGGCGAGCCGATCCACCTGCCCACCGTGGCGCGCGAGGTCTTCGACGTTTCGGGCGCCGGCGATACCGTGGTGGGCGTGCTCGGCCTCTGTCTCGCGGCAGGCCTGCCCATGGCCGACGCCATGCGGGCCGCCAATCACGCGGCCGGGATCGTCGTCGGCAAGATCGGCACCGCGCTCGTGTCACGCGCGGAACTGCTGGCCGACCTCGCCATCGAGGGGGAACACGACGTCGAGGACGGGCGCCTGCTCGGCCTCGACGTGCTGCTGGCCCTGCGCGGGTTCTGGCGCAGCCGCGGCCTCTCGGTCGGTGTCACCAACGGCTGCTTCGACCTCGTGCATCCGGGGCACGTGGCGTTGATCCGGCAGGCAGCGGCGGGCTGCGACCGCCTGATCCTCGCGCTCAACACCGACGCATCGGTCCGCCGCCTGAAAGGGCCGAGGCGGCCGATCCAGTCGGAAACCGCGCGGGCCGAGGTCGTGGGCGCCTTGAAAGGCGTGGCGGCCGTGGTGCTGTTCGACGAGGACACGCCGTTGGACATCATCACGGCCCTGCAACCGGACCTTTTGGTCAAGGGGGCCGACTACACGGAAAACGCGGTGGTCGGGGCCGACATCGTCAAGGCGGCCGGCGGCCGCGTGATGCTGGCCCACCTCGTGCCGAACCAGTCGACCTCGCGCCTCGTCACGACGCGTTGAGCCGAGGTCACCCGGAAGCCACCACCGCGCCCGGCGTGACCTCGAAGCGCTCGGCACCGCGGACGTCGGCGAACAGGGCCGGGTCGGCCCCGGTCACGAAGACATGACCGCCGAGCGCCGCCAGTTCGGCGTAGAGAGCCCGACGCCGCAGCGGGTCGAAATGCGCCGCGATCTCATCGAGCAGCACGAGCGGCGCGATGCCGCTCATGGCGGCCACGAGCCGGGCCGAGGCCAGCACGAGGCCGACCAGCAGCGCCTTCTGTTCGCCGGTCGAGGAGCGGGCCGCCTCGGCATCCTTCGGACCGTGCCGGACCATGAGGTCGCTGAGATGGGGGCCGATCGAGGTGCGTCCGGCCGCGGCGTCGCGGGGGCGGGCGTCGCGCAGCATCGCGCAGTAGCGGTCCTCGGCCTCGAGCGCCGTGTGCTCGGCCACCAGCGCCTCAACCGCGCCCATGACCGCGATCCCGGCCCATGGAAAGGGCGAGCTGTCGTCGCGATGCGCCGCGATCAGGGCCGCGAGGCGCGCCACGGTCTCGTGCCGGGCAGCCGCCACCGCGACTCCCAGCGCCGCGACCTCGCGCTCCGTCGCCTCGGCCCAGGCTGCATCGATGCGCCCCGACGCGCGGCCGTCCTCCAGGATCCGGTTGCGGTTGCGCAGCGCCCGCTCGAGCGCTGTCACGCGCGTGCCGTGCTCGCTGTCGACGGTGAGCACGATGCGGTCGAGGAAGCGCCGCCGCTCCGACGCCGGCCCGCCGAAGAGCCCGTCCATGGCGGGCGTCAGCCACACCACCCGAAGATGCTCGGCAAACGCCTTGGCGGAAGGCACGGCAGCCCTGTCGACACGGCAGCGCCGGACCGCCGGACTCGCACCGTCGGGCTGCTGCAGCCCGGTGCCGAGCTGCACGGCGGGAACCGCCGCGGCGTCGTCCTCGACCTCGACCGACACGGCCCAGCCGCCGGGGCCCGTGTCGCGCGCGCAATCGCCGAGTTCGGCGCGGCGCAGCCCCCGGCCGGGGGTGAAGAACGAGAGGGCTTCGAGCAGGTTCGTCTTCCCGGCACCGTTGTGGCCGGCCAGCACCACCGGCGCTCCCGTCAGATGCAGGTCGAGCCCCGGGTAGGACCTGAAGTCGCCGAGAACAAGACGCCGGATGCGGGGACGGCGATCCGGAATCAAGCGCCGAGGCCGGGCGGAACACCGCTTCCGAGGGCGAAACGACATCCCGTAGCGGATACAAGCGCAGTGTCGTCGGGGGAGCGCTTGGCGTGGCGGCCCGCCACGCGGCGCTGTCTCACCCTTTGACTCCCATCCCGCGCAACACATCCTCGACGGCGGGCAGGATGTTCCGCACGATCACGGCGACACCGGCCGCGTTGGGGTGCAGCCCGTCGTGAAGGTGCAACTCGGGGTGGCCGATGATGCCGGCCAGGAAAAAGGGGTAGAGCGGCACGCCATATTGCCTCGCCAGAGCCGGATACATGGCGGCGAACTGTTCCCGGTAGCCCTGGTCGAGTTCGAGCGACGCATACATTCCGGCCAGCAAGACCTTGATCTTACGCTGCAGCAACCGCGATACGATCCCGTCGAGTGCCTTTCGCGTGACGGCCGTGTCGACGCCCCGCAGCATGTCGTTGGCGCCGAGTTCGACGATCGCGAGGTCGGTCCCGTCCGGCACCGACCAGTCGAGCCGCTCGAGTCCGCCCGACGACGTATCGCCGGACACGGCCGCATTGGCGACCGTGACATCGAAGCCGTCCCGGCGCAGGGCGCGCTCCAGCACGGCGGGGAAAGCGGCGTCGGCCGGCAATTCGAAGCCGGCCGACAGGCTGTCTCCGAACGCCGCGATCGTGATGGGGCGGGCGAGGGCCGGCGTCATGCCGCAGAGCAGCGATGCGACGAACAGGCCGGCAAGGGGCAACTGCAATCTCGCTCGAGGAAGCCCATATGGGGGACGCCGGCGAAGGCGAGATTGCGGGGAAGATGCATGATGGTCCAAACTGCGGTCTCGCTGCACGATGTTCACGTGAGTCTGGGGCGCGCCGCGGCGCGAGTCCATATCCTGAAGGGAATCGATCTCGACGTCCGCAGCGGCGAGGCCGTGGGCCTCACAGGTCCGTCGGGCTCCGGCAAGTCCACCCTGCTCAGCGTCCTGGCCGGCCTGGAGCGTCCGGAACGCGGCACCGTCTCGGTGGACGGGACCCGCATCGACGGGCTCGATGAGGACCGGCTGGCACGGTTCCGCGGCGCCCATATCGGCATCGTGTTCCAGAGCTTTCATCTCATTCCGACCATGACGGCGCTGGAGAACGTGGCCGTGCCGCTCGAACTCGCGGGCCGGGCCGACGCTTTCGCGCGGGCCGCCCGGGAACTCGGCGGCATGGGGCTCGGCGATCGCCTCGGCCACTACCCGTCGCAACTGTCGGGCGGCGAGCCGCAGCGGGTCGCCCTGGCTCGTGCCCTGGCACCCGACCCCGCCATCCTGGTTGCCGACGAGCCGACCGGCAATCTCGACGAGATGACGGGCCGGTCCGTGATGGATCTATTGTTCGCCACCCGTCGCGAGCGCGGCGCCACCTTGGTCCTGGTGACCCATGACCAGCAGCTTGCCGCGCGTTGCGACCGGACCGTGCGGATCAGATCGGGCCTGATCGAGGCGGATGCCACCGTGGCCCGGGCGCCCGCCGAGGTGGCCTGATGACCGTCCAGGCGCAGCCGCAAAGGACTGGCCTCGTCGATGGCGGGCCTCGGCGAGGCGCGCGGCTGCCGATCGCGCTGAGGCTCGCTTGGCGGGACCTCTGCGGCGGCCTCGGCGGCTACTGGATCTTCCTGATCTGCATCGCGCTCGGGGTGGCGGCCATCGTGGGCGTCGGTTCGGTGGCGGGCGGCCTGGCGGACGGGCTCGGCCGGGAAGGCCGGACCGTGCTGGGTGCCGACGCCGCCTTTTCGACCGTGTCGCAACCGCTCGGGCCCGACGCGCGGGCCTGGTTGGCAACGCGCGGACGGCTCAGCGACGTCACCAGCACGCGCTCCATGGCGCGCGCGGGGGAGCACGCCGGGCTGATCGACATCAAGGCGGTCGACGAGCATTATCCCGTTGCCGGCGCGGTGGCGATCGATCCGCCGCAGTCGCCCGCCACGGCTTTGGCGCCCGCCGACGGCGCCTACGGCCTCGTCGCCACCCAGGCCCACCCGGGGCCGGGCGGCATACCCGTGGGGGACAGGTGTAGGATGC
>CAXUCF010000075.1:14184-14769 GCA_964249275.1 uncultured Lichenihabitans sp.
CGTCGCCGACGACGCCCTCGCGGGACGGCTCGGCATCCAGGTCGGCGACAGGTTATCGATCGGGGCTGGCAGTTTCGTGCTGCGCGGCATCCTGCGGCAGGAGCCCGACCGGCTTGCCGGCGGCGTCGCCTTCGCGCCCCGCGTGCTGATGAGTCAGGAAGGATTGGCCGCCACCAGGCTGATCCAGCCAGGCTCGCTCGCCAAGTTCACGACGCGCGTCGACCTTGCCGGGCGCGGCGACGGGCCGGCGCTGAAGGCGCTCGTGGCCGACGCCCGTGCCGCATTCCCCGAGGCCGGCTGGGATATCAAGACACGGGACAACGTCTCTCCGGAGTTCGACCGCAACCTCGGCCGCTTCACGCAGTTCCTGACCCTGATCGGCCTCACCGCCCTGGTGGTGGGCGGCGTCGGGGTCGCCAACGCCGTGAAAGCCGCGATGGAGCGCAAGCGTGCGAGTCTGGCGGTGTTGAAGGCGCTGGGTGCACCCGGCCGCTCGGTCTTCGCCATGGGTCTCGCTCAGGTGATGCTTGTGGCGGCACTCGGCGTCGCGGCCGGGATGGCGATCGGCGCCGCCCTGCCCTACGT
>CAXUCF010000075.1:14779-17835 GCA_964249275.1 uncultured Lichenihabitans sp.
GCCCTACGTCGCGGTGGCGGCTTTCGGCGCCATGATCCCGCTGCCGCTCGTGCCATCGGTCCACCCTGCCGCGCTGGGACTCGGCGCGCTCTATGGCTTCCTCACGGCACTGGTGTTCTCGCTGCCCACCCTGGGGCGGGTCCACGACGTCCCGGTTTCGGCCTTGTTCCGCGACCAGATCGAGCCCGAGCCGAGCCCGCTGAGGCTCGGCTACCGTCTGGCGCTCGCCCTCGCCGTGGCGGCGCTGGCAGGCTGCGCGGTCGCTTTCTCCGAAGATCACCGCCTTGCCGCCTACGACGTTGCGGCGACGCTGGCGGCTTTCGGGCTGCTGCGACTGGTGGCCTGGGGGTTCATGGCGGCCGCGCGCGCCCTGCCCCGTCCCCACACCGTTGAACTGCGGCTGGCACTCGGCAACCTCCATCGCCCGGGTGCGCTGACCGCGGCCGTGGTGCTGTCGCTCGGCCTGGGGCTGACCCTGCTGGTGACGCTGGCCCTGATCGACGACAACATCCAGCACCAGATCCAGGACGCGCATCCCGGCGTGACGCCGTCCTTCTTCTTCGCCGACGTGCCGAACCGCGAGGCCGAGGGCTTCCTGGGCTATGTCAAGGACCGGGCGCCGGCGGCGGTGCTCGAGGGCGTGCCGATGCTACGGGGCCGCATCACGGCCGTGAACGACGTGCCGGCCGAAAAGGTCAGGGCCAAGGCCGGCGCGACCTGGGTACTGGAGGGTGACCGCGGCATCACCTTTGCCGACGTGCCGCCCAAGGGCTCGCGGGTGGTCGAGGGGGAATGGTGGCCGAAGGATTACACGGGCAAGCCGCTCGTCTCGTTCGATCAGGAACTGGCCGAGGGCATCGGCTTGCACCTCGGCGACGCCGTCACGGTCAATGTGCTGGGGCGCGCGGTGACCGCGAAGGTGGCGAACCTGCGCAAGATCGATTGGCAGACCATGGGCATCAACTTCGTCATGGTGTTCTCGCCGAACGCTTTCGCGGGCGCTCCCTACATGGAACTCGCCACGGCAGCCTTCCCGACCGACGACCCGGCCCGCGATACGGCACTGGCCCGGGACGTGGCATTGCGCTATCCGGCCGTCACGACCGTGCGGGTCCGCGACGTGCTCGACGCCGTCAACAGCTTCGTCGGCAAGCTCGGGCTTGCCACGCGGGCCGCCTCCGCCGTGACCATCCTGTCCTCCGTGCTGGTGCTCTCCGGCGCGATCGCGGCTGGCCGGCGGGCTCGGGTCTACGATGCCGTCATGCTGAAAGTGCTGGGGGCAACGCGCCGTCGGCTGCTCGCGGCCTTCATCCTGGAATACGGCATGCTGGGCCTCGGCACGGCACTGTTCGGTGTGCTGGCCGGCACGGCTGCGGCTTATGGCGTGGTGACGGCCGTGATGGGCTTCGAGTTCCGCTTCGATTGGCAACCCGCCGCGGAAGCCTCGGTTGCGGCGCTGGTCGTAACGGTGGGCTTGGGGCTCACCGGAACTTGGCGCATCCTGGGGCAGAAACCGGCCGGCTACCTCAGGAACCTCTGAGGCAGCACCGTGGGGATCCTAACCTCGCGCTGCCTGGGCTTTCCCCGTTCGGTGCCGGACCGAGGGCCGTCGGGCAACGTGACCTGTGACGGGTGCGACCGATCACGAGCAGGTTGGAACGCCGTCATCGCCGGCAGAGCGACAGCTCTGCCGGTCGCACTTTGCCGGCATAACGTTTGCTGTGCCGCATGCCGCGCTCTATTCCTCTGCGTGACGGGGACGCATCGCCATCGTGCCCGTCGTCAGTTGCCGGGCGGGCAATGCCGATTTGCCGATGGTCAGCCGAAGCGAGAGCTTGTGATGACGACGATCTTCGCCAAACCCGTGATAGCGAGTCTGATGTTAGTCGTCGCTGGCCCACCGTTCCCGCACATCGATATCCGTCGAATCTGCACGGATTTCAATGGTGCGGATGGTATCCAGAAATGCATGAACAACGAAGTCTATGCCGAAACCAAGCTCAAGAAGCATTGGAATAAGATACCCTTGGCATACAAGACTCAGTGTTTGCTAGATCCTCCACCTCCTGACCCGAGCTACACCGTGTTGAGAGACTGCATCAATAACAACGAGATACTAAGGAAGAGCCAAGGTCAATGACGGGTCGGCAATCGGGTGGGTGCGGGCGAGGTCGACATGGGTGACAAGCCGCCGCATGGCGCCTCTGGCTTTTCGACTTAACTCGACATCGGGCGGGCGACGCCGATCGGCAACAATGGAATCGCAGCCGGCGTTGACGTCACATCCGCTCTTTTTCTTGGGTAAGCCGTCATGATCTCACGATTGTTGCTCGCCGCGGCCAGCCTGGCCGCCTTCGCGAGCCTCTGCCCGCTCGCCGAAGCCCAGATCTCCTCGTCGCCGCAGTATGACCAGCTCGGCGAAGCCCGCGCGGCCGGCGAGAACCCCTACTACCACGTCAATCGCTACGGCTTCGGCAATTACGTGCAGGGTCCGAACGGTGCCTATGGCGGCTACCCGGCCGGCAGTGCGGGGGCTATCGAACTCCAGAACGAGCATGACATCAAATGCCGCTACGCGCCGGAGACGTGCTGAGGGGCGAGGCCGTGCCGGTGACGTTTCGTGACGGGTCAGTCTGACGGTCGTCAAGCCCCCCGGACATCGGCCTCCACGATGGCGCGCAGCGCCGGTGTGACGCTGGGCCTGACGCCGAACCAGCGTTCAAATCCGGGGACCGCTTGGTGCAGCAACATGCCGAGCCCGCCCACCGTGGGGTGGCCGCGCGCCGCAGCGTCACGCAGCAGCGGCGTTTCGAGCGGCGAATAGACGATATCGGCCACGAGCGCGTCCCGGTGCAGCCGCCCCAGATCGCAGTCGAGTGGCGGTTGCCCTACCATGCCGAGCGAGGTGGTGTTGACCAGCAGGTCCGCTCTACCCATCGGGCGCGGGAGTTCCCCCCAGGCCCAGGCCCGCACGCCGGACGGATACGCGGCCGCAAGCGCGGCGCCTCTGGACGATGTTCTGTTCGCAATGTCGATCGCGAAGCCGCGTTGCAGCA
>CAXUCF010000075.1:17845-19284 GCA_964249275.1 uncultured Lichenihabitans sp.
GCGATCTTCGGCCGTGTACGCGCGGGGCAGGCCGCCGGCGCCGAGGACCACGGCCGTTCGGCTGCCTCGGTCCCAGCCCGGTGCCTCCTCATCGAGGCTCGCCAGGAAGCCAGTTACGTCCGTGTTGCCGGCGATCAGCCGACCGTCCTCGAACCAGACTGTGTTGGCCGCCCCGACGGCGCGGGCCGTCTCCTCGGCTTCGTCGACCAGCGACATGACGCCTACCTTATGCGGCACGGTTGCATTGCCGCCCACGAAGCCGGCATCCCGCATGCCGCGCACGAAGCCGGCGAGGTCCTCGGGCGCGACATCTATCTTCTCGTAGGACCCAGGAAGGCCGAGTTGCTTCAGCCAATGGCCGTGGATCAGCGGCGAGCGGGAATGGGCAACCGGGTGGCCGATGATGAAAGCGCGCGGGGCCTGGCTCATGCCGTCAGGCGTAAGCACGTGACGCGGCGCCGGCGCAAGGGGACGCACGAAAGGCGGGCTGGATTGGATGTGCAGCGATCCGAGCCTCGAGACGGGCCCGCCCTATGGCCACAGCTGACGGCAACAGGCCTTCCTTCGTCGGGTAGAATCTCGCGGACGCGGGCAAGGGGCTGCCCGGCAATCTCGTCGGACGGCTTCGGAACATGCTGGCTATCTTGCTGCGGTCGGGACGGTGGAAGAGCTGAAGATTCCACCCAGCGACGGCGCCCACAAGCTGACGGGTGATCGGGAACGATACTGGTCGCTCACGGTCACGAAGAACTGGCGAATGACGTTTCGCATCAACGAGGCCCTCGCAATCGAGGACATGGACCTGGAGGACTGTCACTGATGGCGATCCAACTTCACCGGAGCTTCGCCATCCATCCTGGCCATTGGCTCAAGACCGAGATCATTGAGGCCTATGGGTTGAATGTCACGATCGCGGCCGAGAAGCTCGGCGTGACCCGTCAGGCCATGAGCAACCTGCTGAATGGCAGGGCCGGCCTGTCGGCCGACATGGCGATCCGGTTCGAGAAGGCTTTCGGCTTGCGGGCCGACACGATGCTGCGGATGCAGGCCGCGCACGAACTCGCCGAAGCCCGCGCGCATGAAGCGGACATCAAAGTCGAGCGGATCGCGGTGGGCGCCGAGAGCGGCGGGTTGCGAGGAACGAAGAGGTAACCGTCGGTGCTAAGGATGGCCCGTTGGCTTAGCCAAGTTTCTGAACCCATCCGTCATGCTACAAGCTATAGGCCGAAGTAGCTAAATCCCGGAGGAGGACAGCGATGGGTCTGGAGCACTGGGACACGCTTCGAAGAAAATGGGTGCTCTACCGAAGCCAAGCGCAGCACAGCGTGGATTGCGCTCGGTATCCCTTCGAGAGCATCCCGCGCAAGGTCTTTCTGGACACCAACCAGGGCGATCGGGTGAAACAGGGGGGTGACAAACGCGGTTGCGGCTGAATCTGT
>CAXUCF010000076.1:0-18980 GCA_964249275.1 uncultured Lichenihabitans sp.
ACGGTGCCCGACCCCGCACCCTCGCCCGACGTCGCCCCTGCTGCCAGGCTGGTCCAGGTCGAGAACGTCACCAAGATCTTCGGCGCCGGCGCCACCGCGGTGCGCGCCCTCGACGATGTATCGCTCACCATCCTGTCGAACGAGTTCTTCACGCTGCTCGGCCCTTCGGGCTGCGGCAAGACCACGCTGCTCCGTCTGCTGGCCGGCTTCGAACATCCGGATGCGGGCGCGATCCTGCTCGACGGCAGGCACGTGGTCGACGATCCGCCGAACCGGCGGCCGGTCAATACGGTGTTCCAGTCCTACGCGCTGTTCCCGCACCTGACGGTCGAGCGGAACGTCGCCTTCGGGCTCGAGCGCAAGGGGCTGCGCGGGGCGGCCGTGGCGGCGCGCGTCGCCGCCATGCTGCGGCTCGTCCGCCTGGAACCGCTGGCGAACCGCCGGCCCGACCAGCTCTCCGGCGGCCAGCAGCAGCGCGTAGCCTTGGCCCGGGCGCTGGCGCCGGCCCCGCGGCTGCTGCTGCTCGACGAACCGCTCTCGGCGCTCGACCTCAAGCTGCGGCGCGGCATGCAGGCCGAGCTGAAGCGCATCCAGCGCGAGACCGGCATCACCTTCGTGCTCGTGACGCACGATCAGGAGGAGGCGCTGTCGATGTCGGACCGCGTCGCCGTGATGGAGGCGGGGCGCGTGCTGCAATTGGGACCGCCCGACGCGATCTACGAGCGGCCGAACTGCCGCTTCGTGGCGGATTTCATCGGCGAGGCCAACGTGCTGCCGGGCGCCCTGGTCGGCCTCGCGTCGCCCTTCGCGGCCATCCGGCCCGAGCGCGTGGGGCTGGCGTTCGGGGATGGCGCGGACAGGTCCGCCACGACGGGCCTGCCCGGCCGCGTGGTCGACGTCACCTACCTCGGCGCCACCACCTCCTGCGCGGTGGCGCTCGACGGCGGCCCGGTGGTCAAGGTGGAGCGCGGGGATCTGCCCAGAACCTTCATGCTCGGGCAGGCGGTGGTCTGCCTGTTCCCGCCCGATGCCCTGCTGGCGCTGGAGCACTGATGGCGGGGCGCGCAGGCCATCGCGACGGTGCCCTGCTGCTGGCCGGGCCCGCGCTCATCGTCATCGTGCTGTTCATGCTGCTGCCGATGGGGATCGCGGCCGTCTATTCCCTGATGAGCCCGAGCCCTTATGGCGGCGTCGAGCATCCGTTCACGGCCAATTCCTACCTCCGTTTCGTCTACGACCGCGACCTCGACGACAGCCTCGTCTTCGACACGACCTACCTGCAGATCTTCACGCGCTCACTGGTGCAGGCCGTGCTCACCACCGTGCTGTGCCTCGTGATGGGCCTGCCGCTCGCCTGGTACATGGCGACGCGCCCGCCGCGGACGCGCAATATCCTGGTGCTGCTCGTCACCATCCCGTTCTGGACCAACCTCCTGATCCGCACCTATTGCTGGGTGCTGTT
Organism: uncultured Lichenihabitans sp.; assembly: GCA_964249275.1. GTDB lineage: Bacteria > Pseudomonadota > Alphaproteobacteria > Rhizobiales > Beijerinckiaceae > Lichenihabitans. Next base: position 1,463 of record CAXUCF010000076.1, read on the forward strand.
GCTGCGCGACCAGGGCCTCGTCAACCAGGTCCTCGAGCGCGTGGGGTTCATCCGAGAGCCGATCACGTTCCTCTACTCGGACGGCGCGGTGCTGCTGGGCCTCGTCTATTCGAGCCTGCCCTTCATGGTGCTGCCCATCTACGGCGCGCTCGAGAAGATCGATCCGCGGATCGTCGAGGCGGCCTATGACCTCTATGCCGACCGGCCCGCCATCCTGCGCCGGCTCGTGTGGCCGCTGGCCCGGCCTGGCGTGGCGGCCGGCATCCTGCTCGTCTTCGTCCCGTCGCTCGGCGCCTTTCTGTCGCCCGACATCCTGGGCGGCGGCAAGAAGCTGATGATCGGCAGCCTGATCCAGCAGCAGTTCACGACCGGGCGCGACTGGTCGTTCGGGGCGGCCCTGTCGATGATCCTGATGGTCTTCGTGCTGGGCGCGCTGATCTGGGGCGCGCGGCGCCGCGCCCGAGCGGAGATCCCGGCATGAACGTGGTGCGGAGCAGCGCGGGACGCGGCTTCGACTGGCGCCGCATGCCCGGCATCCGCGCCTGGAGCGTCCTGGCGCTCGTGTTCCTCTACGCGCCGCTCGTGGTGCTCGTGGTCTATGCGTTCAATGCCAACCGGGTCGCGCTGATCTGGTCCGGCTTCTCGACGCAGTGGTTCGTCAAGGCCGCCGCCAACGAGGACCTGCGCCGCGCCGCCTGGAACAGCGTGGTGGTGGCGGCGGTCGCGACGCCCGCGTCGACGCTGCTGGCGATCCCGGCGGCCCTCGCCTTCGAGCGCGGCCGCTTCTTCCCAGGGCGGGCCACCGGCGAGGCGCTCGTGGCGCTGCCGCTGGTGGCGCCCGAGATCGTCACCGCCATCGCGACGCTGATCTTCTTCGAGGCCATCGGGCTCCGGGCCGGGCTCGGCAACGTCATCCTGGCCCATGTGGTGTTCTGCATTCCCTTCGCGCTGCTGCCGATCCGGGCGCGGCTGCGCGAGATGCCGCTCAACATCGAGGATGCGGCGCGCGATCTCTATGCCGGCCGCTGGCAGGTGTTCCGGCTGGTGACGCTGCCGCTCATCATGCCGGCCGTGGTGGCCGGGGCAACGCTCGCCTTCGTGGTATCGCTCGACGACTTCCTGATCACCCTGATGGTGGCCCAGGCGGGGGCCACGACCCTGCCGGTCTATCTCTACAGCATGCTCCGGGTGGGCGTGACGCCCGAGGCCAATGCGGCCGCTACGATCCTGCTCGTGGCGTCGGTTGCGGCCGTCACCCTGTCGTTCCTCGTCGCCAACCGGCAGCGCCGGACGGCCTGACTTCACCCTCGAACAGAAAGGATGCCCGCCATGTCGTACCGCGCTTTCAAATTCGCCCTTGCCGCCGCGTCGAGCGCGCTGGTGCTGGGGTTGTCGGGCGGTGCCCGCGCCGGAGGCGACCTCTTCATCTACAACTGGACCGACTATACGGCACCCGACGTGATCAAGAAGTTCGAGAAGGAGACCGGCGTCAAGGTCACGCTCGACACCTACGATTCCAACGAGACGCTGCTGGCCAAACTGAAGTCCGGCTCGGCCGGCTACGACATCGTGGTGGTGTCGTCGGATTTCGTGCCGATCTTCGCCAAGGAAGGCCTGATCCAGAAGATCGACGGCGCGAAGCTCCCAGGCTACGACAAGATCGAGGCCCGCTGGCAGAACCCGACCTGGGATCCGGGCCGCGCCTATTCGGTGCCCTACGACTGGGGCGTCACGGCCTACACGGTCAACACCAAGTTCGTGAAGGAACCGGCCGATTCCCTGAAGCTGCTCTTTGAGCCGCCGCCCGAGGCCAAGGGCAAGGTCGGCATGTTCGGCTCGCCCAGCGAGGTCATCGGGCTCGCCGAGGTCTACCTCGGTTTGCCCCCGTGCCAGACCGACCCGGCCAACATGAAGAAGGTCTCGGACCTCCTCGAAGCGCAGGCCCCGGCCGTTAAGGTCTATAACTCCGACGGCATCATCGACCGCCAGGGATCGGGCGAGACCTGGATCCATCAGGCCTGGAACGGCGATGCCGCACGCACCCGCGCCGTCAACCCGGACGTGAAGTTCGTCTTCCCGAAGGAAGGCGTGGTCGGCTGGATGGACAACATCGCGATCCCCACCGGCGCCAAGGACCCCGACAACGCCAAGCTCTTCGTCGAATTCATGATGAAGCCCGAGAACAGCGCCATGTCGTCGAACTTCACCCATTACGCCAGCGCGATCTCGGGTGCTGCGGCCGACTACGACCCGGCCATGAAGGACGCGCCGGAACTGCAGGTGCCACCGGACCTCAAGATGGCCTTCACGCCGGCCTGCCCCGAGGCCGCCACCAAGCTGATGGACCGTGTCTGGACCAAGCTCAAGAAGTGAGCGGACCACCCATGTCCATGGTGTCGGCGGGCATCGCACCCGCGGCGTGGCGCGATGCTGCGCAAGGCGACGTCGCGGTCATCTCGGCCATCGAACGCGCGGTCCACACGATCGGAGCGGAACGGCCCGCGGTGTTCAGCGAGAAGATCGCGTTGTTCGGCGCCGGTTGCCGCGTGCTGGAGACGGAACTGTCCGTCGTCGGCTACGGCATCTCCTATCCGTGGCGGCTCGACGACGTGCCGCCATTGGATCGGTTTCTGGGCAACATCCCGCCCGACGCGGACTGCCTCTTCGTCCATGATGTGGCGATGCTGCCCACCGCCCGGCGCAATGGAGCGGGACGGGGCTTCATCGAGCACGCGACGCGTCTCGCGCGCCTCTTGGGCCTCCCCTACCTCGCCCTGGTTTCGGTCTACGCGACGCAGGATCTCTGGGGCCGCTGCGGTTTCGCGCCGTCCTCCTCGGCCGCGACTGCGGCTCAAATGGCGACATACGGCGACGCGGCCCGCTACATGGTGGCGGAACTGACGTGACCCAGGGCCCGCCGTACGCATCCGACGAGGGCCGCGTTGCGGATGACCGGCGGGCGGTCGACCTTATGGGCTGCCGGCTAACCTCGCCAAAGGGATCATCAGGTCGATGCGGGTCGAGGTTCCAAGCGGGGTCGCGCGCCGACGTCGGTGGTCCGACAACAACTCGCGTATCGTCGAGGGCCGCGGCCATGGCTTGCGCAGACGGCACACGTGCTCAACCCTCCAGCGTCCGTGCCGACAATTGCATCGACGTGGCAAATCGATCGCGCGGTGAAGGCATGAAACTTCGGTTGTGGTGGGTCGATGCATGTCCTAGCTTCGGCTGTCTCCAACGTGGATGCGTGGCGTGACCGCTCGGGCTGTCGGCCTACAGGCGATCGGCATCAGCAAGTCGTTCCGTGCGTTTCACGCATTGAAGCAGGTGTCGCTCGACATCGATCCCGGAGAGTTTCTCACGCTGCTCGGTCCGTCAGGCTCAGGCAAGACCACCTTCTTGATGGTGCTGGCGGGATTTGAAGCCCCCAGCGCAGGCCGCCTGGTGAGCGATGGCGTCGACATCACGGCCCGACCGGCCGAGGCGCGTGCCTTCGGCATGGTGTTCCAGGGTTATGCCCTGTTCCCCCACAAGACCGTCGAGCAGAATATCGCCTTCCCGCTGCAGGTGCGAAAGGTTCCGGGGGAGGAGATCACCAAGCGGGTGTCGGACATCATTGCGCGGGTGGGGCTCGCAGGGCAGCAAGACAAGCTGCCCGCAAAATTGTCCGGCGGGCAGCAACAGCGTGTCGCGCTCGCCCGGGCTCTCGTCTTCGAGCCGTCCGTCCTGCTGCTCGACGAGCCGTTCTCGGCGCTCGACAAGCATCTTCGGGGACGCATGCAGGAAGAGGTGAAACGCCTTCATCGAGAATTCGGCACCACCTTCGTCTTCGTCACCCATGATCAGAGCGAGGCGTTGAGCCTGTCGTCTCGGGTCGCCATCTTCAACGCGGGCGAAGTGCTGCAGAGCGGCACCCCGCAGGCGATCTACGAGCGGCCAGCCAGCCGTTTCGTCGCTGAGTTCCTGGGCGACATCAATCTTCTGCCGGTGGAGGGCGTCGGCCACGCCGACCTCGGCACCATCGGCCTATTCGAAGGAACGCCGCTGCGGGCGCCCCGCCAGCCGCATGCGGGCCGAAGCGGCATCCTCGCCGTTCGCCCCGAGCACATGAGCCTCGGGCCCGGCCCGGCGCCCGAGCGCAATGGCATACCCGCATCCCTGCGCACGACCGACTACTTCGGCGGGGCGATGCGCCTCGGCCTCGCCACGGCGGGCGGCACGCGGCTCACCGTGACCTTGCCGACCGAAGCCGCAACGGCGGCGATCGAGGGCGGCCCGGACCTTTGGGTCACTTGGCCGATCGACAGAGGTTTTCTGCTTCCCGAACAGACGGGCCATGCCACTTCAGGAGCACCGCGGTGAACGACGCCTTTCAGAAGGACTGCCTGGACATCCTCGCCGCCGAGGTCGAGGCCGGCGTGATCAGCCGTCGGCGCTTCGCACAGATCGCCGCCGTGGTTCTGGGAACCCCGCTCGCCCTGAGGAGCACCGGGGCCTCGGCCGACGCCAAGGCCCTCGTGTTGGTGAACTGGGGCGGCGACGCCCTCAAGGCCTACAACGAGGCCTATGGCGTTCCTTTCGAGAAGGCGACCGGGATCACGGTCAAGGAGGACGGCACCGGGCCCACCGAGGGGGCGATCACGGCGCAGGTCAAGAGCGGCAAGCCGACCTGGGACCTCGTCGACGCCGATCCTTTCTCGGCGATCTCGCTCGGCAAGCAGGGCATGATCGAGCCGATCGACTACACGATCGTCGATCGCAAGAAGATGCGGCCCGGATTCGGCTGGGATTACGCCGCCTCGACTTATTTCTTCTCCTACGTCCTCGCCTACGACGCCTCGAAGTTTTCGGGCAAGACGCCAACCGGCATGAAGGACTTCTTCGACACCAGGACCTTTCCCGGCAAGCGGTCGATGTACAAGTGGGGCGCCGGCATGTGGGAAGCCGCCCTCCTGGCCGACGGAGTCGCACCCGACAAGCTCTATCCGCTCGACCTCAAGCGGGCAAACGACAAGATCGCAGCGTTCAAGGAGAACGTCGTCTCCTACTGGGGCGGCGGGGCCGAGAGCCAGCAGGTCCTGCTGAGCGGCGACGCGTCCATGGCGCTGATCTGGTCGACCCGCGCCGCCCTTCTTGAAAGGGACTCCGGGGGGCAGATCAAGTTCATCTGGGACCAGGGCCTTGTCTCGCCGGGCGCGCTCGCCGTGATCAAGAACAACCCGGCCGGCAAGGCCGAGGCGATGAAGTTCATCGCCAGCACGCAGGATCCGCAAAAGCAGCTGGTGATGTTCAACATGCTCGGACAGGGACCGGCCAATCCAGCCGCGGATGCGCTGATCCCTGCCGACCAGAAGCACCTGAACCCGGTGGACCCCGTCAACATGCGAAAGCAGGTGGCACTCGACATGCCCTGGTACGCCGAACATTACGCCGACGCGCTCGACGCCTATACCAAGATCATCTCGGCCTAGGGTCTCGTCGGCGATGCTCGCGCGCTCCGTTCCGTGGCAGGAGACGACCGAAATCGACGGTGTCGGCTTGGGCTTCCCTTCGACGGTCGCGGTGGCGGGCGAAGGAGGCGGCGCTGTCGGAAGGCGCCGGCGCGGTGCAGGTAGGGGCATGTGGCTGGCCCTGCCCCTGCTTCTCCTTCTCGCACTCGTCTATGTCCTGCCGTTCCTCGGCATCGCCATGTGGAGCGTGACGCTACCGACCCCGGGCTTCGGGCAGTATGCCCGCGTGGCCCGCGATCCGCTGGTCGCTTCCGTGTTTCTGCGCACTTTTCGCCTCTGCCTGACCGTCACGGCGCTGGCCGTCGGGGCCGCCTACGCCATCGCCTATGTGTGGGTGCGCGGCTCGCCGTGGCAGCGACGGGCGACCGAGTTCTGCATCCTCGTCCCGTTCTGGATCTCACTGCTCAGCCGCGCTTTTGGTTGGCTCGCGCTGCTGTCGAGCCGCGGGTTGGTGAACACCGCCCTGCAAAGTGCCGGGCTCATCGACACACCGCTTGCGCTCGTGCGCAATGAATTCGGCGTGGTGGTCGGCATGACCCACGTCCTGATCCCCTTTGCGGTGTTTCCACTGGCGTCCGCGATGCGCAACGTCGACGAGCGCGTGCTGCTTGCCGCGCGGGGACTGGGCGCCTCCCGCTCGCGCATCTTCTGGTCGGTGTTCCTGCCCCTGACGGCGCCGGGCGTGGTGGGCGCGGCGCTGATCGTCTTCGTCTTCACGCTCGGCTTCTTCGTAACCCCGGCGATCCTGGGCGGCGGCCGCAGCATCATGGTGGCCGAACTCGTGTATCTCCGCATGTTCCAAAGCCCCGATTGGGGGCTGGGCGCGGCGGTCAGCGTGCTGCTGGTCGTCATCGTCGCAGGATTGATGGCGCTGCTGTTCCGTTTCGCCCGCCCGGCGCTGATGGGGGCGGCACGATGACCGCGCAGCGTCCCGGCGCGCTGGCTGTCGTCTTTGCCGCTGCGGTCGGGAGCTTTCTTCTGCTGCCGCTGCTCGCGGTGGTGCCGATCTCCTTCACCCCGGCGCGCTACCTGTCGATGCCGCAGGGCTCACTGTCGCTCATCCACTACCGGGAACTGGTCGACAACCCGGACTGGCTGAACGGCATCCTGCTCAGCCTGCGTATCGGCCTCGCGACCAGTGTCCTGGCGACCGCGCTTGCCCTGGCATTCGCCTTGGCCATCTGGATGTTCCGGCCGCGCTTTGCCGCCCTGCTGGTCGGCTTCGTCCTGCTGCCGATGATCGTGCCACCGGTCGTGTCGGCGATGACGCTCTATTTTCTGCTGACCAGCCTCGGGCAGTTCAGCGGGCTCGTCGGCTACGACACCTGGCTCGGCGTCACGCTGGCTCATGTGGTCATGACGGTGCCCTTTGCCGTCGTGCTCATTCTCGTCGCCCTCGCCCAGGTCGACCGACGCATCGATCTCGCGGCGCGGGGCCTGGGCGCGTCCGTGCCGCGCCGGGTGTTCGCCGTCATCCTCCCCAACATCCGCTTCGGCGTGCTGACGGCGGCTCTCCTGGTCTTCGTGCTGTCCTGGGAGGAGATCGGCGTGACGCTGTTCATCACCAGCGTCAACGCCGTGACACTGCCCCGCCTGATGTGGATGGGCGTGCACGACAACATCGATCCGGCCGTCGCCGCCATGTCGGTGGTCCTCATCACCATCACGATTCTCATGCTCACGGGCCGCATGCTATTCGGGCGCCCTCAACCCACCTCCTGAATCGGACGACGGGCAATGGAAGAAGTTTTCGGGCGGCGGGACATGATCACTCCGGCCAAGCTCAAGGTACTTACCGTCAAGTCGGACGCCTTGGGCTTCGTGCAGCTGGGCAGCCACCTCGGCGCGATCACGCTCTGCACGGCGGCGCTGACGTCTGCCTGGGGCACGTGGTGGGCGGTGCCCGCCTTCGTGGCGCAAGGCATTTTGATCAATTTCCTCTACGCCGGCCAGCATGAGATGAGTCACGCGACGGTGTTCCGCACCAAGAGGCTCAACGAGGTGTTCGGCCGGCTGTTCGGCTTCGTCGTGATCTACCCGCGCGACTTCGACCAGATCCAGCATTTCGCCCACCACCGCTACACGCAGGACTGGGACGGCGACGGCGAACTCGTCCGCGACCGCTATACGATGACCTCCTACCTCCTGTGGGTGCTCGGGCCGACCTATTGGTATACGCGGGTGCGCCGCATCGTGCGCTTCGCCCTCGGCCTCGTCAGCGAGCCCTATGTTCCGCAGGGCCGCAAGCCCGATGTCATCCGCGAAGCGCGTTGGCACGCGGCCGGCTATGCGGCCATCGCGGCGGTCTCGATCGCGACCGGCTCCTGGGCCGCCATGGCGCTTTGGCTGCTGCCGATGTTGGCGCTGAAACCCGTGCACCAGCTGCAGAATACGATCGAGCACCTGGGGCTGCCCCATGTCGATACGATCACCGAGAACACACGCACGACCCGCACCAATCCCGTGATGCGGTGGCTGTGCTGGAACATGCAGTTCCACACAGCCCACCACGCCTTCCCAGGCGTGCCTTGCTACAAGCTGCCCAAACTGCACCGAACGATTTTCGACGACAACGGCCGCAAGCCGCAGACGATGGGCTATCTCGCCTTTCAGTGGGCCGTGGTCAAAGCCTTCTGGAACGGCCGCACCGAAGCCGACTATCCCGACGACAAGATCTGGATCAGCGACGACACGGACCTCGAGCCCGTCGGCCCGCGCGTGCGAACGTCCCGGCGCGCGTGATCAGCCGCCGCGCGCCCGATGAGCCTCCTCGTTTATCAGTCGCTCTGGGCGACCGAACTGCGCAAGCCCGGCATCGCCGAACGCCCTGTCCCGGAACGCTTCGACCGGGTGCGCGACGCCGGCTTCGACGGCATGGCCATCGACCTCGGCGCCATGACGCTGGAGGCAGCCCGCAGCGTGGCGCCGGAGTTCGCGCGAACCGGTCTCAACAGCCTGCTGACGGCCTTTCCTCGGTCGATCGAGGACCTGAGGCCCGCGCTGCATCTCGCCAAGGACATCGGCTCTCCGTGCGTCATCGTGGTCGGGCAGGTCATGCCGCTGGCCGTTGTGGACATGGTCACCGTGATCCGCGATTGGCTGCGCGTCGCCCGCGAGGAGGGCGTGCCGCTTCAGTTCGAGACGCATCGCAACTGCATCACCAACGACCTTTTCGCAACGTTGTTGCTCCTTGACGCGATCCCGGAGATGCGGCTCAGCGCGGACCTGTCGCACTACGTCGTCGACCGCGAGATGATGCAGCCCATCGCCACGGAGTACCAGGACCACGTCACCCGCATCCTCGATCGGTCCGACAGTTTCCAGGGCCGCGTCGCCAATCGTTGTCAGGTGCAGGTGCCGCTCCACTTCCCCCAGCACCGCATCTGGGTCGAGACGTTCCGGGATTGGTGGCGCCGCGGCTTTGCGTCGTGGCGATCCCGCTCCTCCATGGACGGCATCTTCATCTGCGAACTCGGCCCGGTCGACTATGCGATCACCGGGGCAGACGGAGAGGAGCTCTCGGATCGCTGGGAAGAAGCCCTTGCCCTGAGGCGCTGGGCGCAGGAGGATTGGAGCGCCGCTACCCTGTTCCGCAACGAAGCGTCGATGACCGACCGCAGCTAGGAGGAATCGCCTTGTCCGTCACCACCCTACGGCCGGAGCAAGGCGCATCCGGCATCTCGGCCGACGAGTGGTCGGCACGCGTGGACCTTGCGGCCTGCTACCGCCTGTTGGCGCATTACCGGATGACCGACCTCATCTATACCCACTCGACGGTGCGGGTGCCCGGCGAACCCGGCCATTTCCTGATCAATCCCTATGGCTATCGCTGGGAGGAGATTACGGCGTCGTCGCTGGTCAAGATCGACGTCGACGGCAACAGGGTGGGCGGCCAGCCCGCCCGCGTGAACCCGGCCGGCTTCACCATCCACAGCGCGGTCCATATGGCCCGGCACGACGCGGCCTGTGTGATCCACACGCATACGCGGGCCGGCATGGCGGTCTCGGTGCTGAAGCAGGGACTGATGCCGATCAGCCAGATCGCGCTGCAGTTCCACGGCCGCCTCGGGATGCACGACTACGAAGGCATTGCGCTCGACCTCGACGAGCGCGAGCGGATCATCGCCGATCTTGGTCGCCATTGCGGCATCATCCTGCGCAATCATGGATTGCTCACTGTCGGGCGCACGGTGGCGGAAGCCTTCAGCCTGATGTTCTACCTCAATCTCGCTTGCGAGGTGCAGGTGGCCACGCTGTCGATGGGCCAGGACGTCGTGATCCCGCCGACCGAGGTCTGCGAGCGCGTGGGGCGTCAATACGACCGGATGGCCTTCGACGACGGCGACCTGCTGCTCGAATGGGCCGCGCACCTGCGGACGCTCGATGCGCTCGACCCCTCCTTCCGTACCTGACCGTCGTCCTTTGAGAGGGAGCCATGGCATGACCCCGACGAGCGCTGCCGATTTCGATTGGACGCTGCCCTCAAACGATTACCGCGACCCGGCCCTCTACGAGCGCGAGCGGCGGGAGATTTTCGCAACCAACTGGCTGTTGTTCTCCTGGTCGGAGCGATTGCGCGAGCCCGGCGACTATGTCACCGGCACCCTGGCGGGCTATCCGGTCTTCGCCATACGCGACGATGCCGGCAGGGTCCGCGCCTTCCACAACGTGTGCCGCCACCGAGGCGCGCAACTTCTCAGCCAGGAGCATGGAAGCTGCGGTCGCCTGGTCGTTTGCCCCTACCACAGCTGGAGCTACACGCGGGATGGGCGGCTCAACAAGGCCGTCGACTTCGGCTCGGATGCCGTCTTCGATCCGGACGCCTGGGGGCTCTATGCCATCGATGCCGAGGAATGGCGTGGCCTCGTGTTCCTGCGGCTGAAGCGGGGCGGCCCCGACCTCGTCGGATGGCTGGGTCCCATTCACGCCATGGCGGCGGACTATCCGTTGGAGCAGCAGCATTACTTCAGCAGCAAGAACCGGGACTGCGAGGTCGACTGGAAGACCTACGGCGAGAACTACCTCGAATGCTATCACTGCCGGACCATGCATCCTGGCTTGTGTGCCGCCATGGACATCGACAGCTACCGGATCGACACCTACCCGCGCGAGAAGTTCTTCCATCTGCACGCCCCCCGGCGTGATGGGGGCCTGACACGCGGCCTCTACTTCTATCGTTTCCCCTGCCTGATGTTGAACCTCTACGACTGGGGTTCTTCCATCGCCACCATCGAGCCGCTCGGGCCGGGACGGATCCGGCATATCAACTGGTACTTCTTCACCGACGTATCGCCGGAAAAGGCCGACGCCAACCGTCAGTCGGCGGAATGGTCCGCGCAGATCGTCTCCGAAGATCTCGACATCATCACGGGCGTGCAGCGCAGCCTCAATGCGGGGGTCTACGACCGCGGGCCCCTGTCGCCGAAGTACGAGGGTGCGGTGAAGGCCTTCCAGGACATGGTCCGAGACGCATTGGCGCCCCACGGACCGGTGCAACGCGTGGCGGCCGAGTAGCTTGCCCCTGAAGCCGGGTCGACGCCCTTTGAACCAGTCGCGAGATTGCCGATGAACGCTCCCTTCACTCCCGATGTCACGGTCGGCAAGACCTACGACGCGATCGTGATCGGGGCAGGGCATAACGGGCTCGTCTGCGCCAACTATCTCGCGCGGGCGGGGCTCAAGACGCTGGTGCTGGAGCGGCGCGGCGTCATCGGCGGGGCGTCGGTCACCGAGGAGATCGCCCCCGGGTTCCGCGCCTCGATCTTCTCGTATCTGATGAGTCTGCTGCATCCCAGGATCATCGCCGAATTCGACCTCAAACGGCATGGGCTGGAGGTCCTGCCCTGCTCGGACATGATCTCGCCCCTCGTGGACGACGACTACATCCTGTTCTCGGGCGACATCGGCAAGACGCAGGCCAGCTTCGGCAGGTTCTCCAAGGCCGACGCCGCCATCTATCCGGAATTCGATCGATACCTGAACGAGGCCGCCGACATCGTCCGCAAGCTGCTGTGGGAAACGCCGGTCGATCCCACCCGGCGCGACTGGCGCAACTTCAGGGATGGCGCCTCGCTGCTGTGGCGGCATCGCAAGATCGGCCGCAAGATGTACCGCATCGTCGATATGCTGACGATGAGCGCGTACGATTTCCTGCGTGAATGGTTCGAGGACGACCGCGTGATGGCCGTGCTGGCCTACTACGCCTCGATCGGCACCTTCGCCGGACCCAAGACGCCAGGCTCCGCCTACGTGATCATGCATCACATCATGGGCGAGCATACGGGCGCCGGCGGCTGGGGGTTCATCAAGGGCGGCATGGGCGGGATCACCCAGGCACTCGCCTCCTCGGCACGGGAGAGGGGCGTCGACATCGTCACCAACGCCGCCATCAAGGAGGTGAAGGTCCAGGGCGGCCGCGCGACCGCGGTGGCAACCACCACCGGCGAAACCTACACGGCCCGGTCCATCGTCTCCAATGCCAGCGCCAAGATCCTCTACCTCGATCTGGTGGGCGAGAAGCACCTGCCGGCCGAGGTGGTCCGCGAGATCAAGGGCTACCGGACCTTTTCGACGGCGTTCAAGATGAACATCGCCTGCGAGAGGCCGCCGCAATACCGCATCCTCGACAAATTGAGGCAGGACGGCGCGCTGGGCAACCTCGACTATCCCACGTACATGCACATCGCCCCCGACATCGACTACCTCGAGCGTGCCTACGACGACGCCAAACACGGCTGGTACTCCTCGCATCCGTTCATCACCCCCGTCGTGCCGACCATGGTCGACACGCCGCTCGCGCCCGCCGGCAAGCACGTCGTCAATCTCTTCGGCGGCCACGCGCCCTACACGCTCAAAGGCGGTGAGTGGGCCACCGAGAAGGAGGTTTTCAAGACGACCGTGCTCGACACGATCGAACACTGGGCACCCGGCTTCCGCTCCGACATCATCGAGGCCCAGCTGCTGGTCGCTCCCGACATCGAGCAGATCGTCAGCCTGCCGCAAGGCCATATCTTCCATGGCGAACTGTCGACCGACCAGCTCTTCTTCCAGCGGCCGGTCTCAGGCTATGCCGACTACCGCACTCCCTTGCAGGGCCTCTACATCTGCGGCTCCTCCATGCATCCGGGTGGCGGAGTGTCCGGAATTCCCGGCTACAACGCGGGCCGCGAGATCATGAAGGACCTGAAGCGACGCCGGGCGTGAGCACCGCGCCGGCCCTTGCCGTTCCCATCGAGGGCGCGCTGGACCGGACGATCCGGAGATAGCCCGATGACCGAGAGCACCGTGCACCTTTCGATGCGCAAGGCTTCGGCATCCGATCGATTGCCGCTCAACCCCTTGCTCGCGCTTGCCATGACGGGCTTCACGGCGGTCCTGACCGAAACGCTGCCGCCGGCCTGCTGCCCCGCATCGCGGATGGGTTGGGTGTGACGCCGGCGTTTGCGGGCCAACTCGTGACCAGCTACGCCGCCGGTGCTGATCGCCGCGATCCGGCTGACCGCGTTCGCGCAACGGTCGCGGCGCAAGCCGACGCTGCTTGCCGCGATCCTGGGCTTTCTGCTGTTCGACACCGTCACCGCGCTGTCCTCCAGCTACGCGCTGACGCTTGCGGCGCGGTCACCGAGCTGCGGCCAGCCTCGCCAGGAGCGCCGGCAGGGTGGAGCACCTTCTTCTGCGGGTGAGACTGCGGAGCCGGAGACGGACGCATGGCCGGCATGAGCATCGATCCGGCAGGTGAGGGTTGCCCCTGGGCTCGATCGGGTCCAATTGCGATCGTGAAGGCGCCCGGCGCCACTTCATGCTCCAGGGTTCCCGATGATCCGATCCGCCTTGATGAATGTCATGACTGCGGCCGTGCTCAAGGCCGGCAGGGGACTGAAGCGAGACCTCGGCGAGATCGAGAACCTGCAGGTGTCGATCAAGGGGCCGGGCGATTTCGTGACGGCGGCCGACAGGCGGTCCGAAAAGACGCTCTTCGAAGAGCTGTCGAAGGCGCGACCGGGCTACGGCTTCGTCATGGAGGAGGGTGGCAGCGTCGAGGGCTCCGACAAGAGCCACACCTGGCACATCGACCCGCTCGATGGCACCACGAACTTCCTGCACGGCCTGCCGATCTTCGCGATCTCGGTCGGCCTCGAGCGCGATGGACAACTGGTCGGCGGCGTCGTCTACAATCCTGCCACCGACGACATGTATTTCGCCGAACGCGGCCAGGGAGCCTATCACAATAACCGGAGGCTGCGCGTGGCGGCGCGACGCGACATCGCCGAAGCCCTGGTGGGCTGCGGCATCCCGGCGCTCGGGCGCGCGCCGCTGCACCCGCGCTTCAAACTGGAACTGGCCGAGGTCATGGCCCGGGCCGGCGTGCTGCGACGGCTCGGCGCAGCAGCGCTCGACCTCGCCTATGTGGCGGCGGGGTCCTATGACGCTTACTGGGAGCGTGGGGTGAAGTCCTGGGACGTCGCAGCCGGCGCCCTGCTGGTTCGCGAGGCCGGCGGCTTCGTCAGCACGGCCGATGGCGGCGACGACCTCCTCGGCGCCGGCTCCATCCTGGCCGGCAACGAATACATGCATCGTTCGCTCCTCGAGCTGCTGCGCAAGCTGCGCTGACGCTCCGTAAAAGACTGACGCAAGCTCGGGCGAGTTCTGCTATCCTGCTGCGAGTCCGTCGCGAACCGCGACGCCCGTTCCGTTGCGGTCCGTCCTATGGCGACAAGAAGCGACCCCTTCCGCCTGTCCTCGCCCCGGATCTTCCTGGTCAGGATGGTGGTCTTCCTGATCCTGACCGGCTTCGTGGTCCTGATCCTCTATGGCGCGATCGCGCGGGCCTTCATGGCCAATCCGCCGCTGAACGGGCTGATCCTGGGCGTGCTGCTGGTCGGTATCGTGCTCGGGCTCCGGCAGGTGTTCAGGCTGATCCCGGAGATCCGCTGGGTCAACAGCGTCAACAGTCCCGGGGCTGCCCCGACGAAGCCGCCCGTGCTGCTGGCCCCGGTGGCGACGTTCCTGGCCGACCGCGGCAACGGCGCGGCGCCGTCGATCTCCACCGTGACGCTGCGGGCCATTCTGGACTCGGTCGGCACGCGGCTCGACGAGTCGCGCGAGATCGCGCGCTACCTGACGGGGCTTCTCATCTTCCTCGGGCTGCTCGGCACTTTCTGGGGCCTGCTCGAGACCGTGGGGTCCATCTCGGGCGTCATCAAGAACATGACGGCCGGCAACGATTCCGCCGTGATGTTCGATGACCTGAAGAACGGGCTTGCGGCCCCGATCGCCGGCATGAGCGTCTCTTTCACGTCGTCGCTGTTCGGCCTCGCCGGTTCGCTGGTGCTGGGCTTCCTCGACCTGCAGGCCGGCCAGGCGCAGAACCGCTTCTACAACCAGCTCGAAGACAAACTGTCCGGTTTCGCGGCCGATCCCCAGGCCTCGCCCGAGTCGACGGTGTCGGGCCTGCCGGTGCCGGCCGACCTGCGCGCGGCGCTCCAGAAGATCGCGGCCGGCGCCGACCAGACCGGCAGCCGCGCCGCCACGGCCGCGATGGCCAACCTCGCCGAGGGCATCCAGACGCTGGTGCAGCACATGCGCGGCGAACAGCAGTTGATCCGCGACTGGGTCGAGAGTCAGGCCGACCAGAACAAGGAGGTCCGGCGACTTCTCGAACGCCTGGCGCGCGAGAACGAGCTCCGCTGATGGCGCGGGCGTTTCGTTCCGCACGAGCGGCATCGCGCGACATGCCGCCGGGTGCCCGGCGCTCGTTGGCTCGGGGGACCTGACATGGCGCTGGCCCGTTCCCGCCGTCCACAGCGCAGCATCGACTACTGGCCCGGCTTCGTCGATGCCCTGTCGACCATGCTGCTGGTTATCACGTTCCTGCTCTCGGTCTTCATGTTGTCCCAATTCTTCATGTCGCGCGACGTGTCGAGCAAGGACACCGCACTGTCGCGGCTCAATCGGCAGATCGAGGAACTGACCTCGCTGCTGGCCCTCGAGCGCGCCGGCAAGTCCGACACGCAATCGAGCCTCGCATCGCTGCAGGCGACCCTGGAGTCCGCCGACAAGGAGAAGGCGACACTGCAGAACCAACTGCAGCAGAACGTCTCCTCGGCCTCCGCTGCCGGAAGCGCGGCCGACGAAGCGGCCCGCAAGGTCGACGCTCAGGCCGATGTCATCGGCCGGGCGCTCGCTCGCGTCGACGTGCTCAATCAGCAGATCGCGGCTCTTCGCCAGCAACTCGCGGCCATCCAGCAGGCTCTCAACGCTTCCGAGTCGCGTGACAAGGACGCCCAGGTGAAGATCGCGGATCTCGGCTCCAGGCTCAACGTGGCGCTCGCCCAGAAGGTGCAGGAACTCAACCGCTACCGGTCGGACTTCTTCGGCCGCCTGCGCGAGATCCTCGGGCAGCGGCCCGGCATCCGCGTCGTGGGTGACCGCTTCGTGTTCGAGTCTTCCGTGCTGTTCGATAGCGGCCAAGCCGTCGTGAAGCTGGACGCGGACCCCGAACTCGACAAGCTGGCCGTTGCCGTACTCGACCTCGAACGCGAGATCCCGCCCGAGATCGCCTGGGTGATGCGGGTCGATGGCCATACCGACAGGCGGCCTATCGTGTCGCCTCAGTTCAAATCCAACTGGGACCTGTCGGCCTCGCGCGCGATCGCGGTGGTGCAGTATCTCGTGGCCAAGGGCGTCGACCCGCAGCGGCTCGTCGCGGCCGGTTTCGGCGAGTTCCAGCCCATCGATCCCGGCACGACCGAGGACGCGATGAGCCGCAACCGCCGGATCGAACTGAAGCTGACGGAACGCTGAAGCCGCTCGTGAGCAATGCTCTGCAATCCCTTGCAAACCAACGGCGTCTCGACGGAAAGAAGTGGGCCGTCATGCCTGAGGGGACGTCCGGTGGCGCCCAGGAACCGAACGGTTCGACGCCGAAATTGCGGGAGGCGGGCCCGGCGGATCGCGCCAGCCTCGTCGATCTCTGGGTTGCGGCCTGGCGCACGGCAATGCCGGACATCGACTTCGACGGGCGGCGGATCTGGTTCGACCGGCATCTCGACGCGCTGCAGGGGTCGGGCGCCTGCATCCTCGTGGCCGAGGTCGGCGGCATGCCGGCGGGCTTCGTGACGGTCGACCCTGGACCGCGATACCTCGATCAGCTGGCGGTCCACCCGGACCGTCAGGGAAGCGGCGTGGCGTCACTGCTGATCGCGGCCGCCAAGGTGCTGTCGCCCGCAGGTCTCGTGCTCGACGTCAACCGGGACAACCCGCGGGCACGGCGCCTCTATGCGAGTCATGGCTTCCGCGAACTGTCGGCAGGGCGCAATCCAAGCTCCGGGCTGCCGACGCTGCGACTGGGTTGGCTCGGCACGGGCCCGGGCCTTGACGGGCTGAGGTGAGCTGCGCCGGTTCTGGTCCGAATCCTCCCATTCGCGCCCAAGTAAGGCCTTCGCAGTCTTGCCACAGATGGCCTTTATGTCGAAGAGCTTACGCCGGGATGTTTCGTGGATGCTGTTCCGGTGGCGAGAAGATCGAAGCGGAATCGCATGGAGCCAGGCGCACGGGATGCCGGACGATGGGGTAGGTTAGCGGCCGTTTGATCATGCGGCCGGCTCTGGCCAGCGGACGGCGGCCGCGCTCGTTGGGCAGCAGGCTGCGGACACCGTGCGGACCCGCACCAAGGCGATAGCGGGAGTGTGTGCCAATGGTAACGAGATCGATCGTCGGCCGATTCTTGATCCTCGCCGTCCTCGTCGTGTCCTTGGGTGTCATCGTCCAGGCCGCGCTGCTCATAACGCACGCCAGCGACAAGAAGGCGACCGTCAAGACGGCCTCGGCGCAGTCGACCGCGCCCGGCACCCCGGATCCGGGCCCCGTCCGTGTGGTCTATCCCGGTCCCCTCCCGGATGCCTCCGCCCAGCCGCGCAAGGGTGCCGACGGCGCTTCCGCTTCGTCCCCGACGACGTCGCCATTCGGGCAACCGGCCGCGCCGATCGCTCAACCGGTCGCTCCGGTCC
>CAXUCF010000077.1:0-16800 GCA_964249275.1 uncultured Lichenihabitans sp.
GGATCAGCATCATCATGGCGTGGGCCAGCGAGTAGCCGCCCTGCACCAGGAACTCGAGCGCGTTGTCGAAGCAGGCGGTGTCGGACTGCCCCTCGTAGGAGATCGGCCAGAGCTTGGTGATGTCCGCGCCGTAGAGTTCGGAGGTGACCGAAGCCTGCCGCGCCGCCATCCAGTTGACGTTGCCGCGCAACGTGTTGATCTCGCCGTTATGGGCGACCATCCGGTAAGGGTGGCTGAGCGACCAGGACGGGAAGGTGTTGGTCGAGAAGCGCTGATGCACGAGGGCGAGCGCCGAGGCGAAACGCCCGTCGGCGAGGTCCCGGTAATATCGCCCGATCCGGGTGGCGAGCAGCAGGCCCTTGTAGACGATCGTTCGCGACGACATCGACACGGGATAGAAGCCGGCGGTGCGCGCATCGGCGAGGCCGTAGACCGCGCCCGAGATCACCTTGCGCAGGATGAACAGGCGGCGCTCGAACGCGTCGCCGTCGCCGACGTCCTCCCCTCGACCCACGAAAAGCTGCCGGCTGACGGGCTCGCCCGCCCTGACCGTTTCGCCGAGCAGCGACGGGTCGGTCGGCACGTCGCGCCAGCCGAGCAGCACCTGGCCTTCGTCGGCCACGGCCTTCGTCACGATATGCTCGACGATGCGGCGGCCCTCGGGATCGCCGGGCAGGAAGAAGAAACCGACTCCGTATCGGCCGGCCGGCGGCAGGGCGAAGCCGAACCGCTCCGCCTCTTCGGCGAAGAACGCGTGTGGGATCTGCACCAGCATGCCGCAGCCGTCGCCGGCGTGGGCATCGGCCCCGACCGCGCCGCGATGGTCGAGGTTGGCCAGGATCTGCAGCCCCATCTCGACGATTTTGTGCGACGGACGGTTCTTCATGTCGGCCACGAAGCCGACCCCGCAGGCGTCGTGCTCGTTCCTCGGATCGTAAAGGCCCTGCGCGACCGGGAGGCCGGGATCCACGGCGGAGATGGCCGCTCGGATGTCGTTCGGCCGTGCCGCGAGGGCGGCCGCGCGGGCGTCGCGCGCGGGCGACGCAGTGCCGATGATCTGACCCGCGTCCATGCTCATGGAACGTCGCTCCCCTTATTCCGACGATGGGCCTCCCCATGTCCTGCTTCGGACGGAGGCAGGCCTCTGCCCGCGTCCCGACCCTGTTTCAAGCAGGCTTCGCGCGGCCTCGCCTTGAAATCGCCCACCAGGCCGGCGAGACAGGAGCATCGAACTCTGTATAGGGTCAGCAACGCTGTCCTATTTGAGCCGACCTAGCTTGCAGGAAATGCGCCGCCGCACAACAGCTTTTTTGCCCCGCGGCAAGGGCGCGCGGGGGTGCCGAAGGTCACACCGCCGGTCGGCGCTGGAAGGCTTTCGTCAGGTCGGCGTACCGGAACTGCTCCGCTCGTGTTTCAGAGCCCGGGCATACCAGTCGAACTCGTCGAGGAAGCGCATGAGGGATGGCCCGAGGCGCGGCTCGACCGGAGTCCCGTCCTCGGTCAGGGCATCGCCGATCCTCGGGATCGGGAACAGGCTCGGGATGCTCGACATGCCGAGTTCGGCGAGCGTCATCCGCAGTTGCATGGCGGCCCGCACACCGCCGAAGCCGCTCGTCGAGTAGCAGGCGATGGCCGACGGCCGGAAGAAGTATTCTTCCAGAAAGTGATCCAGCAGGTTCTTCAACGCCGGCGGAATGCCGTGGTTGTATTCTGCGCTGACGACGAGGAAGCCATCGACCGCGCGATAGAGCTCGGCCAACCTCGCGAGCTTGTCGGGCGCCTCGCCTTTCGGGTATTCCTTGAACATGCGGTCGAGCAACGGGAGTTGCAGCGCGAGAGGGTCGACGAGCGTCGGGGCGTGACCGCGCGCCGCGATCGCCGCCATGATCAGCCGCGCCGCCCGGACGCCCATGCGATCGCGCCGCACGGAGCCGAGCAGGACCGCATATTTCAGCTGCATCGATCGGGTCTCCGGAAAGCCTCCCCACCCGCGCGATGTGGCACGGTGCCGGGCGGTCGGCAAGCCCCGCTGCGGAGGCCGAGACCACGTCGGTCGGCCCCGAGCCGCAGCCGCGACGGTGACGCTCATGAGTTCTGCCGCTGCGCCCTGCCGCTGCAAGCTCACGCATCCGCCGCTCTTCGCACCGACCCGACGTCCGCGGCCCCGAGCTAGCGGGTCAACCCGCGCGCATAGGCCGCGATGCGTCTGCAGGCCTCGCCGAGTCGCTCCTCGTCGGCCGCGAGCGCCAGCCGCACGAAGCCTGCCGTGGCGGGCCCGAAAGCGGCGGCGTCGACCAGCGACACGCCGGTGCGGCGGAACAGGCCCCAGGCGAAATCCGTGGAGGTGAGACCGGTGCGGCGCACGTCGAGGAGCGCAAACATGCCGGCTTCGGGCCGCAGCACCGCCAACCCGGCGATGCCCTCCAGTCCGTGCGCCACTTGCACGACCCGGCCCCGGTAGCTCTCCCGCATGAAGCCCGTCGTCTCCTCGTACCGGTCGAGCGCCGCCAATGCGGCCTCCTGGATGAAGCCCGGCAGGCCGTAGAGCATGTTGAGGGCCAGGCGGTCCATGTGGCGGATCAGTTCCGCCGGCCCCAGGGCCCAGCCGATGCGCCAGCCCGTCATGGCGTGGGACTTCGACAGGCTGCCGATCGTGACGGAGCGCTCCGCCATGCCGGGCAGCGTGCGGATCGAGCGATGCTGCCCGTCGAAGACCAAGCCCTCGTAGACCTCGTCGGCCACCACCCACAGGTCGTGGCGGGTCGCGACCTCGGCCACGACGGCGAGTTCGGCGTCCGTCATGACGACGCCGGTCGGGTTGTTGGGGTTGGCCAGGAGGATCGCCCGCGTGCGGGGCGTGACGGCGGCGGCCAGCGCTTCGACCGCCGGCCGAAAGCCGTCGGCGGCCGCGGCCGCGATGCGGACGAGCCGCGCTCCCGAGGCCGCGAAGGTGGCTTCGTAGGTGGCATAGCTCGGCTCGACCACCAGGATCTCGTCGCCCGCCTCGACGAGCGAAAGGGCGGTGGTGAAGAGCCCGTTCTGGGCCCCCGCCACCATCATGACGTTGTCGGGCTCCGTCGGCACGCCGGTGCGGCGGCGTTGCAGGTCGGCCACGGCGGCGCGGAGCGCGGGCCTGCCGGGAATGGCGGTGTAATGGGTGTCGCCGGCCCGCAGCGCCGCGACAGCGCGCTCGACGATGGGCTCGGGCGTAGCGAAATCCGGGTCGCCGCCGCTGAGCAGGATCACGTCCTCGCCCCGCGCTTCCGCCTGCCGCGCCGCCTGGTGGATGTCCCAGGCGGCGCCGCCAGGGGCGTCGAGCCGGTCGACGAGCGAGGAGAAGCGCATGGACGGGTCCTTCGGGCGCGAGGGGACGAAGCTTCTCCCTAGCGCGGCGGAAGGCGGCGGGCCACCCCGGACGGCCTGGCTCGGTCCTCGACCGCGCGGCCTCGCCACGAGCTCTTCTTCCGGAGCGTGATCCCGGCGCGCCGCCATCGGCATGACCGGCTCCCCGGAAGCGTCGATCGAGAACCGGCCGTCCTGGATGGCGGCAGAACCCGCGTCGGCATCCGTGCCGCGTGTCAGGATCGTCGGGTCGGGAGATCGGGATTGAGGCTCCGCCCCCGGGCGAGGTGAACGACGGAGCGGTCGCCGCCGCCCGTTCCTCTAAGCGAGCGCAAGCGCTGAAGGTGTCCAGCCCACGCCATTGTCCGCGAGTGTTGAAGCGCTAAAGCATCCGTGACCGGGCGCTCACGGCAGGAAATGACGCAGCAGCGCAGTCGAGGCGACGGCGATCAGCACCGTGGCGAGCATCGGGAGACGGGCCGCCGCCACGAGTATGATCGCAAGCGCGATCAGGTCGGCAGGGTGCGCTGAGACGAAGTATGGCGCAATCACCGCGATGAGCACGCAGCCGGGCGCGTCTTCCAGCACGGCCGCGGCACGTGGACCGAGCGTGCGGTTCCGCAGAACGAAATAGCCACCGAGCCGCGTGCCGTAGGTCGCGAGAGCCATCGCGCCGATGGTGGCCAGGTTGGCGGCGGGGATCATCGCGGTTTCGCCCAATAGAAGCTGGCTCCGAGGCCCACCGACGTGCCGGCGATCACGTACCAGGCGCCCGGCACGGCCAGCGAGGTCAAGGCCGCGACGACGAGGCTGACGGCCCACGGCCGTGCACCCTGGTACCCCTTCCACATGCCGGAGACGATGACGAGGAAAACGGCGGGGAAGGCCATGTCGAAGCCGTAGGGAGTGACATTTCCGAGGACCGGTCCGATCGCCGCGCCGAGGGTCGTCGAGCCGAGCCACGACAGATAGATGGCCCCCCCAGCGCCGGCATAGAAGCGCAGGCTGAAGGCAGGCCTGAGACCAGCCTCGGCTCGCGTCAGCGTATCGGCGTAGCCGAGCGCCCACGTCTCGTCGGCCATGATGAAGAGGACGATGAGCGCCTGCCATCTTGCAAGATGCCGGATATGCGGCGTCAGCGTCGCGCCCATGACGATATGGCGGCTGTTGATCAGGAAGGTGACTGTCGCGATCAGGAGAATTGGCGGCGGCGAGGCCCACAGCCCGACCGCGGCGAATTCCGATCCACCTGCGTAGTTCGAGCCGGTCATCAGCGGCACCTCGATCAGGCGCAGGCCCTTCTGTGATGCCTGCGCGCCGAACACCAAGCCGTAAGCCATGACGGCGAGCAGGACAGGCATCGCCTCGCTGATCCCGCGCAGGATCTCCGACCCGCCGCAGGACTGCTCACCCTCGTGTCCAAACCTCAAGCGTTTTTCCGTCGCTGCCGTATTCATGCGAGGCACGATATAGCAGACCACACGCAATTCGTTTGCTAAGATGCCTAGAAAGGCAGGTGATTTGGCATCCGGCTATCGGGATTTCGGGATCAGGCGCATCAAATGCCAAGCAAGCTCGATGAGATCGACAAACGCATCCTGCGGGCACTCCAACGCGATGGCCGGATGCAGAACAACGATCTGGCCAAGGCGGTAGGCCTCTCGCCCTCGCCATGCCTGCGACGCGTCAGACTGTTGGAGGAGGCCGGAGTCATAGAGCGCTACGCTGCCCTGCTCGACGCGTCGAAGGTCGGGTTAGGCCTGGTCGTCTTCGCGAGGGTCTCGCTGATCGCGCAGGATGCCGAAACGATCGACCATTTCACGGGCGCCATCGGAAGGCTCCCGCAAGTCGTCGAATGTCACATCATGGCCGGTGAATGCGACGCCTTGCTGCGGGTCGTCGCGGCGGACCTGGACGGATATCGGCAGTTCCAAGCCGCAAATCTGAACCGAAAGAATGGCGTCCAGACCGTGAAGACCGATATCCCGCTGCAGAAGATCAAGCTCTCCACGGAGTTGCCGCTTTGATCGCGTCAGCGGTCAGGTCACGAGATCGGGATCGAGGCTCGGCCCCCGGGCGAGGTGAACGACGAAGCGGCTGCCGCCGCCCGCTTCCCCGTCACAGCTGACGCTGCCGCCGTGCCGCTCGGCGATCTGGCGCACGAGCGACAGGCCGAGGCCCCATCCACCACCGGCTTCGCCCCGTCCGACGGGCCGATAGAATGGCTCGAACACCCGTTCGCGATCCACGGCCGCGATCCCTTGCCCCCGGTCCGACACCACGATACGGGCCTGGTTGCCCAGGTTCGCAACCTCGACCTCGACCGGGGGGCGACCATGTCGGTTCGCGTTCTCGAGGAGGTTGCGAAGCAGGCGCCGCAGCAGCGTGGCGTCGCCGTGGATCTCGGCCGAAACACCTTCGAGCCGCGCACCGACGCGCGCGGCTTCCTCGGCTGCGAGGCCGAGGAGGTCCACAGGCGCGGTGCGCCCAGGATCCAAGTCGTGGTGATCGAGGCGGCTCGACAGCAGGATCTCGTCGACCAATTGGTCGACCTCGGCGAGATTGCGGACGGTCTCCGCATGGATCTCGGCGGAGGTCGCCGCCAGCCAGAGCTCGACGGCGACGCGCAGACGGGCGAGCGGGGAACGCAGTTCGTGGCTCGCATTGGCGAGCAGCGCTTTCTGCGACCGCAACACCAGGCTGAGGCGCTCGGCAGCCCGGTTGAACGTGCGGGCGATCAGGGCGACCTCGTCGTGGCCCGTGCCATCCACGCGGGCGCTCAGCTCACCCGCCCCCCAGCGCTCCATCCCCGAGCGCAGCACCTCGAACCGGCGGGTGAGCCGCGCCGTCACGGGATAGGCCGCGAGACCGACGCCGCCGGCGACGACCAGCACCACCGTCAGGATGCGTAACCCCGACTCGCCGCGTGCCAGCCGCATGCGGGCCAGAACGGTCCGACCGTCGGGAAGATCGATCCGCATGAGGCGGCGAGGGCCGGGGTGGGAGCCGCCGTCGTCCAGCGTCAACGGGATCAGATCCCCGTGCGACGCGGCCAGCGCGCCGTTCCGATCATAGAGCGAGATGTCGGCATCGGCGCCGCCCGATCCAGGGGCCGCATCGGCGCCCGCGCCCGGCGGGCCTCCGGAGTGTTCGAGCGTCCCCGTGAGATCGACCCGCACCGCCCCGCCCTGGCGCTCGCCCGACAGCTCTGCGAAGAGCCACCAGAAGCAACCCATGAGCACCGCGACCGCGACGAGGCTGGACAGCAGCGTCAGGTAGATCTTCCAGAACAGCCGCTGGCGGAGAGCCATCATGGTTCATGATCCTGGGTCTTCGCGAACACGTAGCCGCTGCCCCGCACGGTGATGATCCGGCGCGGGTGTTTCGCATCGTCCTCGATGGCGAGGCGGATGCGGGAAACATGGACGTCGATCGAGCGATCGAAGGCGTCCATCTCGTGCCCCTTGAGCAGATCGAGAAGCCGCTCACGGTTCAGGACGCGACCGGCATTCTCCGCCAGCACGACGAGGAGATCGAATTGATGGCCCGTCAGGGTTCGCTCCTCGCCGTCGACCCTGACGGTGCGAGACCCGCGATCGATGTCGAGACGCCCGAAACGCAGGATCGCGCCGTCGGCGCCGGACAACCCCTTCCGCCGACGCAGGATGGCTCGGACTCGCGCCAGAAGCTCGCGCGGGTTGAACGGCTTGGGCAGGTAGTCGTCGGCGCCGATCTCCAGGCCGACGATGCGGTCCGTGTCGTCGCCGCGCGCCGTCAGCATGAGGATCGGCACCTCCGAACGCATCCGGATCCGGCGGCAGACCTCGAAGCCGTCGATGTCGGGCAGCATCACGTCCAGGATGACGGTATCGAAGGTCGTGCGGGCGATCGCCGCCAGGCCGTCGAGGCCAGTCGGGCGGCGATCCACCGCGAAGCCCGCAGCCGACAGGTAGTCGGAAACCATCGCCGCGAGCCGCGTGTCGTCGTCGATGATGAGAACCCGATCCGCCATGCCCGCGTTTCGCTTCAGCCCCTGTCGGGGACGCTGTCGGGGCCGAGGTCGGGTGTATCGGCAGGGCCGCGCTCGCCGTCCACGGACCCGTGCCACCTGCCACCCATGCCGCCGGGCCGCCCGCCCCACAACGCGCCCATCGGACCGCGCCGCGCGATCTGTTCGGCGCGGTCGGCCAGCTTGGCCCGCTGCTCCGGCGTCAGCTGCTCGGCCGCGTCGAGCACGGCGCCCACGATCTTCTTCGAGCGTGCATCGAGCGTCGTGATCTCTTCGACGCGCATCGCCTCAACCGCAATCCGGTCGATGGTGGGGGCTCGCAGAAGGCCCAGCACACGTTCACGAAGCGCGTCGCGATCCTTGGCATGGTCCCCCATGTCGGCGAAGGTCGCCGCGACGATGTCGTGGATCTTGCCCTCCTGCGCCGTGGTGGCGCCGACGGAGTCGAGAGCGACGGCGACGAAGCGCTGGATGTGCTCCAAGGATGGCCCGTGGTGCCAGCCCGCGTTCCCGGGCACCGTGGCGGCAATCGCGAACCCGCCTGCACCGAGCGCCATGCCGACCGCGACGGCGCCCGCCATCCAGATGGACCGTCGCCGGCCCGGACCGGGTTTCGTGGTTCCCGTTCGGGGCTGCGCCGCAGCCGTCGATGATCGGGGTGAGTGATCTGCATCGCTCATGAACGTCTCCTTTTGCGCGGCGATCCGACGCCGCATCAGGAGAGATTAGGCTCGCGATGTTTCGCCGAAGCCGGCCGGATGTAAAGAATAATGAAGCGGGCGGGCCATTTGGGGGAGTGCCGCGGCGGAGGTCATCGGCATCTGACGGCATGGTGCCTAACCCGCGCCAGGTGGACGGTATCGCCGTCCAGCTTCACCGTGCCCTCGTGATGCCGAGCGTTCGTCTCGACGGCCGACGGTTGACGTTCGTCCCCTGAAGGTTAAATGACTTGTGAGTCATTAAGGGAGCAACGTTCTGGACGACGGACCAAGATGGCGCAGACGCAAGGCCGCGCGGCCGGGCGAGATCATCGATGCGGCGTTGGAGGTGTTCGCCGAGAAAGGGTTTGCGGCCGCCAAACTCGACGAGATCGCGCAGCGGGCAGGGGTCTCCAAGGCCGCCCTCTACCGCTATTTCGAGACCAAGGAGGAGCTCTTCAGATCCGTCGCCCGCGCCACGGTCGCGCCGAACCTCGAAGTGGTCGATAAAGCGATGGCCGCGTTCGATCGTCCATTCGCCGAGGTCGTGCCCATGCTGCTGTCGCGTATGGCCGCGATGAAGGGCAAAGGCCGGGCTCCCGCCATGGCCAAGATGGTGATCGGCGAGTCGCGCAGTTTCCCCGACCTCGCGCGCATCTGGCACGACGACGTGGTGGCCCGCGTGATCGGCATGATCGCCGACATCGTCGCAGGCGCCCAGGCCCGCGGCGAGGTGATCCCCGGCGATCCGCGGCTCTACGCCTTCTCGATCATGGGTCCGATGGTGATGGCCCTCCTGTTCCGCGAGGTCTTCGGCGAGCACGAGACCGACTCGCCCGATCTCTACAGGTTGGCCAGTCAGCACGCCGACACCGTCGTCCGCGGCCTTTTGAAGGCCCCGCCGGGTGAGAACATCGTTTGACGGAGGACGACATCATGCATACCGACGTTCTGATCATCGGCGCCGGCCCGACGGGCCTCGTCTTGGCGCTCTGGCTGACCAAGCTGGGCGTCAAGGTACGCATCATCGACAAGACCGCCCAGCCCGGAACCACGTCCAGGGCCTTGGGAGTGCAAGCCCGGACGCTTGAGCTCTACCGCCAACTTGATCTCGCGAACGCCACGGTTGAACGCGGCCACAAGGTTCCCGCGGTGAATCTCTGGGTCAAGGGTAAGCAGAAGGCGCGCGTGCCGTTCGATGCTACGGGCCAGGGCCTCACACCCTATTCCTTTCTCCTGATCTTTCCACAAGACCAGCACGAGCGATTGTTGCTCGAAAGATTGCAGAAGTTGGGCGTCTCGGTGCAGCGACGGACCGAACTCGTCGGCTTCACCGACGACGGCCGGTGTGTGACGGCCTGCCTACGCAGGCCGGATGGTCAGGACGAGACCTGCCAGGCGAGCTACATTGCCGGTTGCGACGGTGCCCGCTCCATCGTGCGCGAGACCATCGGGACAGGCTTTCCTGGCGGGACCTACCGTCAAATGTTCTACGTGGCCGATATCGAGGCAGCCGGTCTCCCGGCGAACGGCGAGTTGCACATCGCTCTCGACGACACCGACTTTCTGGCTGTGTTCCCCATGGCCGGTGAGGGTCGTGTTCGCCTGGTTGGAACGGTCCGGGGCGAAAGGGCCGACCATGCAGACGGGCTGAAGTTCGCGGACGTGAGTGGCCGGGCCATCGAGCACCTGAGGGTCGACGTCCGCAAGGTCAACTGGTTCTCGACATACCGTGTGCATCACAGGGTGACGGAGCATTTTCGGCAGGGGCGCGCCTTCCTGCTCGGCGACGCCGCCCACATCCACAGCCCTGCTGGTGGCCAGGGCATGAACACCGGTATCGGTGATGCCATCAATCTCGCCTGGAAGCTGGCGGCCGTCCTGGACGGCCGCGCCTGCGACAAGCTGCTCGACAGCTTCGAGGCCGAGCGGATAGGCTTCGCCCGGCAGCTGGTGGCCACCACCGATCGCGTGTTCAGTTTGGCGACCGCGCCCGGCCGCATCGCCAAATTCCTCCGCACCCGCCTGATGCCCGCGGCCATGCCGGCGCTCGCCAGGATCGAGGCGTTTCGCGAGTACGGCTTCCGCGCCGTCTCGCAGATCGCCATAGGTTACCGTGGCGGTCCGCTCAGTCGCGGCACGGCCGGTCACGTCCATGGCGGCGATCGGCTGCCCTGGGTATCGGCCGGCGGACGGGACAATTTCGAGTCCCTCGAGGCCATGACCTGGCAGGTGCACGTCTATGGAAAAGGCAGCGCCGATCTGAAAGCTTGGTGCGTACATCACGACGTACCGCTTCACGTCTTCGCGTGGCGTCCCGAACATCACGCGGCGGGCTTAACCCGCAATGCGCTCTACCTCATCAGGCCCGACAGCTATGTGGCGCTGGCCGATACCAGAGGCCTGCCCTCCACTATCGACAGCTACTTCACCGATTGCGGGATCCGGCCTGCTGCGCTGAATGCGGTTGATCTCGAGGCGGATGCTCTTGCGGAACCGCACAGGGCATGAAGCGCGAATTCTGCATGACCGCTACAACGGGATCGAACGCGCCTGATGGCGGATGGGAATACGGGATGCAGCCTCCGATCGAGGACCGAGCCGAGGCTCGCATCGAGCCGCCGGAACGCGGCCGACCGCGCCGGCGCCTGGAGGACGAGCGTTTCCTCACGGGCCGGGGCCGGTTCGTCGACGACCTCGACGAACCGGGACAAGTCTACGGCCACGTGCTGCGATCGCCGGTCGCTCACGGCCGGATTCTGTCGATCGACCTTTCCGTCGCGCAGCATATGCCTGGTGTGGCCGCGATCGTCACGGCGGCCGATCTCAAGGCGGACGGGATCGGCGACCTGCCCTGCGACGTCGAGATCGCGACGGACGAGCCCCTGGTCGTTCCACCGAGGCCCGCACTCGCCGAGGGGCGGGTCCGGCATGTCGGCGACCCCATCGCCTTCGTGGTGGCGGCGAGCCCGGACGCTGCGCAGGACGCGGCCGAGACCATCGCGGTGGAGTTCGAGGCGCTGCCGGCGGCGGTCGGCGCGGAGGCGGCCCTCGCGGCGGGCGCGCCGCTCGTCTGGGACGAGGCGCCCGGGAACCTGGCATTCCGGTTCCGGAAGGGCGATCACGCTGCCGTGGAGGCCGCCATGGCGCGAGCCGCCACGATCGTCGAACTCACGCTCGACAACAACCGGGTCGTGGCGGCTCCCCTCGAACCGCGGGCCGCGCTCGCGAGCTACGACGCGGTTGAGGACGCCTTCCGGCTGGTGTTGACCGGGCAGGGCGTGCACGAACAGCGGCGGCAGCTCGCCGACAGCGTGTTTCACCGCCCCGAGAGCAGCATCCATCTCGTCGCGCCGGACGTGGGTGGCGGGTTCGGCGCCAAGAACGTGCTCTATCCGGAGTGGGTGCTGGCCATGTTCGCGGCGCGCCGGCTCGGCAGGCCGGTGAAGTGGACGTCGACCCGGAGCGAGGACTTCCTCAGTTCCGCGCAGGCCCGCGACAACCGGACCCGGGCCCGGCTCGCCCTCGACCGCGACGGACGCTTCCTGGCCCTCGCGGTCGAGACGGCGGCCGACATGGGCGCCTATCTGTCGGCGCTGGGACCGCTGATCCCGACGGCCGCTGCCGCCACCGCCATGGGCGGGGTCTACGCCATCCCGGCCGTGGCCCTGGACGTGCGCGGCGCCTTCACCAACACCGTGCCGGTCGATGCCTACCGCGGGGCCGGCAAGCCCGAAGCCAATTACATCATCGAGCGCCTGGTCGACCTCGCGGCTGCCCGGACCGGCCTGTCGCGCCTGGACCTGCGTCGCCGCAACATGATGTCGGTGTTTCCCCATCGGAGCGCGCTCGGCATGACGGTCGAGCGGGGCGGGTTCGCGGCCAACCTCGACGCGGCGCTCGCGCTCTCGGACCAGGCGGGCTTCGCGTCTCGCCGGGCCGAGGCCGCCCGACGAGGCCGGCTGCGGGGGCTGGGGTTCGGCTGCTACCTCGAGACCGCGCGGGGCCGGCCAGGCGAGTCGGCCGGCGTCCGGTTCGAGCCGGACGGGCGCGTCAGCCTGATCCTCGGCACGCAGTCGAACGGGCAGGGCCACGAGACGAGCTTCCCGCAGATCGCCGCCGACCTCCTCGGCCTGCCCGTGGAACGGTTCCGCTTCGTGCAAGCCGATACCCGTCTCGTGCCCAGCGGCAAGGGGCACGGCGGCGCGCGCTCCCTGCACCAGGGCGGCGCCGCGCTCGTCGCGGCGATCGAGGGCGTCCTGGCCAAGGCCCGCCCCATCGCGGGGCAACTCCTCCAGTGCAGCCCCGCCGATCTCGCCTTCGCGCACGGCGCTTTTTCAGCACCCGGCGGGGGCCGGTCGATCGACCTGATGTCGATTGCCGCGGCGGCCCTCGACCCGGAAGTGGCGCCCCGCGGCTCGGCACCCGGGCTCGAGTGCATGGTCGAGAACCCGCTCGATCTCGTCACCTTCCCGAACGGATGCCATGCGGCCGAGGTCGAGATCGACCCCGAAACCGGCACCGTGACGCTGGAACGCTACAGCGCGGTCGACGATTTCGGGACGCTCATCAATCCCCTCCTGGCCGAAGGGCAGGTGCACGGGGGGCTCGCACAGGGCATCGGTCAGGCGCTGCACGAGCACACCGTCTACGATGCCTCGGGCCAGCTCCTCAGCGCCTCCTTCATGGATTACGGGCTGCCGCGCGCCGCGGACCTGCCGGCCTTCGACCTCAGCTTCAACCCGGTTCCGAGCGAGGCCAACCCCCTGGGGGTCAAGGGCTCGGGCCAGGCCGGCTGCATCGCGGCCCCGCAGACCGTGATGAATGCCGTCCTCGACGCGCTGGCCCCGCTCGGCATCGAACACATCGACATGCCCGCGACCCCGGCACGGATCTGGCACGCCATCGCGGCCCGCCGACCGGAACGGACCGACCCTGCGGACGGTGGCGACTTTTGAATCAGCCGCCACGGAGGCTTGTTGGGACGTCGCCCTCAGCCGCCGAGCATCACGTGATCGAGCCGGATCATGCCGTCCGGATGGAGCACGAAGCCGTGCAGGGCCTGCACGGCACCGAAGATGTGAGGCTCGAAAAAGAGGTAGAGGATCGGCTTGTCGCGATCGATGATCCGCATGGCGGCGGCATATTTGGCCTTGCGCTCGGCGGGGTCGAGGATGACGCGGGCACCGTTCAGCAGCGCGTCGACCTCCGGATTGCAATATTTCATCTCGTCGAAGCTGCCCCGGCAGGTGACGAACTGGTGGATGTCGCCGTCGGGATCGACCCGGCCCGACCAGATATGCAGCGTGGTCTCGAAGTCGCCCTGCTGGTCGCGCTGGACCATGCTGGCGGCCTCCAGCGCCAGGAGGTGGACGTCGAAGCCGGCTTCCGCCGTCATGGCCTGGATCACCTGACCCACCTGCTGGGTCACCGGATCGTTCGGCACGTGCAGTTCGACCCGCACCGGCACCGTCACGCCGGCGGCCTCGAGCAAGGCCTTGCTCCTCGCGACGTCGCGTCCCGGCACGGGCTCGTCGAGGTGGTAGAAGCTCGTCGGCGGGAAGGGTTGGGCGGCCGGCAGGTAGCGGCCTTCGAAGACCGCCTGGTTGAGGGCCTCGCGGTCGATCGCGAGGTCGAAGGCCTGGCGGACGCGCGCATCCTGGCCCATGGGCGTCTTGGCGCGCTCGCCGCCGAGATTGATCTCCAGCGTCGTGAAGCCCAGCCCCGGGACCGACAGCACCTGGAGCTTGGGATCGGCCGCGGCCGTCTTCACGTCGGTGGCGGCCATGCGCTCGATCAGGTCGAGCCCGCCGCTCCGCAGGTTGGCGAGCCGCACCGTGGTGTCGGGGATGGGCAGGAAGACGACTCGGTCGAACTGGTAGGCGCCCGCGTCCCAATGTTGCGGGAAACGATCCAGCACGATGCGATCCTGGGCGACGCGCTCGGCCAGCCTGTAGGGGCCCGAACAGACCGGGGCGCCACCGCTGCCGCCGGCCTCGGTGGCATTCGGGGCCAGCATCATGCCGGACCGATCGGTCAGCTGGGCCAGGAATGCGGCGTCGGGCTGCTTGAGGGCGATGGCGACCGTCCCGGGGTCCACCGCGTCGACGTGATCGATCGAGGCGACCTCGCTCTTGCGCACCGATTCGGGCAGCGTGCGGTAGCGGTCGAGGTTGTATTTCACCGCGGCGGCATCGAGGGGTTCGCCGTTCTGGAAGGTCGCGCCCGGGCGCAGCTTCAGGGTCAGGACCTTGTTGTCGGGGCTCCAGGTCCAGGAGGTCGCGAGGCGCGGCACGAATGTGAGATCGGGCGCCGTGTCGATCAGCTTGTCGCAGAGCGAGGCGAGGACGAGGCGGCCCACGTAGGAGCGCGAGCGGGCCGGATCGAGGGCGTCCGGGTCCTCCTGCAGGCCGATCCGAAGATCGCTCGCCAGCGCGGCGGCGGACCACAGCGTCAATGATGTCGCAAGGGTCAATGCGAAAGGCTTCAAGGCCAGGCCTCCTCGTGGCGGACTTCTGCGGCGACGTCTCCGCATGCTCGGCTCGGGCGCCCTCGCTGACCGCGTCGTGCCTGTCCGGCTCGCGATTCGGCGCCATGGGCCGGTGGATGGCCGGAGAGCGAGACGAGACGGCGGGTGCCAGGGTGGACGGTCGATGATAGGACATCGCTGGTGGTTCAGCGAGCCGCAAGTCTGGTCATCCCGCTCCTGCATCCCGGTTTTGTGGGCGCGGAGGCGCGAAATCGAGCACGGTCGGGCGTGTTGGCTGAATCGCTGCCGATCCGGCTGAAACGTTTCCTGCTCGGTCTGGGCGCCTTGGGTTCTCGTGCGCAGGCGCCGTCCGACCGATGAGGCTCGATGGAGCAGGTGGCGTGGCGCCGGGATGCCTGGGTGCCGGCGGTCCGAGAATCGGATCGCCACCGCACCACGACGCGTCGCGGCCCTCACCGGGGCTCGCAGGACTCTCCGCCCCGCAAGGCTGCTGACAAGGATGGGAGCATGACGATGGCCGACAGGGGTGCTGAAAGCGGGCAGGCAGGCGGCGCGGCGGAGCCGGGGGGCGCCATTGAGGCGGCTCTCGACGCGGGCTTCGAGGCCGCGGTTGCGGATCTCGAGGCCTTCTGCCGCATCCCGAGCGTCAGCACCGATCCCGCCTACGGGGCCGGCATGGCCGGGGCGGCCGCCTGGGTGGCCGGGCGGTTGAAGCGTGCTGGCTTCGAGAGCGTCGAGACGGTGGCGACAGGCGGCCATCCCGTCGTGACGGCGCAGCAGTGCGACGCGCCCGGCGCGCCCACGATCCTGGTCTACGGCCACTACGACGTGCAGCCGCCCGATCCGCTGGAGCGTTGGACCACGCCGCCCTTCGAACCCAGCCGGCGCGACAGGCGCCTGTTCGCCCGCGGCGTGTCGGACGACAAGGGCCCCCTGCTCATCCCCATCCTGGCCGCGGAAGCCATGCTTCGGGAGCGCGGGCGGTTGCCCGTCAACGTCAAGGTCCTGATCGAGGGCGAGGAGGAGTGCGGCAGTCCGAACCTCGCGCCGACGGTCGCGCGCTTGAAGGACAGCCTCGCCTGCGACCTCGTCGTCTCGGCCGACGGCGCCATGTGGCGCGCCGACCTGCCGAGCGTCACGGTCGCGAGCCGCGGTCTCGTGGCGCTCGACGTGGTCCTGCAAGGAGCCGGCAAGGACCTGCACTCCGGGCGGCACGGCGGCAGCGCGCCCAACGCCGTCGCGGCCCTGGTGCGGCTGCTCGCGACCCTGCACGACGCCGACGGCCGCGTCGCCGTCCCCGGCTTCCACGACGGTGTGCTGCCGCCCGACCCCGCCATCCTGGCCGCCATCGCCCAGGCGCATGTCGATCCGCTAGCCTATTTCGATGGGATCGGTGCGCCGAGGCCAGAACCGCTGCCCACCGGCGAAACCCTCCTGGTCCGGCAATGGCTCGAGCCAACGCTGGAGTTCAACGGCATCGCGGGCGGCTATGCCGGCGCCGGCACCAAGACCGTGATCCCGGCCGAGGCCTCGGCCAAGATCACCTGCCGGCTCGTCGCCGGGCAGCAGCCGGACGCCGTGCTGACGGCCATCCGCCGGCATCTCGCGGCGCGTGTGCCGTCGGGCTTCCGGCTCGACATGCCGGGCCATGGACCCGGTTCTCCGGCCTTCGCGCTCGACCCCGGCACGCCGGGGCTGGCCGCCACGGAAGCGGTGCTGGCCGAGGTGCTGGGCCGGGCGCCGCTGCGCGTCGCAATGGGCGCCACCATCCCGATCGGCACATTGTTCCGGGAGCAGCTCCGCGCCCCGACCGTGTTCTTCTCCTTCTCGACCTCGGACGAGGACTACCACGCGCCGAACGAGTTCTTCCGCCTCGAGAACTTCCGCCGCGGACTGACCGCCTGGGTCCGGCTGCTCGACCGCCTGGCCGCGCTGCCGACGGTAGGGGGCGTCCATGGTTGAGCGGCCGACCTATGCCTTCGCGAGCGTGGCCGAGCTCGGCGCCGCCTACCGGTCGGGCGCCACCACGCCGCTCGATGTCGCCGAGGCCGCGATGGCCAGGATCGAGGCCCTGGAGCCGCGCCTGAACGCGGTGATCGACCTCATGCGCGAGCCGGCCCTTCGAGCCGCCGCGGCGGCGACACGCGAACTGCGGGCCGGGCGTGACCGTGGCCCGTTGCACGGCGTGCCGGTGGCCATCAAGGATCTCGTCGACATCGCCGGCCTGCCGACCGGCTATGCCACGCGCGCGGTCGATCCGG
>CAXUCF010000077.1:16810-18979 GCA_964249275.1 uncultured Lichenihabitans sp.
GGCGGCTCGGCGGCGCTGGTGGCGGCGGGTGCCGTGCCGGTGGCGGTGGGGACCGATACCGGCGGCTCGATCCGCATCCCGGCCAGCTATTGCGGCATCGTGGGCTTCAAACCGAGCTATGGTCTCGTCTCCATCGAGGGCGTGTTTCCACTGTCCTGGTCCCTCGATCACGCGGGTCCGCTGGCCCGCTCGGTGGCCGATGCCGCGTTCCTGCTGTCGGGCCTCGTGGGACGGGCGATCGTTCCGCACGGTCGCCCCCTCGCCGGGCTGCGCGTCGGCCTCATCGGCGCCCATCTCGAATCGCCGCTCGTCACCGCGGGCGTGCGCGAGGCCGTCACGGCGGCGCTGGACCGCCTGGGCCGGGGCGGCGCCACCCTGGTGCCGGTCTCGGTTCCCGAGATCGACGCCGTGAACGGGGTTCTGGTGACGATCCTGAAGCCCGAAGCCGCGCTGGCCCACGAATCCCTCGTCTCGGTCCGCCCGGACGGATACGCGCCGGGAACGCGGGCACAGCTCGATGCGGGACGCCGGGTGAGCGGCATCGACTACGTGCGGGCGCAACGTCTCCGCGCCCGCCTGACGCGGGCCGTGGAGGCCCTGTTCGATGGGGTCGATGTCCTGCTCAGCCCCGCCGTGGGTTTCGTGGCCCCCGCCGAGGATCCGGTGATCCAGGGAGGCGACGGGGACGGCGAGATGCTGTCCTCCGGCCTCGCCAACGTGACCGGGCACCCCGCCATCAGCCTGCCCTGCGGCTTCAGCGACGGGCTTCCGGTCGGCCTCCAGCTCATCGGGCCGGGCGGTCGCGACGCGGACCTGCTGTCCGGCGCGGCCGCCGTCGAGGCCGGTCTCGCCTTCTCGGGTCGCCCGCGGCTTTGATCTCTGATGTGATACGACGTCCGTTCGATCGCCTCACCTGCGGTCATTCCGGGCGAAGCGAAGCGCGACATCGTCGCGCCAGCGAAGACCCGGAACCCAGACGCCCGACGCTGCAGGATGGTCCGGGGCGGCCGTGCGCTGTTCCTGGGAGCCCCGAGGTCTGATCCCGGATCTGCGCGCCCGTCGGCGCTGGTCCAGGATGACAACCGGAATCGATCATGCGAACCGGGGCGCGGTCACGCATGGCGAGCCCACGACCGCGTCAATCGCTCCCTTCGACCTCCGCCTCCGGCAGGCCCAGCACCTCGCGCAGGCTCTCCCCCGCCTGCAGCCGCGCCACCCACGACGCCTCGGCCTCACGCCTCTGCTCCGCGGCCGCGATGAGGCCCGCGGCTTCGGCGGGCGACAGGAACAGCAGGCCGTCGTCGTCGCCCACCACCAGGGTGCCGGACACGACGTCGACGCCGCCGAACGAGACCGGGCCATCAATGGCGCCGTCCGTCCGCGAGGACGGGCCGCGGGCCGTCGTGGCGCGGGCGAAGACCGGGAAGTCGGACCAGCCGGCGAGTTCCGCGACGTCGCGGACGGCGCCGTCGATAACGACTCCGGCCACACCCTTGCGGCGGGCAGCGCCGCCCAGGATGTCGCCCAGCACCGCGACGCCGCAATGGCCCCCCGTCGCGATGACGATGACATCCCCAGGCTCGGCGCGATCGACCCCGTGCAGCACGGCGCCAAAATCGGGCGGCTCGCAGCGTACCGTCCGGGCGCGGCCGACCAACCGCGACGCCGAGCCCAGGGGGCGCAGGGGCCGGATCGCCGGGTCGGCGAGGGTCCGGCCCTCGACGAGGTCGGCCGTGATCGTGGTCGAGATCGCGCCCCAGCGCCGCACGAGGTCGGGGTCGAGCGCCGGCGGCGCGGGCCGGTGGATCGTGACGGTCATGCGGCGGGTTTCACCTCGCTCTGGCCCGTGGACCCTATCTCCGCCCAGACCGAGGCGCCTGTCTGAACGGCACAGCCCGCGCGTCGTCAGATGAGCTTCGCCATCGCGACCGCGGTGTCGGCCATGCGGTTCGAGAAGCCCCATTCGTTGTCGTACCAGGACATCACGCGCACGAAGTTGCCGTCGATCACCTTGGTCTGGTCGGTGTGGACGATCGACGAATGGGGGTCGTGGTTGAAGTCCGACGACACGTTGGGCAGGTCGGTGAAGCCGAGCACGCCTTTCAGCTCCTGGGAGGCGGCGCGGCGGATCGCGGCGTTGATCTCGTCGACGGTGGTCGAGCGCTTGGT
>CAXUCF010000078.1:0-727 GCA_964249275.1 uncultured Lichenihabitans sp.
GGCCCGGCGAAGCCGGGTCGGATGAGGGACGCCCAGCCCTCTTCCGACTCCGAGACCCATGCCCGAGCCCCAGCCCGCCACCAAGCCCCGCCTGCCGCGCGGCCTCGCCGACCGCGGCCCCGCCGACCTCGCGGCGACGGAGCGCCTCGTGGCGGCGATCCGCGACAGCTACGAACTCTACGGCTTCGAGGCCGTCGAGACGCCGTTCCTCGAATATACGGACGCGCTCGGCAAGTTCCTGCCCGACCTCGACCGGCCCAACGAGGGCGTCTTCTCGTTCAAGGACGACGACGAGCAATGGCTGTCGCTGCGCTACGACCTGACGGCGCCGCTGGCCCGCTACGTCGCCGAACACTACGACGCGCTGCCGAAACCCTATCGGTCTTATCGGTCGGGACCCGTTTTCCGCAACGAGAAGCCGGGGCCGGGCCGCTTCCGCCAATTCCTCCAGTTCGACGCCGACACGGTGGGCTCGGCCTCGGTGGCGGCCGATGCCGAGATGTGCATGATGGCGGCCGACACGCTCGAGCGGCTCGGCATCGCGCGTGGCGACTACGTGGTCAAGGTCAATGACCGCAAGGTGCTCGATGGCGTCATGGAGGCGATCGGGCTCGGCGCGCCCGAGGAGGCCGGCAAGCGTCTTATCGTGCTCCGCGCCATCGACAAGCTCGATCGGCTCGGCCCTTCGGGCGTCGCGGCATTGCTCGGCCCCGGCCGCCGTGACGAC
>CAXUCF010000078.1:737-3303 GCA_964249275.1 uncultured Lichenihabitans sp.
GCCCGTCGCGGCGGTCCGCCGCGTGCTCGACTTCACGGCCGCTCGGGGCCAGGACGCCGAGGCTACGATCCGCAATCTCCGCGAGGCCGTGGCGGGCTCGGCCCGGGGCACCGAGGGCGTGGACGAACTGGCCGAGGTCGCGGTCCTGACGATGGCGGCCGGCTATGCGGACCGCGTGGTCATCGACCCGTCGGTGGTGCGCGGCCTCGAATATTACACCGGCCCGGTGTTCGAGGCCGAACTCACCTTCACGGTC
The DNA here is from genome assembly GCA_964249275.1 of uncultured Lichenihabitans sp. GTDB lineage: Bacteria > Pseudomonadota > Alphaproteobacteria > Rhizobiales > Beijerinckiaceae > Lichenihabitans. The sequence continues at coordinate 994 of CAXUCF010000078.1, forward strand.
ACCGGCGACGACGGCGCGCCGGTCCGCTTCGGTTCGGTCGGCGGCGGCGGGCGCTACGACGGCCTCGTGGCGCGGTTCCGCGGCGAGCCCGTGCCGGCCACGGGCTTCTCGATCGGCGTGTCGCGCCTCGTGGCGGCGCTGCGCGCCGTCGGCAGCCCCATCCTGGGTGGCGCCAAGCCGCGCGGTCCCGTGGTGGTGCTGGTGCTCGATCGCACCGAACTCGCCCGCTACCAGGGCCTCGTCACGTCCCTGCGGATGGCGGGCATCCGGGCCGAACTCTACCTCGGCGCGGCCGGCATGAACGCGCAACTGAAATATGCCGACAAGCGCAACAGCGCCTGCGCGGTGATCCAGGGCTCGAACGAGCGCAACGCCGCGGGCGGCTCGGTCGTGACCATCCGCGATCTTAGGCTCGGCGCCGAACTCGCCAAGGCAAGCCGAGACCGCTCCGACTACCTCGAACTGCGCCAGAAGGCGCAGTTCGAGATCGCGGAGGATGATATGATCGAAGCCGTGCGCGAGGTGCTGGCCCGGCATGCGGGTTGACGGTGCTCTGGCTGCCACGCGATTGATAGACTTTCATGCTATCGCTCTTGATGACAACACATTTTCGTGCGATCTAAAGTTACAAGGGGCGAGGATCGAGGTGAAGCGGGACGCGCTGATCCGACGCCTGCGGCGTTACGCCAGGATCAGAGACCTGGTGTTCGATCTGGACCGGGGCGGGGGCAAAGGCAGCCACAACAGGGTTCGGTTGGGCGAAGCGATCACGACGATACAGAGCGGCGAACTCAGCCCTTTTCACGTCGGGCGGATTTGCAGGCAGCTTCAAGTCGACCTGGCCGATCTCTGAGGCACGCCTGGAGTTCGTTGTGACGATCGACGGGAGATGTGGATGGCAACCGAATGGGCCTATGCGATCGAACTGCGTCGGGAAGCCGGCGAGGTTCACGCATATTGCCGCGCCTTGCCCGAGGCGATCGCAGCCGGGAAGACCGATGCCGAAGCACGGCACGAGGCGAGGCACGCGGTCGTGGCGGCCATACGAGGCCGCATGAAGGACGGCATGGATCTGGGATCGCCGAGGCCCGTCCTTCCAGATGAGTTTGCGGTGATGCTGCCAGCCCCGCTCGCCGCCAAGGCCGCGGTCTATGCTGCGTGGCGGCGAAGCGGGCTCACCAAGGTCGCGCTCGGTGATCGCATCGGGCGCAGCGAGACGGAAGTCCGGCGCATCCTCGATCCCGATTACGGCACCAAGCTCGACCAGCTCGCGGAAGCCGCGGAAGGGCTCGGGGGGCGCCTCGCCGTTTCGTTCGCGGAGCCCTGACGGGGGCAATGGCTGACGATGATGATATCGTGGTCGGTGCGCCCCTGCCGCGTATCAGGGCAATCTCAGCCCACGAGGGTTTTCGGGTTGCCGTAACTTGGGAAAGCGCCGGACATCCAGTCCGGACGCAAGCGGTCGACCTCGCGCCCGCGACCTTCCGCTATAAGATCTATTTGCCTCTGCGCGACGATCCGGATCTGTTCCGTAGCATACATGTCGCCGATGACGGGTTCGCGGTCGCATGGCACGGCGACGAGATCGACATGGCGTCGACCACCATCGCGGACTTGGCTGAGCAGGCTATGACGCCGGCCGACTTTGCCGGTTTCATGAAGCGGAGCGGCTACACGCTCGACAGCGTAGCGGCCGAACTCGGCATCAGCCGGCGGCTGGCGGCCTGTTATGCCAAGGAACGGGAGATCCCGCGTCACATCGCGCTCGCCTGCCGCTATCTCGAAGTGGAGAACGGTTCGCGAGGCGCATGACCCGGCCTCGTCTCAATCGTTCGGCGGCCGGGCGCTTGCCCGTACCCCCACCCCCTTGAAGAACGTGTAGCAGAAGGTCCCGTCCGGGCCGGCCGTGCGGTGGAGTTCCCGCAGGCCGGCATCGAAGGCTGCGGCCGTCGTGAGGCCGGCCGCGACCGCGGCGTCCCGCACGCCCGCGATCATGGCCGTGAAGGTGCGCTTGATGAAGCCATCGGCGAGGTCGGGCCGGCTCGCGTCCACGTAGACGAGGCGGGGGGACACGCGCACGTCCCGCAGGCCCGCCACGGCCATGAGCGGATACACCCGCCGGCCGATCAGCGCGTCCCCGCCGGCCCGGTGCTGCAGCGCGACCTGACAGCGGATGGCGTCGCGCGCCGCCGCGCTGTCGGGGTGGAACAGGGTCGACCCGTGGTCGCCCTCGATCACCGTCATGGTGCCGCCGGGCCGCAGGAGCCCGGCGAGGATCGCCAGCGCGGCTTCGGGCCGTGACAGGTGTTG
>CAXUCF010000078.1:3313-18948 GCA_964249275.1 uncultured Lichenihabitans sp.
CGAAGCAGAGAAAGACGTGGTCGAAGGAGGCCGGGGCGAAGGGCGGATCGAAGAGGTCCGCCTGCCAGAACCGCACGTTGGCGAGGCCGGCGGCTTGGCCGCCGCTTCCGCGGCCGCGACCGAGGCGGCCGACAGGTCGAACGCCGTGAAGCACGCCCCGGGGCTCCGCCGGGCCAGGGTCACGGTCTGGGCGCCGACCCCGCACCCCACCTCCAGCACCTCGCTCCCATCCGGGTAGAGCGTATCGCCGTGCAGGAGGTCGGCCAGTGTTCCGGCCTGATCCCGCAGGCGCTCGCCTTCGCGCGAACCGTGGCCGTGGACATAGGGGTGGCTCACGCTGGGTGTCCCAGGCCGAAATTTTCCAGGCCGTCAATGGCACCCGTGGGCGCGAGGCGTCTTGGACGAAATTGCGGCGGTGGCCGCTCGATACCGCCCCGGCGTGACGCCCAACTGCCGCACGAAGGCGCGGTTGAGGTGGCTCTGGTCGGCGAAGCCGGCCTCGACCGCCGCCTCGGCCGGGCGCCGACCCGCCGCGAGGAGGGCCTGGGCGAGCCGCACGCGACGCTGGGTGAGATAGGCATGGGGCGTCGCCCCGACCTCGCGGTGGAAGCCGCGCAGGAGCTGGAACCGGCTCACGCCGGACGCGGCCGCGAGTTCGGCCAGCGATACCGGAACCTCGGGCGCATCGTCGAGACGCCGTAGGGCCTGAGCCACGGGCGGCGATGGCCCGCGCCCGACGGGTCCCCGCACTCCGTGCCGCCGCAGGAGGTGCATCAAAACACGCAGCAGGTCCTCTTCGACCTCGAGCCGATCGGGCATCGCCGCCGTCACGCCGGCGAAGGCGCGGGCGAGGAGGGCTGCCAGGGGCGGGTCCGAGGCCGCCGGCCGCGTGATCTCCGCCTCGCCTCGGATGTCCTGGAGAGCCGCGCGGGCCATCACGGCGGGATCGACATAGAGCATCCGCCATCCACGGGCCTGCCCGTCCACCGGCAGGCCGTCGTGGATCTCGCCGGGATTGACCGCGATGACGTCGCCCGGGCCGGCCTCGACCTGGCCCAGGCCGCTCCAGGACCGATGCTCTCCGAACGCGATGACGCCGATGCCGAAATGATCGTGGGCGTGGCGGGGGAAGCCGCGGTCCGATACGAGGCTCAGCGCCTCGATCCCGGGGAGGGCCGATCTGTGCTGCACAGCATGGTGCGCGCGGCCGACCATGGCATCGCTCTCCCGTCCCGCTCGCCGCTGCCGACCACACACCACCTTGACAGGCGCCGGTTCCGGCCGATATCGCACCGGCAGTTTAGAACTCATCTAATGACGGCGTGACCATCGTGAAGACCATCGCCGAACAAGTCGGGCTGGACCTCCACCCACGCCTCGGCTTCGCGTCGCCTCCGTGCCGCCGCAGCAAAGTTTTTCGGCGACGGGCTTATCTGGAACAGTCGCCCAGGCTTGCCTCCGTTCACCCATACACCCTGACCTTGGCCGGGCCGGCCGACAGCTGCCGAATGAGCCGCCCACGTCTCGCCGACCCCCATCAGCCGGCCGCCAGCTGTGTGGCCCGAGACCCCCGTGCCGGCGCCTTGATCCGGAACCAGGTTACATAAAGCGCCGGCAGGAACAACAGGGTCAGGAGGGTCGCGGCCAGGATACCGCCGATCATGGCATAGGCCATCGGGCCCCAGAAGATCTGCGGCGCGATGGGCACCATGCCCAGGCTCGCGGCGGCGGCCGTCAATAGGATCGGCCGCATGCGGTGTTTGGTGGCCTCGACCACGGCCGTCCACTGGTCCTTGCCCTCGGCCAGCACCGCGTCGATCTGTGCCATAAGGATGATCGAGTTGCGGATGATGATGCCGATCAGGGCCAGAATGCCGAGGATGGCCACGAAGCCCATCGGCTTGCCCGACCCCAGAAGGGCTGCCGCGACGCCGATGAGGCCGAGCGGCGCCACGCTCACCACCAGGAACATCTTTTGAAAACTCTGCAGTTGCACCATGATGAAGAAGGCCATCGTGAGCAGCATGAGAGGCACCACGGCCGCGAGCGGGTCCTGGCTTTTGGCGCTCTCCTCGACCGCGCCGCCCACCGCGAGCTTGAACTGCTCCGGCAGAGCCTTGGTGAAGGCCCGGACCTGCGGATCGAGCTGCTGCACCACCGTGGCGGGCTGTGTGTCGTCGTGCACGGCCGCCCGCACCGTGATGGTGCGCAGGCGGTCGCGCCGCCAGACGATCGGCTGTTCGAGGTCGTAGCGTAGCGTGGCGAAGGACAGAAGCGGCACCACCTTGCCGCTGCTGGTCGGGATCTGCAGGCTCTGCAGGGTCTCGATCCGGTTGCGCTCGCCCGCTTCGGCGCGCCCCACCACATCGACGAGATAAATGCTGTCGCGCACCTGGGTGAGCGTGGTGCCGCCCACAAGCCCGTTCAGAATGGTGGCGACGTCCGACGACGAGATGCCGAGCTGGCGCGCCTTGTCCTGGGCGATGTCGACCCGCACCACCTTGCCGGGCTCGTTCCAGTCGAAGGTGGGCGCATCGAGGTGCGGGTTGCCGCTCATGATGTTGGCCAGTTTCAGCGCCCGATCGCGGACCGTCTGGATGTCGGGACCGCTCAACCTGTACTGCAAGGGGCGTCCGACCGGCGGGCCGAGGTCAAGTGGATGAACGAACACGTCGATGCCGACGAATTGGTCGGCCGCGAGCTTTCGAAGGCGGCCCTGCACGCGTTCCCGTGCTTCCAGCGACTTGGTCACGACGACCGCCTGGCCGAAAAAGGGATTGGCGAGCTGCTGGTCGAGGGGAAGGTAGAAGCGGATCGCGCCCTCGCCCACGTAGGAACTCCAGTTCGCGATGTCGGGATCGCCGGCAAGATCCTTTTCGAAGCGATCCATCTCAGACTTGGTCTCGAGGATCGTGCTGTTCTGCGGCAGCGTCATGTCGACCAGGAGTTCCAGCCGGTCGGAGGAGGGGAAGAACTGCTGCTGGACGTGGCTCATGCCGATGATCGCCGCGACCAGCAGACCCACCGATGCCAGGATCGTCACCCAGCGCCAGCGCATGGCCCCGATCAGCAACACCGAGAAGATCCGGGTGACGATGCCGGGCTTGTCGGCTTGGTGCTTCATCGTCCTTGGCAGCAGCTTGACGCCAATCAGGGGGGCGAACAGCACCGCCACCACCCAACTGATCAGGAGTGCAGCTGCAATCACGACGAACAGCGAAAAAGTATACTCGCCCGCCGAGGACGCATTAAATCCGATGGGAATGAAGCCGGCGACCGTCACCAGCGTGCCCGTCAACATCGGGAACGCCGTCGAGGTGTAGGCGAAGGTCGCCGCTTTGGTTAGGCTGTCGCCATGCTCCAGGCGGCTGACCATCATCTCGACCGTGATCATGGCATCGTCTACCAGCAGCCCGAGCGCGATGATTAGCGCGCCGAGCGAGATGCGCTGGAGCGAGATGCCGAAATAGCCCATCGCTATGAAAACCAGCGCCAGCACGAGTGGGATCGAGAAGGACACGACCAGGCCTGCGCGGACGCCGAGGCTGAGGAAACTGACCACGAGCACGATGATGACCGCCTCGACCAGGGCCTCCGTGAAGCCGCCGACCGCCTCCTCGACGATGCGCGGCTGGTCCGACACGAGGTGGATGCCGACGCCGACCGGTAGCGTCGCCTCGACCTCGTGCATCTTTGCCTTCAGGTCCTCGCCGAACTGCAGCAAGTTGCCGGACGCCTTCATGCCGATGCCGAGGCCGATGGCTGGCTGGCCATCGACCCGGAACAGGGGATCGGGCGGGTCACGGTAGCCGCGCGTCACGGTGGCGACATCGCTCAGCGGGAAGAAGCGATCGTTGACCCGTAGGTTGATGGCCCGCAGGCTGTCCTCCGACATGAACTGCCCGCTGACCCTGAGCGAGACGCGTTCGGGTCCCGCCTGCACCACCCCCGACGGTTGCACCGCATTCTGGTTCTGCAGCGTCTGGATCAGCGACTGGACGTTCAACCCGAGTCCGGCAAGCTTGCGGGAGGAGAAGTCGAGGAAGATGACCTCGTCTTGCGCGCCGATCACTTGCACCTTGCCGACGTTCGGCACGGTCAGCACCTCGGAGCGGACCTGTTCCACATCGTCGCGCAACTGCCGCTGGCTCAGTCCGTCGGCCGTGAAGGCGTAGATGTTGCCGTAAACGTCGCCGAACTCGTCGTTGAACGCGGGCGACTGCACCCCGTTGGGCAGCGTGTACTGGACGTCCTGCACGTGCTTGCGCACCTGATAGAACAGCCACGACACGTCCTTGGCCTTGGTCGTGTCCTTGAGATTGACCAGGATCGTGGTCTTGCCCGGCACCGTGTAGCTCTTGGTGTAGTCCAGCGCATCGATCTGCTTTAGCTCTTTCTCGATGCGTTCGGTGACCTGGTTGAGCATCTCGTCAACGGTAGCACCGGGCCAGCTCTGCTGCACCACCATGGTCTTGACGGTGAAGGGCGGATCCTCCTCGCGGCCGAGACCGCGATAGGCCATAAAACCTGCGAACGCCCCGATGATCATCAGGAACCACACGAACGAACGGTGCTCGAGAGCCCATTCCGATAAGTTGAAGGATTGCACGGGGAAGCTCTTACGGTTGGGACAGCTTGATGGGCTGCCCGTTAGAAAGGGAATGGACCCCAGCGGTGATCACGCGGTCGCCCGGCGAGAGACCGGCCGTGATCGCGACCATCGCGCCGTGCTGGGCACCGAGGATGACGAGACGAGGCACCACCTTGCTGTCCGGTCCGATAAGCCAGACCGACGTCTTGGCGTCCTGATCGAGGATCGCGCTGTTCGGCAGCTCGATCCCAGGCATCTCGGTGTCCGGCAGGGTGATGCGGACGGTGGTGCCGAGCCGGAACGCTTCCATCGGGTCGATCAGCGTGAGCCGGATGCGACGGGAGCGGGTCGCCGCGTCCGACTGCGGCGCGATTTCACGCACCTCGCCTCTGGCCGTCAGGTTGTCGTTGGCAAGCAGGCGAATCTCGAAGGCACCGCCTTGCGGAAATCGGCCAAGGAGGTCGTCGGGTACGTCGAAGACGGCGTCCCGAACATCGGGCCGCGCGATCGTCACCACGGTTTGGCTGGCCGGCACGACCTGCCCCACCTCGGCGCTCCAACTCGCGACGACGCCGTCGTAGTCGCTGGCGAGGATCGTGTAGCCGAGCTGCTCCTGCGCCTTCTGCAGGCTGGCCCTGGACTGGTTGACCCTCGCTTGGGCGGTGTCGCGCGTCGCCACCGCCGCGTCGACCGTCGCCTGGCTGACGCTCTGGCTCTTGATCAAGGCGTCCTGGCGCGCGTAGGTCGCCGCGGCATTGGTCAACTGCGCCTGAGAGTTGGCGAGATCGGCCTGTGCCGATGTCAGCGCAAGCCGCGCCACGGTCGGATCGAGGCTCGCGAGCTGCTGCCCCTTGGTGACGCGGTCGCCGACGTTGGCATCACGGGAAATCATGCGGCCCGTCGTCTGGAAGCCGAGCTGGGCCTGGTAGCGTGCCTCCACCGTGCCGGTGAAGCTGCGCTCGGCTCGGACAGGCCCGGGTTGGACGACGAGGCTCAGCACGGGACGAACCGGCGGTGGCGGCTCCTGCTGCTTGCGGTCGCACCCGCCGACCAACATGAGGGCGAGCGGGGCCGCGAGCGCGGCCCCGCGATGGATTGGCCGTCTCATGGAGCCACGCCTGCGACCACCGCGACCTTCTGGCCGGGATAGAGCAACTGGCCTCCGGCAGTGACGACGCGTTGTCCCTCGTCCAAGCCGCCCGACACCGAGAAGGAGCCCGTTCCGTAGCTGTCGACCTCGACAGGCTTGAGCGCCACCTCGTCCGCGTCGTTGAGGACCCAGACCGCGGGCCGTCCATCCGCCTCGAACAGGGCACTCCACGGCAGCGTGTAGGACTTGCTCTGCTCCCAATGAGCGCGCCCGACCACCACCGCCCCGAGCGCCATCTGCGGCGGCGTCGTTGCGAGGCCGATCTTCACCGTAATCGTGCCGGTGGCGGCGTCGAGGGTGGGCGAGATCTCGCGTACCGTGCCGCTCGTCCGGATCGCCGGGTCGGATTGCAGCACGACGTCCACCGTCTTGTCCTTCGGAGGGGCGGTCAGCAGGACTTCGGGTATGTCGAAGACCGCATCGCGCGGCCCGTCCTGGGCCAGCACGAAGACGGTCTGCCCCGCTTGCACCACCTGGCCGGTTTCGACATTCCGGGACACGATCACACCGGTCTGACCGGACCTGAGCGTGGTATAGGAGAGTTGCTCCTGCGCGGTTTCCAACGCCGCCTCCGCCGCGTTCACCTGCGCCTGAGTGGTGTTGAGGGTTGCCTGCGCCTGGTCGAAACTCGCCCTTGTCGTAAAGCCGCTAGCGAGCAAGGTTTTTTGGCGACCGAAGGTCAACTCCGACTGCTGCAGCAGCGCTTTGGTGGAAGTCAGGGCCGCACTGGCATTGGTGACATCGGCCTGCTGCTCCGAAGGGTCGAGCGTGGCCAAAACCTCGTCGAGCGAGACGTGCTGCCCGACCTCGACGCGACGCGCCGTGACCTTGCCGTTCACCCGGAATGAGATGTTACTCTGGATCCGGGCCGCGATCGCGCCCGTCAAGGCAAGATCCGGGGCGGCCTTGGCCGGGCGGGGCGCCAGCGCCTGTACCGGAACGAGATGCGCGTCAGCCGCCGCCGGCGGCGTGGGTATAAACGCTGTGCCGACGCAAAGGATGGCTGTGGCGCCGATCTTTCGCCTCAGTGGTCGGCGCGGCGTTCGGAGTGGAAGCGGATAAGTGTCTGGCATTGGCTTGTCACCGATCAACGGTCTTGCTCGCCCGGTCGTAGCGGTTTACAAACAATCCGTCTAGTTGGATTTTTTCCTATGCCCGAACCATCACAGGCGCGCAGCATCGCAACTCTCGAAAAGATCATGGTGGCGGCCGAAGCCGTCGTGGCCCGCGAAGGTGTCGGTGGCTTGACCATGGACGGCGTCGCCCAGGAAGCCGGCATCAGCAAGGGCGGCGTGCTGCATCACTTCCGCGCCAAGGAAGCGCTGATCGCCGCGCTGGCGTCGCGCAAGCTGAAGGTGCTCCGGGAAGAGGTCGAGCGGCAAGCCGAACTGCGCGAAGGCGAGCCGCACAAGAGCCTCTATGGCATGATCGGCCACGCTTGGGCGACCTACGGGCCCGACGACAGCTTCTCGCGTGCCATGTTGATGGCGGCGGTCGAGAACTCGCAGTCCTTGGAGCAGTTCAAGTCGTTGTTCGACGACACATTCGAGCGTGTTCGCCTGGAAAGCGCGCAACCCGATGCTGCGGCAGCCCTCCTGTTTGCTGTGATCGGCATGCAGGTGTCGCGCACGCTCGGCTTCGCGCAACTCGAACGGCCGCAGGCCGAGGCGGTCTTCCAAGCCCTGAGAGACTTGGCCTCATCGCTCCCCGTGCGGAAGCTACAGGAGCACGACGTTCCAAACACGGCGCGGCGCTGAGGTGCACCATGGTGCTCGACCAGACCTGGATCAGCCTGACCTCCGCCCTCACGGCCCTGATCGCCTCGGTTGCCGGGCCCGTGGTGACGCTGCGCGTCGGTCGCCAGCAATTCCGCGCCAACGTGCTGTCCGTCAACCGTCAGAGATGGATCGAGACGCTGCGCGACGCGCTCGCCGATCTCGTCGGGCAGTTGCAGGCAGCCTCAAGCATCCGGCAAGCGACCCCGCTTCCGAGCTTCGCCTCGATCGGCTCCGATCCCGTTATCCTCGCCAGGGTGGAAGCGCTGATCCGAACGGTCGCCAAGATCGAGCTCCTGCTCAACCCCCTCGAAGCCGATCAGCAGCGGCTGCACAAGCGGATGCTCGACGCCATCATCCTGCTGCGGGGGCCGGCCGTCGAACCCGACCTCAAAGATCGCATCGACCTCGCGGTGACGCAGATCACCGAGACCGCACAGGTGATCCTCAAACGCGAATGGATCCGCGTGAAGACTGGGCGATGACCCTTCTGGTTCCTTCGTCAGCGCGCGTCAGTGTGCGAACGCGAGTCGTCATCACTTGTCCCAGCCTGCTCCACTGATCTTCCCGATCATGATATCCGTGGATGGAGAGTTCGCTCACTCCGGCGTTCCCGGTACGGCGGCTGCAGGGCCGCCATTCTGTCCAACACGCCCATATTGTCTTGCCTGCAATCGCGGTGCGCGCGGTTCACGGACGCCACGCGGCAGCGCCCGGGCGCAAGGCGGCACGGGTCGACCCAGCCGGCCGGATCGGGAGCGCGTAACTTGCGGCACGCTGTCCACTGCCTCCCGCGACCTTGACAGCCGCCGGCTCGGCCCGATAACGCAGGCTCCAGTTTAGAATTTGTCTAATTGCAGGGTGCGATCGTGAAGAGCTTCGACGAACTCACCGAGCGGGAAGTGCTGGCGCTCGCCATTTCCAACGAGGAGGAGGACGGCCGCATCTTCGCCGACTTCGCCCACTCGCTCCGGGACGACTACCCGGAGACCGCGACCATGTTCGACGACATGGCGGTCGAGGAAAACGAGCACCGCCGGCAGTTGATCGACCTCTTCGTCGGCCGGTTCGGCGACCACGTTCCGCTGATCCGCCGGCAGGACGTGCGCGGCAACATCGCCCGGAAGCCGGTGTGGCAGGTGCGCCCGCTCGGCGTCGAGGCTGTCCGCCGCCAGGCTGCCCAGATGGAGCGGGAAGCCGAGCGGTTCTACCGACAGGCCGCGGGCCGCACGAGCGATGCTGCGGTTCGCAAGCTGTTGGGCGACCTGGCCGAAGCCGAGGCAGGGCATGAGCGCAAGGCCGGCGAGTCCGAGGAGAAGCGACTGCCCGGCGAAGCCAGGGGCAAGGAGGACCAGGACGCGAGCCGCCGCTTCGTGCTGCAGGTGATCCAGCCCGGCCTCGTGGGGTTGATGGACGGCTCGGTGTCGACCCTGGCCCCGGTTTTCGCGGCCGCTTTCGCCACCCACAGTTCCTGGAACGCCTTCCTGGTCGGTCTCGCGGCCTCGCTCGGCGCAGGCATCTCGATGGGGTTCGCCGAGGCCCTGGCCGACGACGGCAAACTGTCGGGCCGCGGCACGCCGCTGCTGCGCGGGTTCGTGTGCGGACTGATGACGATCGCGGGCGGCATCGGCCACACGATCCCCTACCTGATCCCGGACTTCTGGACCGCCACGCTCGTGGCCGGCGTCGTGGTGGTGTTCGAACTGCTCATCATCGCCTGGATCCAGTGGCGCTACATGGATACCCCGCCGGTCGCCGCGGCCGCCAAGGTCATGCTGGGCGGCGGTCTGGTGCTGGCCACCGGCATCCTGATCGGCAACAGCTGAAAGCCAGAACGGCCCGTGCCGCGGGCGCGCAACCCTCGTGACCTCTGGGGAACGGGTCGAGGGGACACTGCAAGCCTGCCGTGCTGACACACGGCCTCTGTGGAGCGGCTTGCGGCGCTCGATCCCGATCTCGGCACGGGTGTGACCCTGCGGCGTTGACGGAGGCCGGTCGCACCGCCATCTTCCCCGAAAGCTGACGCGCGCCGGGCGGCCCGACGCTTCCGCCGGCCATCCCCGATCTCGAGGAAGGACACTCCATGTCGCTCGCATCGCTCCGTCCGGGGTCCGAGACCTCGGCACCGAAGGCCTCGCCCGCGGTGACGCGGCAGGGCCGCGGTCGCATCTACGATTCCATCACCGACACGATCGGCCACACGCCGCTGGTGCGCTTGAGCCGGCTCGCCGCGGAGAAGAACTGCAGGGCGGAGCTGCTGGCCAAGCTCGAGTTCTTCAATCCGCTAGCGAGCGTCAAGGACCGTATCGGCGTCAATATGATCGACAGCCTGGAGGCTGCCGGCCGCATCACGCCGGGCCGCACTACGCTGGTGGAGCCTACCTCGGGCAACACCGGCATCGCGCTCGCCTTCGTGGCGGCGGCACGCGGCTACAAGCTCGTGCTGGTGATGCCGGAGTCGATGTCGATCGAGCGGCGCAAGATGCTGATGCTGCTCGGCGCCGAACTGGTGCTGACCCCGGCCGCCCAGGGCATGAAGGGAGCCATCGGCAGGGCAGTGGAAATCGTCGAGGCGACCCCTGGGGCGTTGATGCCCCAGCAGTTCGACAATCCCGCCAACCCGGAAATCCACCGCCGGACCACGGCCGAGGAGATCTGGACCGACACCCAGGGCGAGATCGACATCTTCGTCGCCGGGGTCGGCACCGGCGGCACCATCACGGGTGTGGCGCAGGTGCTGAAGCCGCGTCGTCCGTCCTTGCGGATCGTTGCGGTCGAGCCGGAAGATTCGCCGGTGCTGTCGGGTGGCCAGCCCGGCCCTCACAAGATCCAGGGCATCGGTGCCGGCTTCGTGCCCGGAGTGCTCGAGCGCGACCTGATCGACGACATCGTCACGGTCAGCAACCAGGTGTCCTTCGACACGGCCCGCCTCGTGGCGCGGCTCGAGGGCATCCCGGTCGGCATCTCGTCGGGAGGTGCCGTGGCGGCTGCCCTGGAGGTCGGCTCGCGCCCCGGCATGGACGGCAAGAAGATCGTCGTCATCATCCCGTCCTTCGCCGAGCGCTACCTTTCGACGCCGCTGTTCGACGGGCTCTGACCGAGGCCGTACTCTATCGTCCCAGGATCCCTGCCGGCGTTTTGCGGCTTCAGCCGGCGTCGGCCATTGCTCGGGTCGCGGCTTCGCTGCGTCCCGTCGGAGGACTCCACCGCCCGATCAGGGTCTTGGCCATGCTGAGTGCCTGTCCTACGACCTGGTCCATGTTGTAGTAGCGGTAGGTGGCGAGGCGGCCCACGAAGCTGACGTCGCCGCGCGCCCGTGCCAGGGCCTCGTATTGCTTGAACAGGGCCTGGTTCTCGGGGCGGGGGATCGGATAATAGGGATCTCCCGCGCTCTTCGGATATTCGTAGGTCAGCGACGTCCTCGGATGCCGTTGCCCTGTGAGATGCTTGTATTCGGTGATGCGGGTGTAGGGAACGTCCTCGTCGGGGTAGTTCACAGTGCCTACGGTTTGGAACTGCTCCCGTTCGAGCGTCACGTGTCTGAACTCGAGGCTGCGATAGGGCAGCTTTCCGAACCGATAGTCGAAGTATTCGTCGATGGCGCCCGTGAATATGACGTGGTCGAATACGCCTTCCCGCATCACGTCGCGATATTCGATGCCGGTCTCGACCGCGATCGACGGATGGTCCAGCATGGCTTCGAACATGCGCGTATAGCCGTCGCGCGGCATGGCCTGGAACGTGTCCGTGAAGTAGCGGTCGTCCGTGTTGCTGCGGGCCGGCACCCGTGCCGCGACCGATTTGTCGAGTTCCGACGGGTCCATGCCCCACTGCTTGCGGGTATAGCCGCGGAAGAATGTTTCGTAGAGGTCGCGGCCGACTCCTGCCACCACGACGTCCTCCGACGTCCGCACCGGCGACACCGGCTCCGCTACCGTGGCGAAATAGGCCGCTGCTTCGGCGTCGCTCGACAGTCTGAGGCCATAGAGGAGGTTCAGCGTCGTCCGATTGATCGGCATCGGAACGTCGAGCCCGCGAACCCGCGCCAGCACGCGATGCTCGTAGGCGCGCCATTCGGTGAAGCGCGACAGGTATGCGAAGACGGCGGCCGAGTTGGTGTGGAAGATATGCGGGCCGTAGCGGTGGATGAGCAGGCCGGCCGCGTCATGCAGGTCGTAGGCATTGCCCGCCACATGGTCCCGCCGGTCGATCACCAGCACGCGCTTTCCGGCCTGCGAGGCGAGTTGCTCGGCCATGACGCTGCCGGCGAAGCCCGCGCCCACCACCAGCACGTCCGCGATCCTGGCGGGCCGGGTCAACGCCGGCCGCGCGATGCGGGCAGCGAGGGGGGCCATGGAGACCGGCGCACCCGCATCGAGCGGCGCAGCCGAGCCGAGCGGAACGACGACGCGGCAGTTGCCGGTCGCGCCGCCATGCCGCCGCGCCGCCGCAGCATCGACGAGGCGTGCCATGGCGTCGAAGGTCGCCGTCCAGGACACCTGCGCCAGATGGGCCGCGACCTCGTCCTCGAACCGCGCGGGCTCGGCCGCGAGGGCCAGGGCCGTCTCGCAGGCCTCGATGTAACCCTCCACCGTATCGGCGATGTGAACGGCCGACAATTCCGCGTAATGGCGCACGACGTCCACCACGGGCGTCGACACCACGACACGCCCGCCCGCCAGATATTCGAGCGTCTTCGTCGGGCTGATGAAACGGGTCGCCTCGTTGATCGCGAAGGGCATCAGGGCGATGTCCCAGCCGCCGAGATAGCGCGGGAGCTGGTCGTAGGATTTCCCGCCGAGCCAATGAATGTTGGGCCGGCGGGGCAGGGTGGCGGGGTCGACCTGGACCACGGGACCCACCATCACGACCTGCCAGTCGGGTCGCGCCGCCGACACGGCCTCGATCAAGCCGAGATCCATGCGCTCGTCGACGACGCCGTAGAACCCGAGCCGGGGATGCGGGATGGCGCGCTGGTCGATTGGATCTGCGCTGCCGCGCCGCGCCGCCGCGAAATGCGCCGCGTCGACGCTCGACGGGAAAGCATGGATGTTGTCGTGGAGGTGCCGCTTCGCCTCGTGGAGCGAATGGCCGCCCGTGAAGACGACATCGGCCCGGCCCATCAGCCCGCTTTCCAGTCGAGACAGTTCGGGCGGTGCGAAGCGAAAACCCGAGAGTTCATCCATGCAATCGTAGACCACCGTCGCGTCAGTCACATGCGACGCGAAGGCAAACATCATCGGCGTGTAGAACCACAGGACCGGGTGGCGCGCATCGGCCTCGGCCAGCAAGCCATCGAGTAGCCGACGCAGGGCCACGGTCCGATCATCGGCCGATAGCCGGTCCGACAGATGCGGCGTCACGACGGCGACGCCGCTGTGAGCGCAGGTTCTCAGGAGGAGTCGCGGCTCGCCCTCGTCCGTCCAGACCGGCTCCTCGAACACCACCACGGTCTGCCGCCGCGCAAAGCGCGTCATCAGGTGCTGCGGACGCTGGAACACGAAGTCCCAACGCAGGTGACTGAAGCAGACGAGAAGCCCCTTGCTGGGCTCCGAGGGTGACAATGGGCGGGCGAGACTGACGCGGGGAGCGGTGCTGAGGTCCAACTGGTCTGCTTTCGAAGTAGGGGAGCCGGCGGTGCGGGAAGACGCGGACCACCGGTCATGATGAGCGAGCAGGAATGATGCCGCCCTCCATCGCGAGACTAAGCTCAGTGACGCGGAGCGGATCTCCGTGCCGAGCCATAGCATAAACGCCGGGCTTGGCGTAGGCGACCGATGATGCCGAATGACGCGCGCGGCTGTGTCGCGTGGCCGGAAGGTCGCGGAGGCCCGGGCCGTTTCGTCGGCTCTCTGACATCGCGGTCTCCATTCGAACGCGGCAGGTCGGCCCTTGCGCGCCGAAGGCTGGACGACGTGGTCGGGCCCGGCGCCGGCGGTGGACTTCCTTACCGCGCAGAGATCGTCTACTTCGACCGCAGATGCTGGCCATGCCGCGGCTGCGGCCGTCGCGACTGGCGCGATGCCATGGTCCGGACGATCATGCTGGGCCCCGTATGGTGGATGGAGGCACTCCGCCACGGGCCGGGAAGAGCGTGCCATGCCGCAACCGCGGATGTTCGACAGGCAGGGTCTCGTCGACGCCTTCACGGCGATCGGCTCCGCAGCTCTGGCCAACGGCACGCGGCTCGAACTCGCGGTCTACGGCGGTGCCGCCATGATGCTGGCCAGCAACTTCCGTTTCGCCACGGAGGATGTCGACATCGCCGAGATCGGCATGCCCTGGCCCGCGTGGCTGACCGATGCCGTCCAGGCGATCGCGGCGCGACAGGGATGGGCGGACGATTGGCTCAATGACGCCGTCTCCTTCCATCTGAGCCCGCTCGCCGATCGCGCCTCCGACCACCTCGAGTTCGGCTCCTTCCCGCTGACCGGCCCGCCCGGGCTCAGCGTGCTGGTGCCCACGGCGGATTACCTGCTGGCCCTGAAGCTCAAGGCCATGAGGATTCTGGACCCCGTCAAGGGTCCTCGTGAAGCGGAGGACATCCGCGGTCTCATGGCGGTGCTCGGCGTGGACGCCGAGGGCGCAATGGCGATCCTGCGCCGGTATTTCCCGAGAACGGCGGAAGACGACGCCAAACAGCGTTTTCTGCTCCGACACATACTGCCCGGCGCTGAAAGGAGCGGCCACGATGCGCCCCGCTACGGTCGCTGAAGCCTGCTGGCGGTTCAGGGAGGGTCAGCCCTGGGACCGCGCCATGGGCGACGTCCTGCAAGGTTTCTACGCCGCCGCAACGCCGGCAGCCCGGGCCGCGATGCTGGCCGAGGAACCGCCGCCGCTGGATGACCTCCGCTACCACGCGCTCGTGGGGGGGATCGCGGAATACCTGTTCAAGCGCTGGGCGCCGCACGCCCCGCCGTCCTGGATCGGGCACCGCGACCGGTACCTCGACCGGCCCTGGTTTCCGGGCGCCGGCGACGACCCCGCTCTACGGGAGTATCTCACCTTTGCGAGCCCGGCGGAGTTCAAAAGCCGCAACATCATGACCGACGACGAGCCGCTGCGACGGGCCATGATGCCCCGCCGAGTGTCTTGAGGCGGCAGCCTTCACGCGGGCGTCTCCTGCCCGTCCTCGGCGGGCTGCCCCTCCTCGGTCAGGGCCCGCAAGGCATCCTGCAGCCCGTGGCTTTCGACCAGGAGCTTGCGGGAGATGTCGGCCAGCGTCACCCATCCGCTGACCGTGCCACTGTCGTCCCGCACCGGCAGCCGCCGGATGTGGTTGGCCGCCATGAGGTCCATGGCAAGCTGCAATGCGTCGCTGTCGCGGCAACTGATGACCGGCCGCGACGCGATGTCCCGGACCAGCGTGGTCCTGGGATCGAGGCCGGACGCCACCACGCGGAACAGGACATCGCGGTCCGTCACGATGCCGTCGATCTCCGCCTCGTGGCCGACCGGGAGCGCTCCGACATCGAGTTCACCCATCAGTTCGGCCGCCTCTTGCACCGGGGCGTTGCCGCCGATGAATTCCACCGCCGTGCTCATCACGTCCGCGACCTTCACCGCACCGCTCCCGTCCGATCGCCGCTCGGCGGCAAGCCTGTCCCATACCGGAAAGCGAGGCCGCTGGCGCGGCGTATCGCACTGCGTTGCGGTGCTTCTCCCGACCGTGACGTCAGGCGTCCCGGGCGAACTCGCCTTTCAAAGCCGTGTAGAGGGACCGGAAAGCGACGCGGCGCGGCGCGTAGGCGGCCTGCAGCGCCGGTTCGGGCGGGATCACATCCTTGATGGCGGGCGGCGTGGCGACGGCGGCCGGGTCTTCGCCGGTCGCGGCGAGACGCGCCAGGCGCGCCGCCCCGAAGGCCGGCCCGCGCTCCGCCCCTTCGTGGCGCAGCAGCGTCACGCCGAGCACGGATGCGATGATGCGGCCCCAGAACCGCGACCGCGACCCGCCACCGATCAAGCCAAGACTGTCGGGCCGGCCATCCGGGGCCAGCGCCGCCAGGCCATCGGCCAGCGAGAACGCGACGGCTTCCAGCATGGCCTGGGCGATGTCGGGGGCCGTCGTGGCCCCCGTCAGGCCGATCAATGCACCGCGCGCCGCAGCGTCGTTGTGGGG
>CAXUCF010000079.1:0-2011 GCA_964249275.1 uncultured Lichenihabitans sp.
TCCCGGCCGATGCCGTCATCTCGACGGTGCCGACCCCGCTCGTGTCGCGCATGATCCCGGGTCTGCCGGCCGAGGCGAAGGCGCGGTATGACGCCATCGCCAATATCGGCGTGATCTGCCTCGTGTTCAGGCTGAAGCGCTCGGTGACACCCCATTTCTGGGTCAACATCGTCGAGCCCGGCATCCCAATTCCAGGCATCATCGAGTTCTCGAACCTGCGCCGGCTCCCCGACACGATCGTCTATGTGCCCTATTACATGCCGACCACGAACCCCCGCTGGAGCTGGAAAGACGCGGCGCTCGCCGACGAGGCTTTCGCGGCGATGCGGCGGCTCAATCCCGCGCTCGTCGAGACGGACCGGCTCGACCTGCACGTGGCGCGGCTCCGCTACGCCCAACCGATCTGCCCGCCCGGCTTCGCCGCCATGATCCCGCCCGTGCAGACTCCGGTGCATGGCCTTCAGGTCGCCGACACCTGCTTCTACTATCCCGAGGACCGAGGCATCTCCGAAAGTGTTCGCTACGGCAAGATGATGGCGGACGCGTTAGGGTATAACGTGCCCGAGCTGCAGACGGCATGATATTGCAGATGGACGTTCGACGACTGCGTTCGACGGGCTTGGACGTGTGTTCATGAGGACTGGATCATGGTGACGAAGCTCTGAAGTGCACGGTGCGCCCTTTGGCCTGCTCAGGCCCGGCGCAAGCGTGGACACCTCTGACGCGCAAAGAGCGCGCCGACTTCACCCGCCCACCTCGGGCAGTTCGAACGGTCGCGGCCCGTAGCCCAGCACCCGCAAACCCTCCGCGTTGTCGAACACCAGGTCCTGGTTCATGCGCGCGAAGACGGCGCTGCCGAAGCCGGTCTCGCGCACCGCGCCGACCCTGGCCGCAAGCCCAAAGGCGCGGCGCAGCAACGGCACCGGCAACGCGATGAACCGTGGCGTCAGCCCCTGGCTCACGAACACGCGCTCGGCCATGGCTTTGTAGGTGAGGACCTCGCCGCCCGCGATGTTGAAGGCCTTGCCTGCGGCGGCGGAATTGTCGATCGCTGCCAGGATCGCCTTGGCGACATCATCGGCATGGATGGGTTGCCGGAGGCCGTGCGACGGCCGGGCGATGGGGAGAACGCGATAGCGCCTCACGACGCGCATCATGCGGGCGACATTGCGGTCGTCGGTTCCGTCATAGACCAGGGTCGGCCGCAGAATGGTGGCCGGCATGCCTTCCTGGGCGCACCAAGCCGTGACCGCGGTTTCGGCACGTTCGAGCTTGCGCGCGGTCGCCCGCTCCTCGGGGTCGTCGCTCGCGGCCTTGCTGAACAGGCTGGTCGAGCCCACCGCCACGATGCAGCGGGCGCCCGTCAGACGCGGCAGCAAACCTGCCAGCACCGCGAGCGGCAGCACGCTCACCACGGCGACCCCGGGCGGCGCAGCCCAGGATCCGTCGCCTGCGAGATCCGCCGTTTCGGGCCGGATCCCGGGCGGCACCGGCACGGCGCGGCGTGCCACCGCCACCGTGTCGTGGCCCGCCGCGAGAAGCCTTGGCATGAGATAGCGCGCGATAGGATTGCCGGCCCCCAGCAGCACCACGGGTCCGCGGTGGACACCCGGGCGACCGGCGTCGGGAGGGCCGGGATGGAACACCATGGAGAACCCGTCATCGCACCCGCGGTGGGAGAGCCGCTGCGCCTTATAGGGACGAGACGAAGGCGGCGCCAAGGGTCCGGGCCGGCGCGGAGCCGCAAACATGAGGTGCGTTGGCAGGGAAAACCCGCTAGACCCGGCGACGCCGGATGCGGCCCCGCACGATCGGCACCCGGCCGCGGACATCCCGTTGCCGCGCCGGGCAGCCTACGAGGATCGATGACGACCCAACGCGACATGCCGGCCGTATCGCAGTTCCTGAAGCGCGGCATCATCATGGCGCACGACCTCGTGGCCACGGCATTGGCCTTCGGGGGCTGCCTGATCCTGCGCTACCAGTTCTGGCAACTGGCCCCCATGTCGGA
>CAXUCF010000079.1:2021-16578 GCA_964249275.1 uncultured Lichenihabitans sp.
TTCAAGGCCGCGAGCCTCCTGGCCGTGCTGATGCTGGTGGGCGACTACGTCCTGCTGGCCCGCAATCTCACGCCCTGGCTGATGTTCGGCGAGAAGACGGTCGCGATCTACTGGCTGCTGCAGATGTTTCTGCTCGGCGGCCCGCGCCTGGCCTATCGCTACCTGAAATACGTGCAATCGCGCCGTGTCGGCGACCGCGAGAACGTCAGCAGCGTGCTGGTTCTCGGCCGCGCCACCGAGGCCGAGGTGGTGCTCCGCGCGCTCGAGACCGGCATGCGGCGCCGGTTCGTGGCCCGCGCCATCCTGTCGCCGCGCCGGAGCGACTACGGCACCTCGATCCGCAACGTTCCCGTGCTCGGCAACTACGCGGAACTGGAGCGCGTAGTGTCGGAAGCGCAGGACGGCAACCAGCCCATCACCCGCATCATCTTCGCACCCAACGAATTCCTGCCGGAATCCGAATCCGAGATGCTGCTCGCCACCGCGAACCGCCTTGGCATCCCGCTGTCGCGCATGCAGACGATCGAGGAAGGCACGACCGTGAACGCGGCGCTGAAGCCGGTCGCGATCGAGGACCTGCTGTTCCGCCCCAGCGTCGAGGTCGAGCGCGCCATCCTGGCCGAGTTGTTGCACGGCAAGCGGGCCATCGTGACGGGGGGCGGCGGCTCCATCGGTTCGGAAATCTGCGCCCGCCTGATCGCATTCGGCGTCTCGGACCTTCTCATCCTCGATCATTCGGAGCCCGCGCTCTACAACATTCTCGAGACGCTCGCGCCGCTCTGCACCGGGGCCGTGGCGCTCACGGGCAAGATCGCCGACGTGCGGGACCGGGACCGCATCTTCGGCCTGTTTCGCGACTTCGGGCCAGACCTGGTGTTTCACGCGGCGGCCCTGAAGCAGGTTCCGTTCCTCGAAATCGACTGGACCGAGGCGATCAAGACCAACGTCTTCGGGAGCGTCAACGTCGCCGACGCGGCGGCCCAGACGGCCAGCGCGGCCGTACTGATCTCCACCGACAAAGCCGTCGACCCCGTGTCGATCCTGGGTGCCACCAAGCGGCTCTGCGAAATCTACGCGCAGCTGCTCGATGCCGAAGCCGCCGCGACCCTGAAGCCGCTACGGCTGCTGTCGGTGCGGTTCGGCAAC
Source organism: uncultured Lichenihabitans sp. (assembly GCA_964249275.1). Classification (GTDB taxonomy): domain Bacteria; phylum Pseudomonadota; class Alphaproteobacteria; order Rhizobiales; family Beijerinckiaceae; genus Lichenihabitans. The sequence continues at coordinate 3,168 of CAXUCF010000079.1, forward strand.
GTGCTGGGCTCGGTCGGCTCGGTCGTGCCGCGCTTCAAGGCCCAGATCGAGCGCGGCGGCCCCGTCACCGTGACGCATCCCGACATGGTGCGCTACTTCATGACGGTGCGCGAGGCCTGCGACCTCGTGCTCACGGCATCGGCCCACGCGCTTGGCCCGAAGCAGGCCAACGCGGAGCGCGCTTCGGTCTACGTGCTCAAGATGGGCCAGCCGGCCCGCATCGTCGACCTCGCGGCCAGGATGATCCGCATGGCCGGTTTCGAGCCGGGGCGCGATATGGAGATCGTGTTTACCGGCGTCCGCAAGGGCGAGCGGCTCAACGAGTACCTGTTCACGGGAGATGAGCCGGTGCTCGACATCGGGGTCGACGGGGTCACGGCGGCCCGCACGGTGGGCTACGACCGCTCGCGCGTCGGCCGCTGGCTGGAAACGCTCGCTCAAGCCATTGCGGCCGGCAACCGCGGGGATGCGGACCGGGTCTTCGCCGAGGCTATCCCATCCTTCGCCAAGCTGCTGAGGGACCGTGCAGGCGGCAAGGTCGTGGATCTCCATGCCGCGCGTTCGGCCAGTGAGGACCGGGCGGCGGCGCGCGAGGGCGAACTCGGCTCGGGTCTTGCCGGAGCGGGCCGAACATGATCTGAGGACGCCGCGCGGAACCCGGGCGAAGCCGCCGGCATCCGACAAGGTTCGTGAGGCACGATCTCTCGACCTATCGCGGTCGTGCGGGAATCATCCATGAACGCTGCAGCTTTCACCACTCGGCTTCGTCGCCCCGAGGCGCGGCGGTTCTTCGCGTTCCTGCTGACCGGCGCCGCAGCGGCCGTGGTCAACATCTTGAGCCGCATCGTTTTCGGCCTCGTCATGCCCTATGAGGCCGCCGTCATGGCGGCCTTTCTGGTCGGGATGACCTCGGCCTTCCTGCTCGCGAAGATCTTCGTCTTCGCGAGTTCGGGGCGCAGCCTCCACGTCGAATACGGGCGCTTCGCCATCGTCAACCTGGCCGCACTCGTGCAGGTTCTGGGTGTCAGCGTGCTCTTGGCCAGGCTGGTGTTTCCGAGCGTCGGCTTCGGCTGGCATGGCGACACGATTGCCCATATTCTCGGCGTCCTGAGCCCGGTGCTGATCAGCTACCAGGGCCACAAACGGTTCTCCTTCGCTTGACCGACCGGGTCGCCTCGGGTTCCTGCGGATCCCGAGCCTCGGGCACCCCGGGCAGGTGCAGGTCGGCAGATTGATCGGAACACGATGGACGAGTCCGACAGCGGAGACGACCGCACGCAGCAGGGACGTGGGTCCGGAATGCGGCTCGGAGCGGTCGGCCGCCATCCTCTCGGCCGTTTCCTGTTCCGCTTCATCGGGCCTCCGGGGAACTGGGTCGATCCGCTGCAGTCCGAACGGCGCCGTGGTCGCCGGATCGTGCGCCGGCAGGCGAGGCGCCTCGTCGATGCCGGCCTGATCGCGTCGCGCTGGTACGGGCGCACTCACCCGGACGCTCGCGGCGGGCGCGACAGTCCGGCCGAGGATTATGTGCTGCGCGGCTCCGCCGCGCTTCGCGATCCCAGCCCCGACTTCAGCACCCGGCGCTACCTGGACCTGTTCCCCGACGCCGGGCGGGATGGGCAGAACCCGCTTTCGCATTTCCTCGACCGGGCCGAAGCGCAGGACGCAGCCGTCGCGATCCACATGCGCGGCGCGATCGAGAACCTGCCCGCCTCCGTCCACACCGGTCTCGGGACGGCCCTGTTCCTGAAAGGTTGGTGCTATGCCTCGCGCGGTCGCATCCGCTTCCTGGATCTCCTGATCGGCGAGGCGCGGCATCGGATCACCGAGCACAGCCAGCCACGGCCCGACATCCTCGAAGCGGAGACCGCGCGCGACCCGGGGGGACATTCGTTCCTCAGCGGCTTCGAGGTCGTCGTTCCACTGCCTCCGGCAGCGGTGTCGGCCGAGCCTGCCGTGCAGCTTCGGCTGGTCACGGTGGACGGCGAGGTGCTGGAGCTGACTCTCGGGACGCTGAAGCTGCTGCCGGGCGACGGCGCGATGCCGACGACGGTGTCCTGGCCGGCCGAGGGTCCGCGTGTCGCCATCTGTATGGCGACCCACCAGCCCCCGCTCGGGCTCTTCGCCGCGCAGGTCGCTTCCATCAAGGCGCAAACCCATGCCAACTGGGTCTGCATCGTATCGGACGACCGTTCGCCCGATTACATCGTGGAACGCATGCAACTGCTGCTCGACGATCCGCGCTTCTTCCTGTCGCGAAGCCGCGAGCGGCTGGGCTTCTACGCCAATTTCGAGCGCGCCCTCAGGCTCTGCCCGGCCGATGCCGATCTCGTGGCGCTGAGCGACCAGGACGACCGCTGGTATCCGGACAAGATCGCAGCGCTTGTGGCGGCCCTCGGCGACGACGCGCAACTCGCCTTCAGCGACGTCCGCATCGTGGACCGGGACGGCGCGACGCGGTCCGATACATTCTGGACGACGCGCCGCAACAACTTCACGTCACTCCCAAGTCTCATGGCGGTCAACACCGTGGTGGGCGCCGCGAGCCTGTTCAGGGCCTCCCTGCTCCGCCGCATCCTGCCCTTCCCGGAACGGCTCGGCGCCGCCTATCACGACCACTGGATCGCCCTCAACGCGCTGGCCGCGGGCAGCATCCGCTATGTCGACCGCCCCCTCCATGACTACGTGCAGCACGGCGACAACGTCATCGGGCACAAGCGCGACGCCGACGCTCCCGGCTTTGCGGAGGCCGGCCGGGCGATCTTGCGGACATTGCGGCATCGTGGGCCGCTCGGTCACACGATCCGCGCCATCCTCATGCGGGCCACCGAGGATCGGCAGTCGCTGGTGGCCCAGAAGGTCGTGCTGGCGCACGTGCTCCTGGCCCGCCATCCCGAGATGCAGCCCGCGGCCCGACGGGTGCTCGAACGTCTGACGAGGCTTTCGAACGTCCTGCCGGCGTTGCGCGAGCGGCTGCTGGCCACCGTCGAGAATCGGCCGACACTCAACCACGAAGGCCATTTCCTGCGGGCCGTCCTGGTCTCGAGGACCCGCCAAGCGGCCTACAAGGCCCTGCGCCGCTCGCAAACCCGCAGAATCAGACGGAAGCGCTACGGCCATGCGGTGCGCAATCTCTTGGCTGGCAGTCGCGGGCCCGACATAATCGATTTCACGCCGAACCCTCGCGGTCGCGACGTCCCTGCCCTGCAGTTCGGCCACGTGGGATGGATCTTCCACAACGTCTCGCCGCTCACGCTGAAGATTTCGCCCGACCAGCCGCGGCGCGTCAACCTGCTGCTTGCGACCATCGATTTCGACCTGCTGTTTGGTGGTTACATCGGCATGTTCAACCTGGCACTGAAGCTGCGTCGGGACGGTCATGCGCTGCGGATCGTGTTGCTCGACGAGACCGACGTGCAACTCGCGACCTGGCGCGAGAAGATCGCCCGCTACCCGGGGCTAGGCCACCTCTTCGACGAGGTCGAGCTTGCCTATCGCTACGACCGGTCGCTGCCACTCGACGTCAGCCCGGACGACCGCTTCGTGGCGACCAGCGGCTGGAGCGCCCACGTAGCCCACAAGGCCGTGGTGGCGCTCGGTCGCGAGCGCTTCCTGTTCCTCATCCAGGACTACGAACCTTTTTTCGGACCCATGAACACCAGCACGGCGCTGTTGCGGCAGGCCTACGACTTGCCGCAGTTCGGACTGTTCTCGACCGCCTTGCTGCACGACTACTTCCGCGACAATCGCATCGGCCTGTTCGAGACGTCGGGCGGCGAGGCGCACTCGGCGGTCTTCAGCAACGCCATCCAGCGGTTCTCGCCGGATCGCGCCGTGATGGAGCGACGCAGCCGCCGTCTCCTGTTCTATGCAAGGCCGGAGGAGCACGCCGCCCGCAACATGTTCGAGATGGGGATCGCGGCGCTGGTGTCCCTGTTCGGCGATCCCGACCTCGCGGCGGCGGGATGGACGGCGCACGGCATCGGCTCGATCGGCGTCCACGACCGTCTGGAACTCGCGCCGGGCCAGTTCCTGCGGATGGTGCCAAAGACCAGCCTGCAGGACTACGCCGCCATGCTCCCGGGCTTCGACGTGGGACTGTCGCTGATGCTCACGCCGCACCCGAGCCTCGTACCACTCGAAATGGCGTCGGCAGGCCTCTGTACCGTGACGAACACGTTCGCCAACAAGACCGCCGAGGCCCTGTCGGCCATCTCGACCAATCTGATCGGGGTCAAGCCGACTCTGGAGGGCATCGTCGAGGGCTTGAGGCTGGCGATCCGCCGGGCCGACGATGTCCCGGCAAGGCTCGACGGAACTCGAACCAACTGGCCGACCGATTGGGACGCGGCATTCCCGGCCGACACCATGGCCAGGGTGAACACGTTCCTCGCGGGGTAGCCGAGCCGTGCTCACCTCTCACCGCACAGGCCGAACCGACTGAAGAGAGCCGGCCAACGGCCGTCGGCACCATGGACCGACGAACCGACCGCTCGGCCGGACGGATCCCGCTGCGCCAGGGCGAGCGGGACCGAATGCGCTCCCGGGCGTCTCCGCCCATCAGGGCTTTGGCGCATCTCCGGCCGGAGCCGGGCTAGCGCCGGCCGGAGCCGGGGTGGTGCCGGCCGGAGCCGGGGTGGAGGGTGCAGGAGTCGCGCGGTCGATCTTCGCGGCCTCGCGCAGCTTCATCACCGCATCGCTCTGGGCTTTTTGGGCGACGTAGCGGGCCACCTGGTCCTTGACTTGATCGAAGGGCGGAAAGCTCTTCTCGCGCTTGCCCTCGATCTTGATGACATGCCAGCCGAATTCGCTCTTCACCGGGTCGGAGACCTGGCCGGGTTCCATCTTGAAGGCTGCGGCCGCGAACTCCGGCACCATCTTGTCCTTGGTGAACCAGCCGAGGTCACCGCCCTGTGAGCCCGGGTCTTTCGACACCTCGTCCGCCACCTTGGCGAAATCTTCGCCTTTCTTGACGCGCGCCAGCGCCGCCTTGGCCTCCTCCTCGGTCGGCACCAGGATGTGGCGCGCGTGGACCTCGGTCTCGGGGGCCTGCGCTTTCGCGGCGTCGTCATAGACCTTCTTCTCGGCATCCGGCGTGATCGCCGTCTTGGCGATGGTGCCGAGCAGGTTCTCCATCAGGACCTTGTCGTGGAAATAGGCCATCTTGCGCGCGAAGTCGGGCGTGTCGCCGAGCTTGTCCTTGGCGGCCTGCTGGGCCGCGAGCTTCAGGTCGATCAGGTAATCGACCACATAGGCCTCGCGCGCCGGCCCCTGGAGCTGCGCCGGCATCGAGGGGCCGAGGTCCTCGGTGGCGGTACGGACGTCCTCGTCCGTGATATCGGAGCCGTTCACCGTGGCGAGAACCTTGGCGGAGGCGGGCGAAAGTGCCGCGAGGCCGACCAGGGCCGAGGCCGCCAGGCTCAGGAGCGGCGCATGTCTACGTTTCAGCATGGATGGATTTCCTCGAACAAGTCACTGTCCCGGCACCCCGCGCCGTTCGGCACGGCCCAGTCGACCGCAGGCCCCGCATCGGACGTGAGATAGCTTCTCCAACGCCCCGGGCAACCACGCCGCGGGTACCGAAGTCGTCCGGCACGACCCTGGACCGGCAGGGTTCGTGGCGGCTCATATCCGTCGCGGCCCCCGATGGCCATCAGTTTCTCGACATGGAGCTTCGCTGGCCGGCACCGGCCCGAGAATCCGTGCTGAAGCGACCGCGTCGATGGACCTCCACGTCCTACGGAAGCCTTGAGAATAGCGGTGATTGCCGTGGGAGCCTCGACGGGCCCGCCGCCGTTGAATGGCCGTTTTGCCCGGCCTACATGCGCAGTGCCGTCATCGTCGTGCTAGACAGCACGCTCGAAGGCAGGATCAGCCGCGCGTCGCTCTTGGCCGCGCGGCCCAGAGAAGGTTTCCTACGGATGCTCGGCTCGCTCGCTAAGAAGATATTCGGCACGGCCAATGCGCGGCGACTGAAGACCTATACGCCCAAGGTCGCAGCCATCAACGCGCTCGAAGCCGAAGTGTCGGTGCTCAGCGATGCCGAACTCGCGGCCCGCACGATCCGTTTCCGCGAGCAGCTCGCCGAAGGTCGGTCACTGGACGACCTGCTCGTTCCCGCTTTCGCCACGGTGCGGGAAGCCGCCAAGCGCGTGCTCGGCCAGCGCCACTTCGACGTCCAGCTCATCGGCGGCATGGTGCTGCACGAAGGCGGCATCTCGGAGATGCGCACGGGTGAAGGCAAGACCCTGGTGGCGACGCTCGCCACCTACCTGAATGCGCTGGCCGGCAAGGGCGTCCATGTCGTTACGGTGAACGATTACCTGGCCCGCCGCGACGCCGAATGGATGGGCCGTGTCTACAACTTCCTCGGGATGAGCTACGGCGTCATCGTGCACGGCCTCGACGACGGCGAGCGCAAGGCGGCCTACGCGGCCGACATCACTTACGGCACCAATAACGAATACGGCTTCGACTACCTGCGCGACAATATGAAATACGAGCTGGACCACATGGTCCAGCGAGGTCACGCCTATGCGATCGTCGACGAGGTCGATTCGATCCTGGTCGACGAGGCCCGGACGCCGCTCATCATCTCCGGGCCGTCCGACGACAAGTCCGACCTCTACAACAGCATCGACAAGCTGATCCCGCGGCTCGTTCAGGGCGATTTCGACGTCGACGAGAAGCAGCGCACCTCGAACCTCACCGAGGCCGGCAACGAGCATATCGAAGCCCTGCTGGGCGAGGCGGGGCTCCTGGTCGAGGGTTCGCTCTACGAGGCCGCCAACGCCACGCTGGTGCACCACGTCCAGCAGGCCTTGAAGGCCCACAAGCTGTTTCAACGCGACAAGGACTACATCGTCCGGAACGACGAAGTCGTCATCATCGACGAATTTTCCGGCCGCATGATGCCGGGTCGCCGCTACTCCGAAGGGCTTCATCAGGCACTCGAGGCCAAGGAGGGGGTTCAGGTGCAACCCGAGAACGTGACACTGGCCTCGATCACGTTCCAGAACTACTTCCGCCTCTACAAGAAGCTGGCCGGCATGACCGGCACGGCCGCCACCGAGGCGGACGAGTTCGCCGAGATCTACAAGCTCGACGTCGTCGAGATCCCGACCAACCAGCCGGTGATGCGGCATGACGAGCACGACGAGGTCTATCGCTCCGGCCCCGAGAAGCTGATCGCCATCGTCAAGGAGGTCGAGGACGCCAACAGCAAGATGCAGCCCCTCCTGGTCGGCACGACCTCGATCGAGAAATCCGAGCAGCTCGGCGAGATGCTGGCGAACTCGGGCTTTCGACGGATCGACTTCACCGATCCCACGGCACTCAAGGGGCTCTACGCGGCGGCCCGCGCCGACGATGGCAAGCCGTCCAAGCTCTTCGCCATCCTGAACGCCCGCTTCCACGAGCAGGAGGCCTATATCGTGGCCGAGGCCGGTGTGCCCGGCGCCGTCACGATCGCCACCAACATGGCGGGCCGCGGCACCGACATCCAGCTCGGCGGCAACATCGACATGCGGATCGCGCAGGAATGCGCCGGCCTGGAGCCTGGCCCCGAGCGGGACGCCAAGGAAACCGAGATCCGCGCCGAGGTGTCGGCCTTCAAGCAGAAGGCCATCGCGGCGGGGGGACTCTACATCATCGGCACCGAGCGTCACGAGAGCCGCCGCATCGACAACCAGTTGCGCGGCCGCGCCGGCCGCCAGGGCGACCCCGGCCGCTCCAAGTTCTTCCTGTCGCTCCAGGACGACCTGATGCGGATCTTCGGGTCGGACCGCATGGACATGGTGCTGAAGCGCCTCGGGCTTCAGGAGAACGAGGCCATCGTCCATCCCTGGATCAACAAGGCGCTGGAAAAGGCGCAGCAGAAAGTCGAGGCCCGCAACTTCGACATGCGCAAGAACATCCTCAAGTACGACGACGTGATGAACGACCAGCGTCGGGTGGTGTTCGAGCAGCGGCGCGACATGATGGGCCAGGACTCGCTCGAGGAGACCATCGGCGAGATGCGGACCGGGGTCATCGACGATATCGTCGGACGTTTCATGCCGCACGACGCCTATCCCGAAGCCTGGGATATCGCGGGCCTCAAGGGCGCTCTGCGCGATGGGCTGAACCTGGAGCCGCCCGTCGAGGACTGGGCCAGGGAGGAGGGTATCGCCGACGAAGAGATGCGCGAGCGCCTGCACAAGGCGGCCGACGAGGCCTTTGCGTCGCGGGTCGAGAAGAACGGTCCCGACCTCAGCCGCTACGTCGAGAAGCAGATCGTCCTGCAGGTGCTCGACCACTTGTGGCGCGAGCATCTCGTGGTGCTGGATCACCTGCGGCAGGTCATCGGCTGGCGCGGCATGGCCCAGCGTGATCCGCTCAACGAGTACAAGTCCGAGGCGTTCGAGCTGTTCGACGGCCTGATCACCAAGCTGCGCGAGATCGTCACGGCCCAGATCATGCGGGTGGAGGTGGCGTTCGAGCAGCCTGCGATCAGCCAGGACCTGCCGCCGATGTTCGCGACCCACAACGACCCGCTGACGGGCGACGACGACATGGCGGTCGCCGACATGAACGCCAGACTGGCGGCCGGCGACTTCGGCTCGGACGCCCTGGGTGCTACGGCCGTGATGGCGGCGCTGGCCGAAGCCGGACCGCGGACGCGCGACCCGGGCGACCTCGCGAGTTGGGGCAAGGTCGGGCGCAACGAGGCATGCCCCTGCGGCTCGGGCCGCAAGTACAAGCACTGCCATGGCGCGCTGGTCTGAGCGGCCCGGCACCATGTGGTTCCAATCCTCGCGCACGGTCGCCATGGCGGCCGTGGCTCTGCTCGCCGCCTCGGGCGCCGGCTTGGCCGAGGACGTGCCTGCACCCGTGGATCCGGGGCTTCAGGCGGCCGTCGGCGGACAGGCACGCAGCCCGAAGTTCCTGGAGCGCGACGCGGCCCGTCACCCGTTGGAGGAATTGACCTTCCTCGGCCTCCAGCCGACCTCCACCGTGGTCGAAGTGTGGCCCACCGGCGGCTACTGGACCGAGATCCTGGCGCCCTATCTCCACGATCACGGCACCTACTATGCGGCCCTCGAATGGCAGGCCGCCGACAGCCCAGGCCATGACGCGGCCGCGAAGCGGGCCGCCTATTTCAAGCGCAGGCTGGCCGAGGATCCGGCGGCTTTCGGGGCCGTGCGGCTGACGGCGCTCGGGCCCGGCCAGGACGCCATCGCGCCACCCGGCTCAGTCGACCTGATCCTGAGCTTCCGCGACCTGCATCTGTGGATGAAGCAGGGCTTCGCCGAGGAAGCGCTCGTCGATTTCTACAAGGCGCTGAAGCCCGGCGGCATCCTGGCGCTGGAAGATCACCGCGGCAACCGCAACATCCAGCAGGACATCAAGGCGGCGGACGGCTACGTGCGCGAGGACTACGCCAAGGGGCTGGCGCAGTTGGCCGGCTTCGCATTCGTCGGCTCGTCCGAGATCGAGGCGAACGCCAAGGACACTGCGGTCTGGCCACGCGGGGTCTGGACGCTGGGGCCCACTTTCGCGCTCGGGGCGCAGGATCGCGACACATACGCGGCCATCGGCGAGCCTGACAATTTCGTGCTGAAATTCAGGAAGCCGCAATAGGCGGCAGACCCGCCACAGCGCAAGCCGCGACGTCGCGGTCAGCTCATCCAGTTGCCGCCGTCGATGTTGTAGCACTGGGCCACGATGTAATCGGCGTCGGGACTGGCCAGAAAGGTCGCGAGGCCGCCGATCTCCTCGGGACGCGCCATGCGGCCGAACGGCACCGCGGCACCTACGATGCGTTTCTTCTCGCCCGGCGCCAAATTCTCATAGCGCGCGAACATCGAATCGACGTGCTCCCAATGCTCGTTGTCGACGACGCCCGGCGCGATGGCGTTGACGTTGATGCGGTGCTTGATGAGGTCGAGCCCGGCGCTCTGGGTGAGGCTGATGACGGCGGCTTTCGACGAGCAATAGACCGCCACGAGCGCTTCCCCGCGCCGGCCCGCCTGGGAGGCGAAATTGATGATCTTGCCGCCCCGCCCCTGCACGATCATCTGCCGGGCCACGGCCTGCATGGTGAACAGCAGGCCCTCGACATTGACGGCGTAGACCCTGCGGTAGCTCTCGCGCGTGATCTCGACGATCGGCGCGAGGTCGAACAGTCCGGCATTGTTGACCAGGATGTCGACGCCCCCGCATTCGGCCACCACGCGCGCCACCAGGGCATCGATCGAATCCTGGGCCGTGACGTCGAGCCTGAGGCCGAGCGCGCCGTTGCCGACCGCGGTCGCGACCTCCCGGGCTCCCGCCTCGTTGATGTCGGCGATGACGACCCTGGCGCCTTCCTTGCCGTAGCGTTCCGCGATGGCGCGCCCGATGCCGCGCGCCGCACCCGTCACGACGGCCACCTTGCCCTGGAGTTGCATGCCGTCTCCTCCTCGTCGCGGTGCCGATCCACCGGCTCCGTCATCCTCACGACACGGTTCATGGAATAGAAGCCCGAGCGCTGCAAGCCGTCGCCCGAAGTGGCGCTCAAGCCGCGCAGGCGACGCTGTAGGGCGCGAGCGCGGTCCGGATGCTGGCGATCACCAGGTCGCGCGGCACGGGCCGGACGGATCCGTCGCGGACGGCCTCGGCCAGGCGCGGCAGATATTGGCTGACCAGCGTCTCCGGTATCGGGCCGGCGCCGAGCCGCTCCCTCAGGCCGGCGACGGCGGCCCGGGCCTCGGCCTGGGGGGGCTTATTTGGGCTCCCCTGGGCCTCGGTTTGGGGGCGGGGGCGGTGCCGCTCCAGCCGGCGGGCGAGGGCGGCCCGGGCCTCGGCATGGGGCCAGTAGTAGCGGATGCGGTCGCTGTAGCTGAAATGCCGCTGTGCGAAAAGAGCAGCCCCCTTGCCTTCGTAATAACGCCGCCAGTGGCCCGGCTCGGCCAGCATCAACCGTTCCATGGCGTTGCGCAGCGCCGTGTCTCCGGGCCGCGACGGGTCGAGCACGTCCGCATCCTTGCGCGACGGGTCGAGCACGTCGGCGATGTGATCGAGGCCATAAAGCGCTTCACGCAGCGCAAAAGTGAGGCCAGGCCCGACCTTGAGAATGGCGAAGCCGTCGTCGACGAGGGCTCGCAGGCCTGCCGCACTTTGATAGTCGGTCGAATGCGCCTCGAAGACGAATTGCGGGATGTCGCGCAGCACGGCCGCGAGCCCGCGGGCCCGTTCGGGCCGGTAGGGGATCACATCGGCATGGCCGAACTCGACACCGGGCTGCACCACGACGCCGACGGCCCGCGCGAAGGCCCGTTCCAGCCCCGCCGCCGCGAAGGCCGACCGGTGCACCGCGACCGTGTGGAGCGCCGCCTCGGGACGGGTGACCTCGAGGTGGTCCAAAGCCTCGAGTGCGCCACCCGGAACCGGCACCTCGGTGCCGATGATGTAGCACGGGAGCGGCAATCCGGCGTCCGCGGCAGCCTTCTCGGCGACAGCCGCGAGCCGGGCTGCACGCTCCGCAGTCAGATCGTCGGGCAGTGCCGCGGGCTCGCCCCGGCAGCCCATGCTGGTGTCGAGATGGAGCTTGGTGAAGCCGGCCCGTGCGTAGCCCGCCATCATGATCTCGGCCTGGTGCATCGCCTCTTCGGCCGGCAGTGCCTTCCAGGGGTTGGGGCCGAGGTGGTCGCCTCCCAGGATGAGTTGGCCCGGATCGAAGCCGGCCCGGCCCGCAATGCCGAGCACGAAGCCTCGGAACGCCTCGGGCGTCATGCCGGTATAGCCGCCGTCCTGGTTGACCTGGTTGCAAGTGGCCTCGATCAGCACCGGCATGGCGTCGGCCATGGCCTGCAGCATCGCGGCCTCGATGGCCAGCGGGTGGGCCGTGCAGATCGAGGTGATGGCCACCCGGGCGCCGGCATGGCGCAGGCGGGCGATGTCGGCCATCGCGAAACGGGTCATCGGCGGCGGCTCGCGTGATCGGCCAGGAAGGCGTCGAGTTCCGCGAAGCTCGACGCGCCTTCCATCGGCCCCTGGCGCGACACTGCGCGGGCGCCGCCGGCGGCGGCGTAGCGCAGGGCCTGGGCGGGCGCCATGCCGCGCAGCCAGCAGGTCACGAAGATGGCCCCGAAGCAATCGCCGGCCCCGGTCGGGTCGATCTCCTCGACCGCGAAAGCCGGCTGCCGGACGGTGCCGGCCGCATCGTGGTAGTCGGCGCCATCGGCCCCGCGCTTGACCACGACCGCTCGGACGCCCTGCTCGAGGATCGCGGTCACCGCGGATGCATCGTCGCCCCCCGCGGCGAAGAGGTGCAGTTCGGGGCCGCTCGGCATGAACAGGTCGCACTGCCCGAGCAGCGCGGCGAGCGCCTGGCGCATCCCGGGCAGGTCGAGCAGTTCGTGGCGGACGTTGGGGTCGAACGACACGCTGCCGCCCCTGCCCTTCACGGCCGCCACGGCCTCCCGGGTCGCGGCCACGATGGCGGGGGAGAACAGCGACGAGCCCATGACGTGGATGTGGTCGGCCCGGTCGATCAGCGCCCAGGCCGCGGCGTCGAGCGCGAGGCCGCCGTTGGCGCTGTGTTTGATGTTGAACACGAAATCGCGATCGCCATCGCGCCGGTAGCGCACGAAAGCGCTGCCCGTGGCGGCCTCGGGATGGACCGCGATGGCGGAAACATCGACACCATCGGCCGCGAGTCGATGAACGTTGAGACGCCCGAAATCGTCGTCGCCGACCCGCCCGATCATGCCGCAGGGCTGCCCGAGCCGGCCCACCTGGTCGATGAAGATGGCAGGGGCGCCCGACGGAAAAGGTCCGACCAGGGTGAGCGGTTCGAGGAACCCGTCGCCGCGCTCCGTCGCCATGATCTCGACGACGATCTCCCCCAAGGTGACGACGGTCCTCATCGGGCCTCGACGATCGGGGTCGGCTCTGCAACGTGAGACGCTGGTGCGGCCAAGAGGACTCGAACCTCCACTAGTTTCCCAACTAGCACCTCAAGCTAGCGCGTCTACCAATTCCGCCATGGCCGCAGCCCGCCTTGGCTCCGGGCAGGCCCGGATCTCGGCGAGGCCGGTCAAGTAACAAACCGCAGGGAGGCTGGCAAGGCCCCGAGGGAAGCACGGAAGGCGGTGGGTTGACGAGGAGCTGGCTCAGGGTTTTCCAGTGTCCTTCGTGCGGGCGGATGATCCTCCACCGCCAAGCGGGGGAGGGGGACCGCCGAAGGCGGTGGAGGGGCGGCCGCAGCCGCCACGATTGCCAACACGTCCGCCCGCCTCTCGTCCGAGAGGACGTCGGTTGCCGGACACCGCAGCACGCGGATGCCCTGCTCCGACTGCCAGCGGTCGCGCCGCGCGTCGTGGGCGGCGCGATCCGCGCTGTCGTGCGAGGCGCCGTCGATCTCGATGGCGAGCCGGTGGGCCGGAGC
>CAXUCF010000079.1:16588-18794 GCA_964249275.1 uncultured Lichenihabitans sp.
GCATAGAAGTCGAGCACGTAGGCGCCGACCGCGTGCTGCCTCCGAAAGCGCAGCCCATCGAGGCGCTCTTTGCGGAGGTCCTGCCAAAGGAGGACCTCTGGTAGCGTCAACGCCCGCCGAAAGGCGCGGGCACGCTTCATCGTCAAGGTCGGCGCTCTCATGCCCCCTCCACCACGCTTCGCGTGGTCCCCCTCCCCCGCTACGCGGGGTGAGGATCAACCCTGGCTGCCGGCCTGCGAGGCCGCGAGCGCCGTCATGTTGACGATGCCGCGCGCCGTCACCCGCTGCACCAGGACGTGGAGAGGCTTCTGGAGGCCGAGCAGCATCGGCCCGACCTGCAGCCCACCCGCGGAGGCGCCGAGCAGGGTGAGGCCGATGTTGGCGGCGGCGAGGTTCGGCATGATGAGGAGGTTGGCGGCGCCTTCGAGCGGGCTCTTGGCGACGAGGCGCTCGCGCAGCGGCTCGCTCAGCGCCGCGTCGGCGTGCATCTCGCCGTCGACCTCGAGGTCGGGCGCCTGCGCCCGGATGATGGCCAGCGCGCGGCGCATCTTGCGGGCGCTCGGAGAGGCCGAGGCGCCGAAGCTCGAATGCGACAGCAGCGCCGCCTTGGGCACCACGCCGAAGCGCCGCACCTGCTCGGCGGCCAGCAGCGTCATCTCGGCCACCTGCTCGGCCGTGGGCTCGTGGTTGACGTGGGTGTCGCAGATGAACAGCGCGCCGCTCTGCAGGATCAGCCCCGACATGGCGAAGGCGCGGCCGCCCTCGGCGCTGCTGCGCACGAGCGGTAGCACATAGGCGAGATGACGCGACCAGTCGCCGGTTCCGCCGACCAGCGCCGCATCGGCCTGGCCCGACTGCAGCAGCATGGCAGCCGGGACGGAGAGCCGGGTCCGCATGCGGCGCTCCGCGGCCTCGGGCGGCACGCCGCGGCGGTCGACGAGGCGCGGGTCCTCCGCCGTCAGCGGGCCGAACACGCCCTCGTCCTCCGCGGGGTCGAGCACGGTGACGCCAGCCCCCGAGCGCAGCCTGAGCCCGAGGTCGGAAGCCTTGCGGTCGATCACGGCGCGCGAGCCGACGAGGATGGGTTGCGCGAGCTTCTCGTCGATCACGGTCTGCACGGCGCGCAGCACGCGCTCGTCCTCGCCCTCGGCATAGACCACGCGCTGGGGCCGCCGCCGCGCCGCCTCGAAGACCGGGCGCATCAACTGCCCGGAGCGGAACACGAAGCGCTCGAGGTCGCGCGCATAGGCGTCGAAATCCGCGATGGGGCGTCGCGCGAGGCCGCTCTCCATCGCGGCCCTGGCGACGGCCGGCGCGACCTGGAGGATCAGCCGCGGATCGAAGGGCTTCGGGATGAAATAGTCGGGTCCGAACACCGGCGCCTGGCCGCCGTAGGCGCTGGCCACGACCTCGCTGACCTCGATCCGCGCCAGCTCCGCGATGGCCTCGACGGCCGCGATCTTCATGGCCTCGTCGATGCTCGTCGCACCGACGTCGAGCGCCCCGCGGAAGATGAAGGGGAAGCAGAGGACGTTGTTGACCTGATTCGGATAGTCCGAGCGGCCCGTGGCGATCAGGGCGTCGGGCCGCGCCGCGCGGGCGAGTTCCGGCGTGATCTCGGGCTCGGGATTGGCGAGCGGGCCAGCACGCAGGGTTTCGCCGCCATGCTCTTCAGCCCTTCGGGTTTCAGCACGCGGGGCGCCGACAGGCCGAGGAACACGTCGGCGCCGGGCAGCGCATCGCCGAGCGTGCGGGCCTCGCTGACCCGGGCGTAGCGCGCCATGTTGGGCGCCATGTCGTCGCCGCGCCCGGCCCGCACCACGCCCTTGATGTCCGTGAGGGTGACGTTCTCGATCCGCAGTCCCATCGACACCAGGAGGTCGACGCAGGCCAGCGCCGCAGCGCCCGCCCCCGAGGTGACGAGCCGCACATCGGCAAGCTTCTTCTTCTGCAGCAGCAGGCCGTTGGTGACGGCGGCCGCACACACGATGGCGGAACCGTGCGGGCCGTCGTGGAACACCGGGAGCTTCATGCGGTCGCGGAGGCGCCGCTCGATCACGAAGCACTCCGGCGCCTTGATGTCCTCGAGGTTGATGGCCCCGAAGGTCGGCTCCAAGGCCGCCACGACGTCGACGAAACGGTCCGGGTCGGCGGCATCGACCTCGATGTCGAAGACGTCGATGCCGGCGAACTTCTTGAACAGGAC
>CAXUCF010000080.1:0-430 GCA_964249275.1 uncultured Lichenihabitans sp.
CGTGGGAGACGCCGACCTGGCGCCGCCGGACCCCGCTTCCCACGACGAGGCGGGAGCCCGGGCCGCAATGTCCGCACCCGATGGCGGCGCAGCGGATGCGGTGGGGAGTTCGGGGCCTCCGGATCGCGGCAGTGCGGCCTGGGCCACCGCGGGCGTGGAGACGGCGGCCGGTGATGTAATGCCGGTCTTGGACGACGAGGATAGGGCCGGTACGATCGAGGACGGCGGCCCGGTACCCGAGGAGGTGCCGCGGCGGCGCCGCACGCGACGCACGGCGGCCCGTATCGCCGAGGAGGCCGGCGAGGCGACGAGCATCGCCCTCGCCGCCGAGAAGGCGAGCCCGGCTCCGCGGCGGCGGCGGACGTCTCGCACGCGTGACATCGAAGCCGCGGCCCACCCTGCAGAGATGGCGGCCGAGGCAGCTTCGGCG
>CAXUCF010000080.1:440-5752 GCA_964249275.1 uncultured Lichenihabitans sp.
TTCTCCGGCGGCTCTTCGTTCTGGATTGCTCCGGTTGCGGACGAGCCAGCTTCGGCGAGCGGTATCGACCCGGTGACGGGCCCGAGTCGCCCCTCGGCCGACCACGAGGTCGGCATCGATGCCATAGAGCAGCACGCGTCCCAGGGGGGTCCCGAAACAGAGGCATCGTCCGGAACCCCCGAGGTGGCTCCAACCCGGAGTGCACCCGACATGGCTGCCGCAGTGCAACCTTCCGCCACGGAGCCACCCGTCGCGCCGGATCCGGATCGGCCGAAGCGCTCGGGCTGGTGGCAGCGCGCGAAGGCATCGTTCGGCAGTTGATGGGCGACTTGGCCTGCGGCACGAGCGCGATCCCATCGCGCCCCCTGCGCTCGGCCGGGCGCGGTGGGTGCAGCAGCGCGCCTTCCCGCGAATGTGCCAGCCTTGGAAAGGCCTTATCGCCGCCGCATGGGACACCTTGCGGACGGCGTCGCGCCCGCCCGATCCTCGTAAGGAGACAGCATGGTCCACCGTCGTCTTCCCCGGCTCGTGCCGGCGGTCCTGGTTCGACCAAAGGGCCGGCTCGTGCCGGGGATCCGCTGTGCATTGACGGCGCTGTGCTTCATCGGTGCGGCACTCCTGGCTGACGCACCCTCGAAGCCGGCATCGGCAGCGGAGTTCACGGCGGCGCAGCGCGCCGAGATCGGCGGGCTCGTCAAGGACTACCTCCTCCAGAACCCGGAGGTCGTGCAGGACGCCATGTCCGAGCTGGAGCGCCGTCAGAAAGTCCAGGAATCCGCTCGGCGCGAGCAGGTCGTGGGCGAGAAATCCGCCGAACTGTTCAATGCGCCGAACGAGGTCGTGCTGGGCAATCCGAAGGGCAAGGTCACGCTGGTCGAGTTCTTCGACTACAATTGCAGCTACTGCAAGCGGGCCCTCGACGATGTGGGCAAGCTGCTGAAGACAGAACCCGAGCTGCGCGTCGTGCTCAAGGATTTCCCGGTCCTCAGCCCTGGTTCGGTCGAAGCCGCCTCGATCGCGGTTGCGGCCCGCAACCAATTCAAGGGCGATCAGTTCTGGCAGTTCCATTCCAAGCTGTTGTCGTCGCACGGTCCCGTCGCCAGGTCGCAGGCCCTGGCCGTGGCCAAGGACCTCGGCGCCAACATGGACCAGCTCGCCAGGGACGCTGCCGGCCCCGAGGTCAAGCAGACGGTTCAGGCCAATATGCAGTTGGCCGATGCTCTCAGCCTGACCGGAACGCCGTCCTTCGTCGTGGGACAGGATGTCGTTGTCGGAGCGGTCGGCTACGACGAACTCAAGACGCGCGTCGACAGCGTCCTGAAGTGCGGCAGAGCCGTGTGCTCCTGAGCCGCTTCAGCCGGCAGCGATCCGGCACGCTATCGCGTCCTCGGTTCGCCCCGATCGAAAGCCTGTGATCCACATGGCGGCTCCGGTCGCTCGGTCGGCACGTCGCCGGGCGAAGCCTCGATCCCACCGTCTCGCCCAACCTCATCGGAAGGCGACCTGCTCATGATCCGAAATGGCCTGCGGACGCGCCCCAAGAGCGTCAAGCCGGCGCCCGCCGGCACTGTCATCGACGCGGAACTCGTCCGCACTCTCACCCAACTCATCGCGGAGAGCGACCTGGCCGAGCTGGAGATCGAGAAGGGAGACCTCCGCATCAAGCTCGTGCGCCACACGGCGGTGGCGCTCGCGGCCGTTCCCCCGCAGATCGCATCGCCGGTTCCGGTGGCGCAACCGACGCCCGGCTCCGTCTTCGGAGCCGTTCCGAGCGAAACGCCGATCACAGACCACGCAGGCGCAGTGAAATCTCCCATGGTGGGGACGGCCTACCTGCGCGCCAGTCCGGAGGCGAAAGCCTTCGTGGAGTTGGGCAGCGCCGTGAAGGCGGGCGACAAGATCCTGCTGGTCGAGGCCATGAAGACCTTCAACGAGATCGTGGCGCCCCGGGCCGGAACGGTATCGGCCATCCTGGTCGAGGACGGGCAGCCCGTCGAATACGGTCAGCCCTTGCTCGTGATCGCGTGAGCCGGAATGGCCGGAGCCATGGAGACCATGTTCGACAAGATCCTCATCGCGAACCGGGGCGAGATCGCGTTGCGCGTGCTGCGCGCCGCCAAGGAACTCGGCATCGCCACGGTCGCGGTCCACTCCACGGCGGACGCCGACGCCATGCACGTCAGGCTGGCCGATGAAAGCGTCTGCATCGGCCCGCCGCCCGCCCGCGACAGCTATCTCAACATCCCGGCGCTTCTCTCGGCCTGCGAGATCACCGGTGCCGACGCGATCCATCCGGGCTACGGCTTCCTGTCCGAGAATGCACGCTTCGCCGAGATCCTGGAGGATCACAACATCGCGTTCATCGGCCCCAAGGCCGAGCACATCCGCATCATGGGCGACAAGATCGAGGCCAAGAAAACCGCCCGCGCGCTGGGTATTCCCTGCGTGCCGGGATCGGAGGGCGCCATCACGGACGACGACACGGCGCAGCGCGTCGCCGAGACGATCGGCTTCCCGGTGATCATCAAGGCGGCCGCAGGCGGTGGCGGGCGCGGCATGAAGGTGGCCCGCAGACCCGACGATCTGTCGGACGCGCTGGCGACGGCGCGCTCCGAAGCCAAGGCGGCCTTCGGCGACGACGCGGTCTACATCGAGAAGTATCTCGAGAAGCCCCGTCACATCGAGATCCAGATCCTGGGCGACGGCCGGGGCAATGCCATACACCTCGGCGAGCGCGACTGCTCGCTGCAGCGGCGCCACCAGAAGGTCTGGGAGGAAGGCCCTTCGCCGGCGCTGAACGTCGAACAACGGAGCGAGATCGGCGAGACCGTGGCGGCCGCCATGCGGAAGCTTTGCTACCTCGGTGTCGGAACGATCGAGTTCCTGTACGAGGATGGCGAATTCTACTTCATCGAGATGAACACGCGCATCCAGGTCGAGCACCCGGTCACCGAGATGATCACCGGCATCGACCTCGTCAACGAGCAGATCCGCATCGCGGCCGGCTCGCCCTTGACGATCAGCCAGGCCGACGTGCGGCTCCACGGCCACGCCATCGAGTGCCGCGTCAACGCCGAGCATCCCGACACGTTTCGGCCTTCGCCCGGCCGGATCAGCTATTTCCATACGCCGGGCGGGCTCGGCGTCAGGGTCGACAGCGCCGCCTACCAGGGCTACGTCATCCCGCCCAATTACGACTCGCTCGTCGGCAAGCTCGTGGTGCACGGCCGCACCCGGACCGAGGCACTGATGCGGCTGCGGCGGGCGCTCGACGAGTTCATCGTCGACGGTATCGATACGACCCTACCGCTGTTCCGCACGCTGGTGCGCAACACCGACGTTCAGAACGGTGCCTACGACATCCACTGGCTGGAGCATTTCCTGGCCGAACAGGCGAACATCGGCTGAATGCCGAGCCGGCCGAAGCTTCCGCCCGGGCATCGTGTCGGCCATCGACTTCGATATGGCCATGGACGCGAGCCCAACGACAGCGGCGACCGCGTGACACTTCAGATGTCGGGCAAATTCCTGCTCCACAAACATGACGGCAACGAGGATGGCGTGGCGGAATACGGCGTCACGGAGAGCTGAGCGGAGTTCGGACGAACAGTGGGAAGGCCTGGCTCGCACGCGGCATCGCCGTGCGCCGGGCCACCCGGCCCGCGGAGCGAGCGCTCACGATGTCAGCGCCGCGCATTCGATGGGATGACGAGAGAAGCCCGGGCGCTTTCAAGCTGGAGCGAACTCGCCAGGACGGACGCGCTTCCGACGGCGACGGCGCGTCAACGGTCTTTCGGGAACTCGAGACCCATGCCGCGGAAGCGTTCCGGGTCGTCGAGCCAGTTCTCGCGCACCTTGACGTGCAGGAAGAGATGCACGTTGCACTCCGCGGCCTCGCCGATGTCCTTGCGGGCCGCCTTGCCGATCGATTTGAGGGTCTGGCCACCTTCGCCGATGACGATCTTCTTGTGGCCGTCCCGCGTCACGAAGATCGTCTGGTCGACCCTGGCTGAGCCATCGGGCAGCGTCTTCCAATCGTCGGTTTCGACCGTGGTCTGGTAGGGCAGTTCCTCGTGCAGGCGCTCGAACATCTTTTCGCGCGTGATTTCGGCCGCGAAGGCCCGCAGCGGCGCATCCGTGACCTGATCCTCCGGGTAGAGCCAGGGCCCGGGCGGCATGGCGGCCGCCAGCACTGTCAGAAACTTGTCGAGGCCATGGCCCCGGAGGGCCGACAGCATGAAGGTCTCGTCGAAGCGCAGGCGCGCGTTGACGGCATCGGCCAGGCCCAGCAGCGTCTCGACTTCCACCGTGTCGATCTTGTTCAACACCAGGAACCGGGCCTTGCGGACATCCTTCATGCGTTCGACGATGGCGTCGTTCTCGGGATCGAGCCCCTTGCGGGCGTCGATCAGCAACGCCACGGCGTCCGCGTCGCCCGCGCCGCCCCAGGCCGCCTGCACCATGGCACGGTCGAGCCGGCGCCTCGGCGCGAAGATGCCCGGCGTATCGACGAAGATCACCTGGGCCGCGCCCTCGATCGCGATGCCCCGGACCGGCGCCCGCGTGGTCTGGACCTTGCGCGACACGATCGACACCTTGGCCCCGACGAGGCCGTTGATCAGGGTCGACTTCCCGGCATTCGGCGCCCCGATGAGGGCCGCGAAGCCACACCGCGTCCCGGCCGCCGGCTTCGGATCCGGCTCGTTGGAGGTCATGATGCCGATCCTTCGACCGGCACCGGCACGGTTGGGGGGCCGAAGCCCTCGCGCGACATGAAGGCTTCGGCAGCCGCCTGCTCGGCGCCACGCTTCGAGGTGCCGAGACCGTCCGCCGGGGCGCAGCCGCTGACCGTCACGGCGACCACGAAGCGGGGCGCATGAGCGGGGCCGCTGCGGTTCGTCTCCGTGTAGACCGGTGTCGGCTTGCCCAGCCCCTGAGCCCATTCCTGGAGCGCGGTCTTGGGATCCTGCAACGCACGGCGGGGGGACCGCATGCGGTCCCCCCAGGCCCGGCGCACGAGGCCCGACGCCGCCTCGAAACCACCGTCGAGGAACACGGCCCCGATGATCGCTTCGCAGACGTCGCCCAAGATGGCCGGCCGCCCCCGGCCGCCAGATTGCGATTCACCGGGGCCGAGCCGGAGATAGGGGCCGACCTCCCATGCAGCCGCCACTTCGGCGCAGCTTTCCTTGCGCACGAGGTCGGCCAGACGGCGCGAGAGTTCGCCCTCCGCAGCTTGCGGGTATTCCGCATAGAGCATGGCCGACACCGCCAAGCCGAGAACCCGGTCGCCCAGGAACTCGAGCCGCTCG
>CAXUCF010000080.1:5762-18786 GCA_964249275.1 uncultured Lichenihabitans sp.
GTGCGGCAGCTTCCGGTCGCGCTGCTAATATGGGTGAGGGCCGTGATCGCAAGCTCGAGCCGTGCAAACTTGTGACCGAGGCGTTCTTCCAATCCGGACAGGTCGGGCTGCGCCGCGGAGCGGCTCATCGCACGAGCGTGAAGATGCGGCTCCAGCGTACCTCGGTGGGCCAGCGCCAGACCTGCCAGATCGGCGTATCTTCGCGGATCGAGAAGAAGATGACTTCGGCCCGGCCGATGAAGTTCTCGAACGGGACATAGCCGACGCCTCCCTGCTCGGGCGCGACACGCGAGTCGGTGGAATTGTCGCGGTTGTCGCCCATCATGAAGTAATCGCCCTGGGGTACTTCATAGACCGGGGTATTGGAGTAGAAACCGTTGTCGCCGTCCCGCTGAATGATGAGGTGGGTCACCCCGCCCGGCAGCGTCTCGTTGTAGGTCGGCACCGCGACCTGGTTGCCGAACTGATCCGTCGTGGTCACCTTCTGGGTTGGTTCCCGCGGCACCAACTGGCCGTTGATGTACAGGCGGGCGTTCATCAACTGGATCTTGTCGCCCGGAAGACCGACCACCCGCTTGATGTAGTCGGTCGAATTGTCGAGTGGGAGCTTGAACACCGCGACGTCGCCGCGCTTCGGAGCGGTCCCGACGATGCGGCCCGCAAACAGATTGGGGCTAAGCGGGAACGAGTATTTCGAGTAGCCGTAGGAATATTTCGACACGAACAGGTAATCGCCGATCAGCAGCGTGGGAATCAGTGAACCCGACGGGATGTTGAAGGGCTGGAACAGGAAGGTGCGTACGACGAGCGCGATCAGCAGCGCCTGGACCACCACCTTCACGGTCTCGCCGAGACCGCCTTCCCTGGACACTTTCCTTTGGCGTTCCGCCTCCTTGCCCTTGAGGCTCACGGGCTCCGTCATCGTGCTTGATCCGATCGTCCTGTCCGGCCTGGCCGAGGTTCGTCCGGTCACGGCCGACGCGGCCACGGGCACGCCTCGCCGCGCCGGATCGCACGCATATAGCGGGCCGCCCGACCTGCGCCAAGTCCACGGGGAGTCACTCAGCCGGTCCCACTCCGGGCAACGCGTGCTTCGATGACGACGAAAGCCTGAGCATAGGGGTGCTCGTCGGTGAGGCTCAGGTGGATCACCGGATCCATGCCGGCCGGCATGATCGTCCGCAGCCGCTCGGCGGCGCCGCCCGTGAGCTGCAGCGTAGGCTGGCCCGACGGGCGATTGACGACGCCCATGTCGCGCCAGAAAACACCGCCGCGTATCCCGGTGCCGAGGGCCTTGGCGCAGGCCTCCTTGGCGGCGAAGCGCTTGGCGTAGGACGAAGCCCGGTCGGCGCGCCGGTCGGACTTGCGCCGTTCAACCTCGGTGAAGCAGCGCTTCACGAAGCGCTCGCCATGCCGTTCCAGCACCTGCGCGAGGCGCCGGATGTCGCAGAGGTCGCTGCCGATGCCGACGATCATCGTGATCCCGCCCCCGTGTCGCCCGCCTCAGCCATTGACGCGCTCGACGCGCGATACGCTCTTCAGGTTGCGCAACTGGGCGATGATCGCGTTGAGCTGCTTCAGGTCCCAGACCTCGACATCGACCAGGACCTCGCGGAAATCCGGTGATCGCGACATCACGCGAATGTCATCGATGTTCCCGCCATGATCGCTGATCGACGCCGTGATGCCGGCGAGTGCGCCAGGCTCGTTGATGGCCGTGACGCCGAGTTGGGCCGGGAACAGCTCCTTGCGATCCCCGTCGATGTCCCACCGCACATCGAGCCATCGCTCCGGTTGATCGTCGAAGGCGATCAGGGCCGGGGACTGGATGGGATAGATCGTGATGCCCTCGCCCGGCGTCAGGATGCCCACGATGCGGTCGCCCGGAACGGCACCTCCGTTCGGCGCGAAGGTCACCGGAAGATCGACGGACTGACCCCGAATGGGGATCGGACCCTCGGTCTCGCCGGAACTCTCCGGCACCTTGAAACGGAAATTCTCGGCCTTGTCGAGGCCGAACCAACCAGCGTCGGTCTTGTCGGGCGCGACCCCGGCCTTGCGGGGCTCGGCGATCTCGGGATGAACGGCGCGGATGACGTCGCCCGAGAACATCTCGCCCCGCCCGACCGCCGCCAGGACGTCGTCGAAGGATGAGCGTGCGAGCCGCGACAGCGCGCCCTTTACCCTGTCCTCGGAGAACGTCTTGCCGTTGCGGTCGAACGCGCGGGTGAGGATCTGGCGCCCGAGCCCCGAATACTGGGCCCGGACCGCGTCGCGCGTGGCGCGGCGGATTGCGGCCCTGGCCTTGCCCGTGGCGACGAGCGCCTCCCAGGCGGGAGGCGGTACCTGGCCTTCGGCACAGGCAATCTCGACCTCGTCACCGTTGCTGAGTTCGGACAGCAGCGGCGCCATGCGGCCATTGATCTTGGCGCCGACCGCGGTGTTGCCGATGTAGGTGTGGACCGCATAGGCGAAGTCGATCGGCGTGGCGCCCTTGGGGAGCGCGATCAGCTTGCCTTTCGGCGTGAAGCAGAACACCTGGTCGTGGAACAGTTCGAGCTTCGTGTGCTCGAGGAATTCTTCCGGATTGTCGCCGTCGGCCAGCATGGCGATGGTGCGGCGCAGTCCGCTATAGGCGCGGCTCTCACCTGCCGCGATGCCGACGTCGAGGGCGCCTCCGTCCTTGTAGAGCGCATGAGCCGCGATGCCGTTCTCGGCGAGGTCGTGCATGGCGCGGGTGCGGATCTGCAATTCGACCCGCTGACGCCCCGGCCCCACGACGGTCGTGTGGATCGAGCGGTAGTCGTTCTGCTTCGGGGTCGAGATGTAATCCTTGAAGCGGCCCGGCACGCTGGGCCATTGCGTATGCACGGCGCCGAGCACCCTGTAGCAATCCTCGATGCTGCCGACCAGCACCCGAAACCCGAAGATGTCGCTGAGCTGCTCCAGGGCGACCGACTTCTGCTCCATCTTGTGCCACACCGAATAGGGCTGCTTCTGCCGCCCCTTGACCTGTGCGGCGATCCCTTGCAGGCCCAGCTTCTCGGCCAGCTCGGTCTCGATCTTGGCGATAAGCGAACCGTATCTGGCCGTCATGTCGTCGAGGCGCGACACGATCGAGTCGTGGGCATCGGGCATCAGGGCCGCGAAGGCGAGTTCCTCGAGCTCGTCGCGCATGCTCTGCATGCCCATGCGGCCGCTCAAAGGTGCGTAGATGTCGAGCGTCTCCTGCGCGATCCTGGCGCGCTTGGCCACGGGCACGAAGTGCAGCGTCCGCATGTTGTGCAAGCGGTCGGCGAGCTTGACCAGCAGCACACGGATGTCGTCGGCGATCGCGAGGAGAAGCTTGCGGAGGTTCTCGGCCTGGGCGGCCTGCTTCGAGACGAGGTCGAGCCGCTTGATCTTGGTCAGCCCCTCCACGAGGCTGCCGATCTCATCGCCGAAGAGCTGGTCTATCTCCTCCCGGGTTGTCTCCGTATCCTCGATCGTATCGTGCAGGACGGCCGCCACGATGGTGGCGTCGTCGAGCTTGAGATCCGTCAGGATGGCCGCGACTTCCAGCGGATGGGAGAAATAGAGGTCGCCCGAAGCGCGCTTCTGAGCGCCGTGCGCCTTCATGGCGTAGACGTAAGCGCGGTTCAACAAATCTTCGTCGGCGTCCGGATTGTAGCTCCGCACACGGTCGACGAGTTCATACTGGCGAAGGATCTTCGCCTGCCCCTTGCGGCGCGCAGCGATGGTGGCGAGCGTCATGCGCTCATTATCGGGACCGGAGCCGGACGGGACAAGCCGCATCGCGACGCCGCGTCGGAGCCCGGATCAGCTTCCGCGGAGTTCCCTTGCGGCGAACTCGCGTCCTTACTCGCCTTCCTCCTCGGTTTCGGCGGGCGGCACCAAACCCTCGAGGCCGCGGAGCAGATCCTCCTCGGTCATGCGATCGAACTGAAGGTCGCCCGCGGTCTCGGGATCCGCGAGGTTGGCGGCGGGCGCCATGGCAGGCACGGCTTCGAGTTCGGGTTCGTCGACCTCCACATGTTTCTGCAGCGAATGGATGAGGTCTTCCTTCATGTCCTCGGGCGAGAACCGCACGTCGGCGATCTCGCGCAACGCGACGACGGGGTTCTTGTCGTTGTCGCGGTCGACCGTGATCGGGGAGCCCGAAGAGATGAGCCGGGCCCTGTGGCTGGCCAGCAGCACCAGCTCGAACCGGTTCTCGACCTTGTCGATGCAATCTTCGACGGTGACGCGCGCCATGCGGTGATCCTTCGCGGGCAGATGATGGTGATTGCCGCTGCGGTAGCCCCTGGCCGCGTCCAGCGCAAGACATTCCGTCGATCGGTGGTGGGTCGGTTTGGTTTCGACATCCAGGACTCGGGACTATCGCGCCGGGGCGGCGACATGATCGCTCGCTCCGCAGCCCCTATTGCCAGTACGTCGAGAGAAGATGTTCGGGCGGAAGCACTCGCGCCGCGAGCGGTGGGAAAGGTCAGATGGTCCGCCTCTCCCGCCCATTCTCAGATGTGGAAGCTGAAGTCCCGCGTGTTGTGGACCAGTTCGTCCTTGCTGACGCCCGCCAGCAGGATCGCGTCGCCGCTCGTCGGGTCATGGATCACCGCGCCCCCGCCCGTGTCCTGCGTGTGGCGCAACACGTCGGCGATGTTGGTGAAGTCGGACGCCGGTAGATCCAGGATATCGTGCCCGCCACCCGAGGCCACGAAGCCGCGCACCTGATCGTAGCCGAACCCGGGACTGAACACGAAGTTCGTGTCGGGCTGGTTCTGGTTGCGGAAGATATCGGAGTAGCCCGACTCCACGGACTGATCGGGCGCGTCCACGATCACGGCGCGCGAGCCGTCGTTGCGCTCCCGCGTCTCCGTCAGGAGCGTGCCGTCGGACCCGTAGGACTCCGTGAAGGACGAGTAGCGCTTGCCGTTGAAGAAGGTGCCGTCCGAATAGGTGTAGCTCGACGTGCCGTCGCCGTTGTCGGTATAGGTGTCGCGGTACACCACGGAGCCGTCGCGGTTGAAAAACGTCTGGCCCGTGAAGGCGCCCGTATCGGGATCGTAGCTGTCCTGCTGGGCCGCATAGGGACTGTTCCTGATACCGGCCACGAGGTCGAAAGGCGCGGCCGCCGACGCCGTGCTGCCCTGTCCGTTGGTTTCCGTGAAGGTCAGGCTCTGCGGGACGCGCCCGACATGGTCGGTGAACGAAAATGTGCCGTCCGGGTTCAGCGTGGCGGCGCCAAGGTCCTGGTCTTGCCCATCGACCAGAGCCGACGCTTCTACATGGTCTACACCCGCGGCGCTTGACGCGGTGCCCGTGATCGTGAAGGCACCGTGGCCTTCGGGCGTCACGGTCGGATCGACCGTGATGGCATCGGCCGCAAGTGTGTCGGTCACGCTCGTCGTGTCATCGCTCGCCGACAGCCCGCCGCCCCCGCTCGTATCCGTGATCGTGAAGGTCGTGGCGGCCTGGCCTCCCGGGGCTCCTATCCCGGCTGGGGTGAAGCGGAGCGCGTCGAGTTCCCTCGTCAACGTATAGGCGTCGCCGGTCAGCGTGTAAGTGCCGTCCCCGTTGGCGGTCAGCCCGCCGCCGTTCAAGGAGCCGCCGGCGCCCCCGAGCGCGATGGTGAGCGTGTTGCTGTAAAGGTTAAATGGGCCGGAGATGGTCGTGTACAGCCCTGACGCGATCTGGCGGTTGGGATCCGTGATCGTCACGCCGGAGAAGGGCGTCACCGGGGCTTCCGACGCCGTCGTCTGCGCGCCCGTGGTGCCCGTGATGGTGGGTGCTGCCGGGGGATCGACGTTGGTTACTCTGGTTCGGTCATCGGAGACACTGCCGAAATTCAAGACGAGCCTGGCCGTGAAGCTGGTATCGGGCGGGCCGGCCGTTGGTGTATAGTCGAGCGCGTCGAGGTTCCTGGTGATATCTGCGGCCGTGCCGGTCAGAGTATAATAGCCCCCGATGGGGTTGTTCAGCCCGTCACCGCTCAAGGTGCCGTACCCTTGGATATCGATGCCCAAGGTGTCGATGGCGCTGCTGTTCGGGTCCATCACGGTCACGCCCGAGAAGGGCATGACCGGCGCCTCGGATGTCGTGCTGGAGGCCCGGGTACCAGTGATGGTGAGATCGGCCATTTGGTTCACCTCTCCGCGTCGGCTTGCAGCCGCATACGCGTCATTCAGTCGCCCCGCACGACGGCTAGCACGATCTCCCCATTCCATCCAATCGCCGACATTCGGCGAGAGCACGGCCAGACCCGTCGGATTTTTGACCGACAAGGTGGCCCCAAGTTCGATCGGCCTACCTGCATCCACGACGACCGGCATCCGCACCAGCGGGCCGCCCGATTCGAACTGATCCCCAGCTAACGATTTGCTCGCCCGAAGGAGACGGAACCCGACCCACATGCCGGCGAAACCCCGGAAGGAACGACGAACAAGGCGGAGATACCACGCGACGGTCGGAAAAAAATCTCAATTTAGGCGTGACTGACGCGGTGGACGCGCGCGATTGCCTGGTGCGGAATAGCCATGGCTCTCTACGGAGCAGGGCTGACCAGCATTGAGCCCATCAGGTCCGGCAGCACGCCGCTCTGCACGCGCCCAAGCACGATCGGTGATCGGGCATCATCGATCAGCCCACTGATCTTGAACCGCTGCAATTGACCCAAGAGCAACACCCGTATGGCTGAGCAAGAACGGACTGCCCTCTTCATCGACGGCGCAAATTTGTATGCCACCGCAAAAACGCTTGGTTTCGATATCGATTACAAACGCCTGCTGCGCGAGTTCCAGAGCAAAGGTCGCCTAATCCGCGCGTTCTACTACACAGCTTTGGTCGAGGACCAAGAATATTCCTCCATCCGGCCGCTCATCGACTGGCTCGATTACAATGGCTACGCGGTGGTCACCAAGCCGACAAAGGAATTCGTCGATTCGATGGGCCGCCGGAAGGTGAAGGGTAACATGGACATCGAACTCGCCGTCGATGCGATGGAGATGGCCGGGAACCTCGACCATATGGTGCTGTTCTCGGGCGACGGCGACTTCCGTTCCCTGGTCGAGGCGGTTCAGCGCCGAGGCGTGCGGGTTTCCGTGGTGTCGACCGTCACGACACAGCCCCCGATGGTGGCGGACGAGTTGCGTCGGCAGGCCGACGAATTCATCGATCTGGTGCATCTGATCGGCAGGATAGGTCGGGACGGCGATCGCCCCGAGCGCACGTCGCGGCTGAACGATCGCCGCCCTGCCATGGCCAGCTACAACCAGTCGATCCCCCTTGAGGACGACGGCGCGCCGACGTCGTGACATCGCAGGGAGCGGCAGAACCGCCGCTCGATTGCCCGCGCTGCTCCCGCCTGGCGGAATTTCGCGCGGCTTGCCGGATGCGCGATCCCGCGGGTCACAACGCCCCCGTCCCTTCTTTCGGGCCTTCGGATGCGCGTCTCCTCATCGTGGGCTTGGCGCCAGGACGCGACGGCGCCAATCGCACCGGGCGCCCGTTCACCGGCGATTGGGCAGGCGACCTCCTCTACGAAACGCTCGGCCGATATGGCTTCGCAACGGGTCGCTACGACGAGAGACGCGACGACGGCCTCGTCCTGGTCGACTGCATGATCACCAACGCGGTGCGCTGCGTACCGCCCGCCAACAAGCCGCTGCCCGCCGAGGTTGCCACCTGCCGCGATTTCCTGGTGCAGCGTATCTCGAGCCTCGACCATCTCGCAGTCGTATTGGCGCTCGGCAGGATCGCCCATGAGAGCGTCCTCCGTTGCTTCGGGCAGCGCCTTGCGGCCGTTCCGTTCGGACACGGCCGGCAGCACGTCGTCTCCTCAGGCACCGGGCCGTTGCGGCTCTTCGACAGTTACCACTGCTCGCGCTACAACACGAACACAGGCCTGTTGACGGTTGAGATGTTCGACGCCGTCTTCGGCGAGATCCGTCGCTACCTGGACGGTCCGGCCCCCCCGATATGAGTCGTCATCCCTTGTCGCGCATCAGGCGGGATTTCTCGCGGTTCCAGTCCCGCTGCTTCTCCGTCTCGCGCTTGTCGTGAAGCTTCTTGCCGCGCCCGATCGCGAGGGTGAGCTTGGCCCGTCCCCGGTCGTTGAAATAGACCCGTAGCGGGATCAGCGTCATGCCCTCGCGTTCGACGCCCTGGGCCAGCTTGGCGATCTCGCGCGCTTTCATGAGGAGCTTGCGAGGCCGCTTGGGTTCGTGATTGAAACGGTTGCCGTGCCCATATTCGGGGATCGTGGCGTTGATCAGGAACAACTCGCCCTTCTCGGCCGATGCGTAACTCTCGGCGATGGTGGCCTTGCCGCTGCGCAGCGATTTCACCTCGGTGCCGGTCAACACCAGGCCGGCCTCGAAGACATCCCCGATCTCATAGTTGTAGCGGGCCCGCCGGTTGTCGGCGACGACCTTGTAGTTGGTTTCGTCCTTGACCAAGGCGGGACCTGTTTTCCTTCTGAACGCCCTCTCGGCCGCCCATCTTCCCGAGGTCGAGCGCCTCGGCTGTTGGCCTGTTCGGGCCGGCCGATCAGCCGTCGACCAGGCCGGCGTGAACCATCGCGCGTGCGACCAGGTTCCGGGCCGACTCCGACAAGGGTAGCATGGGCAGGCGAAGCTCTTCACCGATGCGCCCGAGCCGGGCAAGGGCATGTTTCGGGCCAGCCGGGCTGGGCTCGACGAAAAGCCCCGCATGCAGCGGCACGAGCCGGTCCTGGATATCGAGCGCCCGGCGATAGTCGCCCGCCAGCGCGGCCTCCTGCAGAGCGGCGCAGAGCCGCGGTGCGACATTGGCCGTCACCGAGATGCAGCCGTGCCCGCCCGCCGCCATGTAGGACAAGGCCGTCATGTCCTCACCGCTGAATTGGATGAAATCCGGCCCCATCGCGTGACGCTGGAGCGAGACGCGGGCGAGGTTGGCGGTGGCATCCTTTACGCCGGCGATATTGTCGAGTTCGTAGAGCCGCTGCATTGTATCCACCGTCATGTCGACGACCGAGCGCGGCGGGATGTTGTAGATGATGATCGGAATGCCGATCGCGTCATTGACGGCCTTGAAGTGGCGATAGAGGCCTTCTTGGCCAGGCCGGTTGTAGTACGGTGTCACGACCAGCACTGCGTCGGCGCCGCACTGCTCCGCATGCCGCGCCAACGCGATGGCTTCGGTCGTGTTGTTGGATCCGGCACCCGCGATCACGGGCACCCGGCCGCGCGCCTCGTCGACGCAGACCTTGACGATCCGCATGTGTTCCTCGTGTGATAAGGTCGGGCTCTCGCCCGTCGTGCCGCAAGGCACCAGCACGTGCGAACCTTCGGCGATCTGCCAGTCCACGAGCGCCCGGAAGGCGCCTTCGTCGAAAACGCCTTCCTTGAAGGGGGTGACAAGGGCGGGCGCAGAACCTCTGAATTTCGCAGCCATGACGTTTCGCGACCCTAGCGTTGAACCCCGCCTTCACGGAACAGCCTAAAGCATGCCGTATTTCCATGGCTGGCTGAAAGCACCCGTCGCTTTAGCGCTTCGGAACTGGCGTGAAAAGCGCTTTGCCGAACCATCGTGCAGGGGCACGCCGGGGCGGCGTGGTTTAGATTTCGTAAATATCGCGCGTGCAGCATACGTTGCATGGATCGAGCCCGGCCAACGTGGTGAGCGCATGGCGAATAAGCGTAAGCTAGCCGTCCTGATGGCTGGTACTGGGATGACCTGCGTGGCGGCGTTCGTGCCATCGGTTCGTCATGTCGTAGAGACCGCGCCGAAGCGGTGGTTCTCGCACCGTGCGGTGCTGGCTCGGACCCTCACGGATCCTCATGCGGCCGCACCGGTTCGCCATTCCGAACCCAAGATCGCTTTGCGCGCCGGCGCGCTGGCAGTCGAAACATCCTCCAACGACATTGGATTGACGGCGGATGCCCAAGGACCGGCCGTGCCGGAGGCCCCTTCCTCGCAGTCCGGGATGGCTGAGCCGGGTCCAAGCGGAGGGCCGTCGACGCCCGAAACCGCCACGGAAAGTGGTGCACCTGCAGGTCCCTCGGTGGCCGCCAAGGACCCCGAGGGGCCGCTGGTGCGCCAGGCGATCGAATCCTACCGCCGGAACGACCTCGCGTCCGGCGATGCGGCCGCCAGGGCCATCCAAGGCCCGGTGGCGCGGCTCACCGCGGAATGGGCCGCCATCAGGCTCGACTCCCACTTGTTGGGCTTGGCGCGGCTCGACGCTTTCGCCACCGCCCATCCTGATTGGCCAGCCCTGCCCTGGGTCAATAGACGGGTCGAGGAAGCGGTTGCCGGCGATCACGCCAACACCGCCCAGGTCGAGGATCGGCTGGGCAAGGCGCCCCTGAAGACCGTGGTCGGCAAGGTGGCCCTGGCCCAAGCCGAGCGGTCGCGCGGCCACGGTGACGCGGCCGCCAGGATCATCCACCAGGTCTGGCGCGAGGAGGAGCTATCGCCTTGGCAGGAAGCCTCCATCGGGCGTGATTTCGCCGAGGTGATCGACCGCGACGACCACCGCATCAGGGCTGCGCGTTTCCTCTACAAGGAGAAGGTACAGGCAGGCCTCAAGGAGGCGAGCCTCGCCGGGCCGGACGTGGTCGCTCTAGCCAAGGCCCGGGTCGCCGTGATCGCCAATTCCAGCCTGGCCGAAGTTGCCCTCGCAGCAGTGCCGAAGCCCCTGCAGGCCGACCCGCTGATGCTGTTCTCGCGGATCCAGCGGCTGCGACGGGCCAACAAGGCGATCGAAGCCGCCGAATTGCTGGCCGCGGCGCCGCGTGATCCCGCCCTGATGATCGACGGCGACGAATGGTGGACGGAGCGGCGGATCGTGGCCCGCAAGCTGCTCGACCTCGGCGACCCCCAACGGGCCTACCGGATTTGCGCCGAACACGGGGTCGCAAGCCCCACCTCCGACATCGAGGCCGAGTTCCACGCCGGCTGGATCGCCCTGCGCTTCCTCAACGATGCGAAAACCGCGGCCGGCCATTTCGCCGTGATCGCCAGGCTCGCCGAGACCCCGATCTCGAAAGCCCGCGCCGCCTACTGGCAGGGCCGCGCTGCCGAGACCCAAGGTGCCGGCGAGGAGGCGACACGCCATTACACCGAGGCAGCCGCCTATTCGATCACATTCTACGGACAACTCGCGGCGAGCCGGCTCGGACGAACCTCGATCGCCCTCCGGACCGTGCCGGCCGCCACCGCCGACATGCGGAGCGAAGCTGTCCGCGTGACCGAATATCTCTACGGGCTCGGAGCCCGCGACATCGCGCTCCCGCTTGCCATCGACATCGGCAGGGCCGAGACGTCGGAGGCCCAAATCGGAGCCGTCGGCGACGTACTGGAACGCAACCGCGACGCCTGGGCTAGCCTGACGGTCGGGAAAGCTGCGACCCAGCGCGGCATGGCGCTCGACGACACCGCCTTTCCCACCTTCGGGATCCCGAATTTCCGGCCCCTGCCGAACTCGGCCGACCTGTCGGTCGTCTACGCCATTGCACGCCAGGAGAGCGAATTCGACCAGCACTCCTCGTCGTCGGCGGGCGCCAAGGGGCTCATGCAGATGATCTCCTCGACAGCCCGCAGCACGGCGGCACGGGCCGGCATCTCCTACGATGACGGACGCCTCGCCAGCGACCCCGCCTTCAATGCGCAGCTCGGAGCCGCGCATCTCGGAACTTTGCTCGACGAGGAAGGTGGCTCCTACATCCTCACCTTCGCGGCCTATAATGCGGGCGGTAAAGCCGTGCACGACTGGGTCGCGGCCTATGGCGACCCGCGCAAGCCCGGCATCGATGTTGTCGACTGGATCGAGCGCATCCCCTACTCCGAGACCCGGAACTACGTTCAGCGGGTGATGGAGAACCTGCAGATCTATAGGACCAGACTCGGCCGTCCCGCCGTGATGGTGGTGGGCACCGAGCCGCCGCCGCCTGCCGGCAAGGGCACCTGATCGTCGACATCGGAGCCGGCATGGGTTTCCTGGACGATGCAACGAGCCGCTACGCCACGAGCACGGACGGCTTGCGCCTGCACTACCGGGACCTCGGGCCTACCAGCTCGGCGGCGCTCCCGGTCTTGTGCCTGCCGGGGCTGACCAGGACATCGGAGGATTTCGACGTTCTGGCGGCGGCTCTCGCGGCCCACCAGGCCGGTCCGGGCGCCGGGGTGCCCCGTCGGGTGCTGGCGCTGGACTACCGCGGACGCGGCGGCTCCGCCCACGACCCCCAGGCCGAGAACTACAACGTCGGCGTCGAGGCCGGGGACGTCCTGGCAGTCCTCGCCGCGGCCGGCG
Organism: uncultured Lichenihabitans sp.; assembly: GCA_964249275.1. Taxonomy (GTDB): domain Bacteria; phylum Pseudomonadota; class Alphaproteobacteria; order Rhizobiales; family Beijerinckiaceae; genus Lichenihabitans. The sequence continues at coordinate 18,055 of CAXUCF010000080.1, forward strand.
TGGGCCAGGCGATCTTCGTCGGAACGTCGCGCGGCGGGCTCATCACGCTCGTGCTGGGCGCCACCCATCCCGGACTGATCCGCGGCACCGTGCTGAACGACATCGGGCCGGTGCTGGAGCCCGCCGGCATCGAGCGCATCCGCGGCTACGTCGGCAAGCTGCCGATCCCGCGGAGCTGGAACGAGGCGGTCGGCATCATCCGGGGCTACGCCGGGCCGCAATTCACCGGCCTGTCCGAGGACGATTGGCTGGCCTTCGCCCGGACGACCTTCGTCGAGCGGGATGGGACGCTGCATGGCCGGTACGACCCGGCACTGATGCATTCGCTGCGCGCGCTCGAACTGACGGCCCTGCCGACGCTTTGGCCGCAATTCGAGGGCCTCGCCCACGCGCCGCTCCTCGTCGTGCGGGGGGAGAACTCCGACCTCCTGTCCGAGGCCACTGCCACCGAAATGGCGCGACGCCATCCCGATTGCGCGCTGTTCACCGTGCCGGGCCAGGGCCACGCGCCCCTGTTGCGCGATGTGGCGACGCTCGACCGCATCGCGGCCTTCGCACGCCATTGCGACCGCTCGAACCGAGCCGCGTCGGACGCGGACACGTGCTCGATTGCGGACGCGGCCCGATCTGCTTCCGGATCCGGTCCGGCCTGAGCACGCCCGTCACCCGGCGCGGCACATCGGGCGTCGGATCCGGCCCAACCTACGAAGCGCCCATCGAAACGAGGGCTTC
>CAXUCF010000081.1:0-14228 GCA_964249275.1 uncultured Lichenihabitans sp.
GAAGCCGGCGCCCGCGGCCGCCGAGGCTCCGCCCCAGGTGCAGCCGGCTGAGCGCGCCTTCGACCAGCCCGAGATTTCGAAACTGCTCAACAGCGAACCGGCTTCCTCACCGGCTTCGACCGGCAAGCAGCTGAGCAAAGTGGCGTCGAGGGGCGCGGCGAGCGGCACGGCCAGCACCATGTCGCCCAACATGTGGGACGCCCTCGATGGCCTGATGCAGGACCAGTACAAGCAGTGCTGGAGTTACCTCGGGCTCGATCACGGCAAATACATTCCGCAGATCAAGGTGGCCTATGCCGAGGACGGGTCGTTGGTCAACGACCCCGTTCTCATCAACAAACCGTCAGATCCGGCGCTGCGCAGCCTCGCCGAAAGCGCGCTGCGGGCCGTGCGGCAGTGTAATCCGCTCCGCATCCCGGCCCAGTTCGCCCCGTTCTACGACCAGTGGAAAGGACGCGTGCTGCGGTTCGACCCGGCCGAGATGGCCGGCTGAGCCGTTCTCCGCTTCGGCTGGCAGCCGCTCGCCGGCCCTTGACTCCGGCTCCATCGTGCCGGCCCGCTAAACCATCCCGGTCACCCTCGAGGACAAGATCCGATGATCCTACTCAATCGTCGCACGCTGCTGGCGACGTCCGTCCTGACCGCGATCGGCGGCCTGGGGCCGCCCGCGCCGGCCCGCGCCCAGGATCGCTTCCTCGATATCCGCCCGGGCGGCAGCTTCAACCCGGTGACCGTGGCGGTGACGCCCTTCGCGGGCGAAGGCGGCGATGCCGCCAAGGTGACGTCGATCATCACCGGCAATTTCAAACGCTCCGTGTACCTCAAGCCTTTGGAGGGCCCCCAGGCTGCCGTCGATCCGGATGCGCCGGTACTCGAGAGCTTCAAGGCTGCAGGCGCGCAGTTCGTCGTTACGGGCCGGGTGGACCGGGGCGGCGGTCGCCTCAACACCGACTTCCGCCTGTTCGAGGCGGGTTCGGGACAACAGGTGGCGGGCCAGCATTATGCGACCGAACTGACGAATTCGCGCCGGGTAGCCCATATCGTGTCGGACGCGATCTTCACCCGGATCACGGGCGAGAAAGGCTTTTTCGATTCTCGGGTCGTCTTCGTCGACGAGAGCGGTTCGGCCGAGAAGCGCCGCAAGCGTCTCGCCATCATGGACCAGGACGGCGGCAACGTGAAGTATCTCACCCGCGGCGACAATCTCGTGGTCACGCCGCGCTTCTCGCCGACCGCGCAGGAGGTCGCCTACATGTCGTTCGGCGATGCCGAGCCGCAGGTCCTGCTGCTCAACGTGGAAACCGGACAGCGCCAGAACGTCGGCAACTTCCCCGGCATGACCTTCTCGCCGAGGTTCTCGCCCGATGGGCAGAAGGTCGTCATGTCGCTGTCCAGCGGCTCGAGTTCGAACCTCTACGCGCTCGCCATCGCAAGCCGCAACCCGACGCAGCTGACCGACGATGCCGCGATCGACACCTCGCCCTGCTACTCGCCCGACGGCGGTCAGATCGTCTTCGAATCAGACCGCGGCGGCAGCCAACAAATCTACCTCATGGGGGCCGGCGGCGGCGGAGCCAAGCGCATCTCCTTCGGGGAGGGCCGCTACTCCACGCCCGTGTGGTCGCCGAGCGGCGACTACATCGCGTTCACGAAGCAGAAGGGCGGCCAGTTCGCCATCGGCATCATGAAGCCAGATGGCTCGGGCGAGAAGATCCTGACCGAGGGCTTCCACAACGAGGGCCCGACCTGGGCGCCGAACGGGCTCTATCTCATGTTCTTCCGCGATCCGGGCGGCGGCGGCGGATCCCGGATCTTCATGACGGACCTGTTCGGCCGCGGCGAGTTCCCGGTGCCGACGCCGGCCGGCGCCTCCGACCCGGCCTGGGGACCCTTGCTCGGATGACCCAGGCGCAACAGCCTCGCGCGTACCGGGCGCGGAGTTCGGCCCCTTGGACCTCGCTGACCTGCCCTGCAAGAGGCGGGTGTCCGGACCGGCCGGGACAATCCCGTGACATGTTCAGGATCTCGTTCGACCCGGTGCAGCCATGTGAAAACCACTGTTGACGTCGGCGCGTGAAGCTTGAACCCTGGGCAGGTGAGATCCGGCTCAGCGGAAAGGCGCAGCGTGGTGGCGATATCGTCGAGCCTGGCTTGGCCGCTCGCCATCATCGCGCGGTTCAACCTGAGTCGATCATGCTGACATCCCTGCTCGAACGCCTCGTGCGCCATGGCCGACTAACGGTCATCACCCCGTTCAAGACCGTCGCGGCCGGCACGCCCGATTCTCGCCACCCCGCCGCCCTGCTCGACGTCAGAGTGAGGATCAGGACGGTCCGCACAGCCCTCAAGATCGCGACCAACCCGGACCTGTACTTCGGCGAAGCCTATATGAACGGCGACCTCGTGCTCGAGCAGGGCAGCTTCCGGGACCTCATGGAGCTTCTCGGCTACAACATCCATATCTTGGCCGCCAACCCCAATCCCCTCCTGGGCCGCCTGGCGTCCAAAGCGGCCGGCGTGGTCTCGGCCCGCAACGGGATCAAGAAGGCCCGCCTCAACGTCGCCCATCATTACGATCTGTCGGGCGAGCTATATCGGTTGTTCCTCGACCACGACATGCAATATTCCTGTGCCTATTTCCGCGAGCCCGACGACACGATCGAGACCGCGCAGATCGCCAAGAAGCGTCATATCGCGGCCAAGCTGCTGTTGGAGCCCGGCCATCGTGTGCTCGACATCGGTTGCGGCTGGGGCGGGCTCGCCTTGACGATCGCCAGGACCGAGGATGTCGAGGTGCTGGGCATCACCCTCTCGCGCGAGCAACTCGCGGTGGCGCAACGCCGGGCGCGTGACGAAGGCCTGGACCACCGTGTGCGCTTCGAACTCGCCGATTACCGCACGCTGCAGGGCTCGTTCGACCGCATCGTCTCCGTCGGCATGTTCGAGCATGTCGGATTGCCGAATTACGAGACCTATTTCGCAGCCATCAAGCGGCTCCTGACACCCTCGGGCATCGCGCTCGTGCATTCCATCGGCAAGATGTACGGGCCCGAGCCGACCAGCACCTGGATCCTCAAATACATCTTCCCGGGTGGTTACGCGCCGGCCCTGTCCGAGGTGATGCCCGCCATCGAGCGCAATGGGCTCTGGATCAACGACCTCGAGATCCTGCGTCTACATTACGCCCAAACCCTGCGCCTCTGGCGCGAACGCTTCGAAGCCCGCTCGCATGAACTGTCCGGCCTCTACGATGAACGCTTCCGCCGGATGTGGGAGTTCTACCTCGTCGGCAGCGAGATCAGCTTCCGTTATTTCGGCTTCATGGTGTTTCAGGTTCAGCTGTCGAAGGCCGTGGATGCTGCGCCGCTGACGCGGGACTACATCTACGAGGCGGAACGCGAGATGCGGGCCGAAGCTGCGGCAGAGTGCGCCAAGGTGCCCGCCGAATGATGCCGCCGGAGAGGCTTTGCGCCGCCAGCCGCGCTTCAAGAGGCCCCGAGGCCCGGACCGCCCGCCTGTAACTCCGACGCCACGGCGGCGCGCAAACCCCCGCAAGCCCCGATAACGCCATTAACCGGCCATCAACCATGAAGCATCGTCCGTGATCATTCGCGCGATCTCTTCAAAGCGCCGGTAGGGTTGACGGAACCTTCGTTTAACCATCGGCGGATATCAGGAAGGGACAGCCGGCCCGCCCTTTACGAGGACTTTCGAATGCAATTTTTTTATTCAGCCCGCGGGCTCGGCCTGGTTGCGGTCGCCCTGGTGGGGATCGTGGCCGCGGGTTGCGCCAAGGATCCTGCCGATGCCGTGGGGGCATTCGGTGCCGGCGGTCTCGGCGCCAACGGTGGCCGGTTCGGCGCGGGTGGCCCCTCGACGCCGGGCAGCGTCCAGGATTTCGCCGTCAACGTCGGCGATCGCGTCTTCTTCGACACGGACCAGACGGATCTGTCCGCGACCGCGCAGGCGACGCTCGACAAGCAGGCGCGCTGGCTGGCGCAATACCAGCGCTACGCTTTCACGGTCGAGGGCAACGCGGACGAACGCGGCACGCGGGAGTATAACTTCGCGCTCGGGGCGCAGCGCGCCGAGGCTGTGAAGCAATACCTCGTGGCGCGCGGTGTTTCGGCGGCCCGCATCAAGACGATCAGCTACGGCAAGGAGCGCCCGGTCGCGGTCTGCAACGACATCTCCTGCTGGTCGCAGAACCGCCGGGCCGTCACGGTGCTGAAAGGCGCGGAGTCCTGAGTCCGCCGATGGCGTCGGGCTGCGGTGGGTTCGGCACGAGCCGCTGGCGTCGCCCAGGGCCCGATTGCGGCGTCCCCGCCGTCCGACCCCTGCCCTATCGCGGTCGATGGGGCTATAAGACCACGGGTATCCACCCCCGCGACCTCCGTCGCGATAGAGGCCCCGAGGACACATGAAAATCTCACTTCGCCCTTGGCCGGGTCTGGCCTTGGCCCTGCTCGTCGCGGTGGTGCTCAACCCGGGCGGATCGGTGGGCCGGGCCGTCGCGGGCAGCGGGATCACGGTGGCGCAAAACGATCCGGACCAGCAGGACGACCCGGCGAGCGCTGCGGCCCTGCTGGTACGCGTGGACCGTCTCGAAAGCCGCATCAGGTCCCTGACGGGCCAGATCGAGCAGCTGCAGTTCCAGAACAAACGACTCGAAGATTCGCTGCGCAAGATGCAGCAGGACGTGGATTTTCGGTTCCAGGATCTGAACCGGAGCGCAGCACCCGCAGGCGGCAAACCGCCCCTGCAGAAACGTGGCGACATCGACGAGGGGGCAGCGGACCAGGCCGCGGACGCCGGAACGCCGCCGCCCTCGGCCTTGCAGCCGGGCGAGCCAGCGGGCGGCAGCGTCGCGGCGGCGAAGCCGCTGCGCCGCGGCGATGCCTTCGACCCCGCCGTGGACCCCAACGCGGTCGGCGCCCCGAAACCGCTCGGAACCACCGTGCCGAGCGCTCCGCTGCGCAGCAGCATGCCCGCTGGGGCCGGCGCCACGGCGCGGGTCGAGTCGCGTGCTCCGCTCGACCTGACCCATGGGGCACTGGGCGGATCCGCCCCCACCCCGAATGCGGAGAGTTCGGCCCCGGCATCGGATCCGGGGACCCGCGTTCCATCCGGCGCTTCGCCATCCACCGGCGGCACCGCGAACGGGCCGGGCGCCGCGCCAGCTTCGGGCCCCGTGGCCAGCTTGACCCCGGGCGGCACCAGGAGCGAGTACGAAGCCGATTACGCCCTCTACAAGAACGGGCAGTATGACGCGGCAGCAGCCGGGCTGCAGGAGTTCATCCAGAAGTATCCGCGCGATCGGCTGCTGCCGGACGCCACCTACTTCCTCGGGGAGAGCTTCGCCCGGCTCGGCCGGCATCGCGAAGCCGCCGAGCAGTTCCTCAAGCTGTCAACCGACTACACGAAATCCAGCCGGGCACCCGACGCCTTGTTGCGGCTCGGCGTCGCCCTCAATGCACTCGGTGCCAAGGACCAGGCCTGCGCCACCTACCAGGAGGTCGACCGGAAATATCCGAGTGCCGCGCCGGACGTGCGGGCCGGCGTCGACCGGGAACTCAAACGCGCCCATTGCTGATCCGCCGGCCCTGGAAGGTCGATGCCCGGCCCGGCCACTGCGGTCCCCCTGACGCTCGATGAGGCCCGTTCGCTTTTCACGCCGCTTGCCGGCGCCGACGCGATCCTGCTGGCCGTCTCGGGCGGTCCTGATTCCACCGCCCTCATGGGGCTCGCGGCTGCCGTCGCGGCCGACTTGCCCGGGCTTGCGGTCGCGACGGTGGATCACGGCCTCCGCCCCGGTTCGCGCGACGTCGCCGAAGCGGTCGCGGCCCAGGCCGCCGCGCTCGGGCTTGGCGCCCAGATCCTGACCTGGGTCGGAGCCAAGCCCGTCACCCGGATCCAGGAAACGGCCCGCCGCGAGCGCTACCGTCTGCTGACCGACGCCGCCCGCGCCGTCGGTGCCAGCCATCTCGTGACGGCCCACACGCTCGACGATCAGGCCGAGACCGTGTTGCTGCGGATGAGTCGGGGATCCGGTGTGGCAGGCCTCGCCGGCATGGCGACTTGCGTGACGCGCGACGGCATCGCGCACGTGCGCCCTTTCCTCGACGTACCGAAATCCAGCCTCGTCGCCACCTGCCTGTCCTTGCGCTTGCCCGTCGCGGAAGATGCTAGCAACGCCGATCCGCGCTTCGCCAGAGCGCGCCTGAGGCGCCTCATGCCGATGCTGGCCGAAGAAGGACTCGACGCGCGCCGCTTCGCTGTCCTGGCCCGGCGCATGGCCGAGACGAGCGCCGTGATCGATCGGATGGCCCGGCGCGCTCTGCTGGGCGGCGCGGTGCCGGGCGAACCCGGTTGCTACGCAGGGGTCCGCCTCCTCCACGAGCCCGCGGCCGTGCTGGATCGGGCGCTGGAACTGCTGCTGGGGCAGGTCGGTTCGGGCCGGCCCCGGCTCGAACAGATCGAGCGGCTCGCGGGCGAGCTTCGCGCCGCTGCGGCCGTGCAGGCCCCATTGCGGCGGAACCTGCTCGGGGTCCTGGTAGCGTTCGACGGTGTCGAACGGCTGACCGTAAGGCCCGAGCCGCCGCGACGGCCTGCGTCAACGCTGCCGCCCAGGCCGGCCGGATAGGCTCAGGCACGGGATCTGGCTTCCCTTGGCAAGCTTCGGACGACCGCCTACATTGACCCTTCGAGCAGCGTGGCCTTCGGGCGGAGCCGCACCTTCGACCCTGCCGCGATCGTCAACGCTTGGAACGAGTCTCCGATGAACCCTAATTTCAGGAATTTCGCCCTCTGGGTGATCGTCTTCCTCCTGGTCGTGGCATTGGTGCTCCTGTTCCAAAACCCGGGTCGGCAGGGCGCGCAGGCCCAGGACATCACGTTCAGTCAATTGCTGAACGAGGTCGATCAGAACAAGGTACACGACGTCACCATCGCGGGCTCTGAGATTTCCGGCCATTACAGCGACAGCCGCGGCGCTTTCTCGACTTATGCGCCGAACGACCCGTCGCTCGTACAGAACCTGTACAAGAAGAACGTGCAGATTACCGCCAAGGCGCCGTCGGACGGCAATTCGTGGCTGGTCACGTTGTTGGTCAATGGCCTCCCGCTGCTGGCTTTCATCGGCGTGTGGATCTTCATGTCGCGGCAGATGCAGGGCGCCGGCGGCAAGGCCATGGGGTTCGGCAAATCGAAGGCCAAGCTGCTGACCGAGGCCCACGGGCGTGTCACGTTCGAGGACGTGGCGGGCGTCGACGAGGCCAAGGAGGACCTGCAGGAGATCGTGGAGTTCCTCCGCGACCCGCAGAAGTTCCAGCGCCTCGGCGGCCGCATCCCGCGCGGCGTGCTCCTGGTCGGCCCGCCCGGAACTGGCAAGACCCTGCTGGCCCGGGCTATCGCGGGTGAGGCCAACGTCCCGTTCTTCACCATCTCGGGCTCGGATTTCGTGGAGATGTTCGTCGGCGTTGGCGCGAGCCGCGTGCGCGACATGTTCGAGCAGGGCAAGAAGAACGCGCCCTGCATCATCTTCATCGACGAGATCGACGCCGTGGGCCGACACCGCGGCGCAGGCCTCGGCGGCGGCAACGACGAACGCGAGCAGACGCTCAATCAGTTGCTGGTCGAGATGGACGGGTTCGAGGCCAATGAAGGCATCATCCTGATTGCCGCCACTAACCGGCCCGACGTGCTCGACCCTGCGCTGCTGCGCCCGGGCCGCTTCGACCGGCAGATCGTCGTGCCGAACCCGGATGTCGTCGGCCGCGAACGCATCCTGAAGGTGCACGTCCGCAAGGTGCCGCTATCGCCTGACGTCGACCTGAAGACCGTGGCGCGCGGCACACCAGGATTCTCCGGTGCCGACCTCATGAACCTCGTCAACGAGTCGGCCCTGATGGCGGCACGACGCGGCAAGCGCATCGTCACCATGTCGGAGTTCGAGGACGCCAAGGACAAGATCATGATGGGCGCCGAACGGCGCACGCTGGTCATGACCGAGCAGGAGAAGATGCTGACCGCCTATCACGAGGGCGGCCACGCCATCGTGGCGCTGAACGTGCCCGCCACCGATCCGGTCCACAAGGCCACGATCATCCCGCGCGGCCGGGCGCTCGGCATGGTCATGCAATTGCCGGAGCGCGACAAGCTGTCGATGAGCTACGAACAGATGACCTCGCGCCTCGCCGTGCTGATGGGCGGCCGGGTGGCCGAAGAGATCATCTTCGGCAAGGACAAGGTGACGTCAGGTGCCCAGTCGGACATCGAGCAGGCCACCAAGCTGGCTCGTGCCATGGTGACGCGCTGGGGCTTTTCGGACGAACTCGGCACCGTGATGTACGGCGAGAACCAGGAAGAAGTGTTCCTGGGCTACTCGATGGGCAAGCAGAACAACATTTCCGAGTCGACGTCGCAGAAGATCGACTCCGAGGTTCGGCGGCTGGTCGAATCCGGGCTCGCCGACGCCACCCATATTCTGACCACCAAGAAGAACGATCTCGAATCCCTGGCCCAGGGCCTCCTCGAGTACGAGACTCTCAGCGGTGACGAAATCCGCGGTGTCCTGAAAGGACGCGCCCCGGTCCGCGAATCGGACGACGAACCCGCCGCTCCGAGGCCTTCGCCCGTGCCGAACGTCGGCAAGGGACGGCCGAAGCACGGACCCGAGGGGGGCCTGGAGCCCCAGCCGACGGCCTGACGAGAGACATGCCCGGTTTCGCGCCGGGCATTTCGCCGTGCGGGGGTCGGGCGCGGTGTGGACACATCGTCATCACCGTCTCGCCGGCAACAAAGTGCTGACGCTGCACGGACTCCTGACATGACCGACCTCGCCGACCTGTTCCCCGGCTTCGGCCCGCATACGGCGTCGACCGATGCCGGCCGAATTTTCGCTCGCATCGGCGGGGCGGGTCAGCCGCTGTTGCTGCTGCATGGTTTTCCCGAAGGGCGGCCATGTGGCACCGGGTGGCACCGATCCTCGCGACACGGTTCGCCCTCGTGATCCCCGACCTTCGCGGTTACGGCTGGTCCTCGGCTCCGGCGAGTCATGGTGGCCGGGGCTACACGAGGCGTATGATAGGCCGCGACATGGTGGCCTTGATGGACGACCTCGGCTTCGCACGGTTCGCCGTGGCGGGCCATGATCGCGGCGCGCGCGTTGCCTATCGCTTGGCGCTCGACGACCCGGGACGCATCGCAAAGCTGGCACTCCTCGACCTCGTTCCGACTGCAGCGGTCTGGCAGGCTCGCGAGACGGATCCTGCGGTTTCGCCGCATTGGCCCTGGCTGGCCGGACCGGAGCCCGAGCCGGAAGACGCGATCACGCGCGATCCGGACGGCTATTTCGGCGGGCTCATGAGCCAATGGACGAAGCGCCGGAACCTCGAGGCGTTCGACCCCCGCGCGCTCGCACGTTACCGGGCCGCCTGGGGCGACCCGTCCCGCATCCACGCCATGTGCGAGGACTACCGGGCCGGCGCGACGCAAGACGTTGCGGCCGACCGGGACGACGAGGCCGCGGGCCGGACCGTCGGCTGTCCGGCTCTCATCCTGGCCAGCATCCACTACCTGATGAACAGCAACAGCGCACCCCCTATCGACACCTGGCGGGGCGGCCTCGCGCCCGGTGCCGAGAATGCGGAGATCGACAGCGGCCACTTCATGGCCGAGGAGAATCCGGACGCCGTGGCGAAAGCCCTGCTGAGCTTTGTGTGATCAGCTTGCGGAGGGTGGACGAGCCGGGAGCAGCCGAGACGGATCCGCCATCGGTTCGGGAAGGCCTCGGCGTGGCGCTCGGCGCGGGAGGCGCCCGCGGTTTCGCCCATGTCGTCCTCCTGGAGGTTCTCGACGAACTCGGGGTCGTGCCGGTCGCCATCACCGGCAGTTCCATGGGCGCCATCGTGGGTGCGGCCTATGCGGCCGGCTACTCCGGTCGCGACCTTCGGGCCCACCTCCTGCGCGTCCTCGGTCGCCGGCACCACGTCATGGGGCTGCTGCTCGACGCGCGCGTGGGAAAATTTACGGACGTGCTGCGGCGCGGTTTTTCCAATCCCGTGATGGTCGACGCGGAAGTGATGCTGGGCGACTTCTGGCCATCCGGCATGCCGGACAGCTTCGAGGCGCTGCAGATCCCTTTCGCGGCAGTTGCGACCGACTATCACGCACGGGTCGAACTGCTGCTCGAAGAAGGCCCGCTCCGCAGCGCAGTGGCGGGCTCCATGGCGATTCCCGGTCTCGTCCGGCCCGTGGTGCGGGACGGCCGCACGCTGGTCGACGGTGCCGCCGTCAATCCGCTGCCCTATGATCGGCTACCCGCGCGGGCCGCCAAAGTCATCGCCTGCGACGTCGTGGCGGGCCCGGTCGCCGCCGCCGCCGCCATGCCGACACCCTTCGAGGCCATGTTCGGTTCGGCCCAGATCATGCAAGGTGCCATCACGGCCAAGATGCTGCGCAATCGGCCGCCCGACCTCCTGCTGCGGCCTGCCGTTCAGAACTTCAAAGTGCTCGATTTCTTCAAGTCTTCCAAAATCCTGCAAGCCGCCGAGGATGAGAAGGACGAGATCAAACGGGCGATCGAGCGGGTGCTCGATCCGCGTTGAGCGGTGCGAAACGAAGATCCAGCAGCCGCGCCAGCGTGTCGAGGGTTCCGGCATCGGCGACGCCGTCGACCCGCGACGGGCGGAAACGCCGCTGGAAGGCGCTGACCACCACGGCGGTGACGTCGTCGTAGACATGCCCGAGCTCGAGGCCGTAACCATAGCGGGCGAGTTCGGCCCGAAGGATTGCCACTTCGTCGCTCCTCATGCCGCGGGCCAGGCGGGCGGCGGCCTCGTCGCACGGGGGCACCCAGAGGCCGACGCCCTGCTGGGCCAAGGCCCTCCAGGGAAAGCGCTCGCCGGGGTCCTGCTTGCGGCGTGGCGCGATGTCGGAATGGGCCAGGACCCGCTCCGGCGCGATGGCGTGGCGTGCCCCGACATCGCGGCACAGTGCGATGACGGCCGCGACCTGTGGATCGGGGAAGGCCGGCAGGCCGAAGGCGTGGCCGCCGTTCACGATCTCGATCCCGACCGAAGCCGAATTCAGATCGGTCTTCCCGGCCCAGACCGACTGGCCCGCATGCCAGGCTCTCCGGGCTTCGGGAACGAGCTGGACCACGGTGCCGTCCTCCCCGACCAGGTAGTGGCAGGAGACCTGCGAGGCGGGGTCGCAAAGCCGGGCCAGGGCCGAGGATCCGTCGGCCATGCCGGTGTAGTGCAGGACGATGCTGTCCGGGGTTGCCCGGCCCAGGCGTTCGTCGTGGTTCGGCGATGGCCGGACGGCACCCGCGAGGGCGCTGTCCGCTGTCCAGGGCACGAGGACCGTCACGGCGCCGGCGCTATCAGGAGCGCGGGTAACCTGCCAGCTTGAGGCACACCGGTTCGCCATACTCGTCGTAGCCCATGCGGGCGCAGCGTGGCGCCGGGCCCGCCGGACCCGGGCCGTCGTAGATCGGCGGCGGCGGGAGCGGCCGTGGCGTCGCGGCGGCGCCCAGGACGGCGCCGCTCCCGGCACCGATCGCCGCGCCGGCCAGCGCGCCCACCGGGCGACCCGTGGCGAGCCCGCCGATCAGCGCGCCCGTGGTGCCGCCGATGAGGGCGCCGCGCCCGGCATTATATTCTTCCGGCTTCTGGGCGGCGCAGCCCGCCAGGGACAGCGCCGACAGCATGGCGGCACCGACTGCCGCAAATTTCCTGTTCATCTCGACTCCTCACGGCACGACGCCGGGCCAGCCCACGCTGATCGCATGTTGCAGCCGGTTTGGTGAATACGGGCCTAACCGCCCGTCTCTCGTGGGTCACTGGGAGGCACGCCCGTTCCATCCCGGCTAAACCCGGCTTTTCTTGGAGATCATTGTGCCGGCGCCAGTGCGGGTGGGCACTCTCCCCTTTGGCGCGCGATCTCCAAGAAGGCCTGTGTCGGAAACCACACAGGCGGCGAAAAATGAAGTGCGCGGCGCTTTGTTTACCGGGGTTGAAGAGGTCTCATGCCGCGGCGGCCCAGGTTTCGACTTATTTTGCCGTCGGTTTGGGCCGGACGCCGCTCCGGCGGCCTCCACCAACGACCAGCGGAGACCATCGCTTGCCTTCAACATCCCGCGCAGTCCTGGTCCTCGGCACGCTTCTAGCCTCGGTGTCCCTGTCCCACGCGGCCAACAGGGCGGCTTTCGAGACGGAGGCGCGGGACGCTATGCCCGACCTCAAGCCGGTCATCATGCCGTCGGCACCGGTCGGTCCCACCGTGATGGTGGACGGAGTGGCCCCCGCGGGCAAGACCAGGGCCACAAGGCGGCACAGCCGGCTGGCCAGGGCCATGTTTCGCCGGATCGGCCGCCTCGAAACCTCGCCGGCAATCCTGAGGCCGAGCTTCGCGGCCGAGCCGGCCGCCTCGGCCGCGGCCCTGCAAACGCCAGGGGCCGCCGCACCCTCGCCTCCTGCGATCTCCGGCAACACGGAGGCGGGCGCGAGGACGCCCGGTCCGCCGCCGTCGGAGACGCCCGACGGCCCGCGCGAACGGGGCTCCGGCACGGTCGGTGACCTGCTGGCGCGCCATGCCATGGCCAATGGCGTTCCCCTGAAACTCGCGCAGGCCGTGGTCCGCATCGAGAGCCGCGGCAATGCCAGGGCTTCGAACGGCGGTGCGCTCGGCTTGATGCAGATCAAATACGGAACGGCTCGCGCGGCGGGCTTCGGAGGGCCCGCGGTCGGCCTCTTCGTCGCCGACACCAATCTGCGCTACGGCATGAAGATCCTGGGCGAAGCCTACCGGGCCGCGGGGGGCGACACCTGCGGCGCCCTGATGCGCTACCAGTCCGGACATCTGGCGACGCGCATGAGCCGCGCCAACCACGCCTATTGCTCCAGGGCCCGGGCCATCATGGCGGGCGCGTAAGCCGGGCACGGGAAGCGTGGTCGACTGGGATGCCGGCCTTTACCGCCGCTTCGAGGAGGAGCGCACGCGGCCGGCCGTGGAACTCCTGGCCCGTGTCGCGCTGAACGGCATCGAGCGCGCCTATGATCTCGGCTGCGGCCCCGGCAATAGCACCGAACTGATCGTTCGGCGGTTCGGCGAAGGACGGGTGGTCGGCCTCGACACGTCGCCCGCCATGCTGGACAGCGCCCGCCGACGGCTGCCCGGCACGGCATTCGTGCAGGCCGACGCCTCGACATGGCGGCCCGCGGCGGCGCCGGACCTAATCTATTCCAATGCGGCGCTGCAATGGGTGCCGGACCACCGGACGCTGGTTCCGCGTCTTTTCGAGCTGCTGGCGCGGGGCGGCGTGCTGGCCCTGCAGATGCCCGACAACCTCGACGAGCCCTCGCACCGTGCCATGCGCGAGGTCGCGGCGCGGGGGCGCTGGAGCGACACCATCGGCAAGGCCGGCGCGGCCCGGTCCGCCATCCAGCTGGTGCCGGCCCAATACTACGACCTGCTGGCGCCGATGGCCGCCGAGGTCGATGTTTGGCGAACCACCTATTTCCACGCCATGGAATCGGCCGCCGCCATTGTGGCCTGGGTCCGGGCCACAGGTCTGAAGCCCTTCGTCGATCCCTTGCCGCCCGGGCAGCAAGCCGAATATTTGGCCGCCTACGAAGCCGAGATCGCAGCGGCTTATCCGGCGCGGGCCGACGGGCGGCGGCTTCTGGCTTTCCCGCGTCTGTTCGTCGTAGCGCGCAAGGCGGCCTGACGGGCGAAGCGACCGGAGGACTGCGGCAGGTGCCGGCGAGTCCGCCGACGCCGTTCGATATCGCCGGCGCTGGCACGGGGCCGCGGGGCGACCCGCGGCCGAAGAGACGGACGGCGCTCAGGGGCGCGGCTGGCCACCCTTGCCGGGCGGCTTCGGCGGGGGCCATGACCCCTGCGGCCGGTCGAGGCTCTGCTCGTGGCTGATGGCGCGCTCGACCACATCGATGAATTGCTGGAGGTTCATGAAATCCGGGGCAGCGTCGCCTGAGGCATGCGGGTCGGCCAGGATCGTGGTGACGAGATTGCGTCGGTCCTCGACGAGGAAATCGCGCAGCGAGCGAAGGCTGTCGATATGCTGTTTCATGATCCGTCGCTCCGGGTGTTCGCCGCGGCCGGTTGCGGCGCACGCGCGGGTACCCGGTCCGGCCGGGCGCCCTGTCCAGCCCCGCATAACCATAAACCCGCCCCGCGTCCCCGCCAGCCGAGTCTCGGAGCGC
>CAXUCF010000081.1:14238-18571 GCA_964249275.1 uncultured Lichenihabitans sp.
GACCCGCACCGCCCCGGCGGCCTTGCGACCATATGGGCGGCGTGTATTCAAGAAGCGTTCAGCACCGATGTGGTGATCTGGGCATTGCTGATATGTAATGGGCACACGCTTGCGCCTCACCGGCCTTGGCGATAGCCCGTCCGGTTGGGTCTCAGCCGGCTCGGATGGGGATTGACGCGTTCGGATGTCGGAACTGGATGCGATACCGCTGTTCGGCGGGGGGTTCATGGCGGTGGCGCAGCTCGCCAGCCACCACGGCGTCCTCGCGTCTGCGGCCCAGCTCTCCCATGAGACCGGCCTCGGGGACGTACCGCCCACGGCCGACGACCTCGCGCGGTCCGCCATCGGCATCGGGCTGAAGGCCCGGGTGGTGCGCGACCCTACCCTGAAGCGCCTGAAATCGATCCCCGTTCCGGCCATTATCAAGGTGAAAGACGGCACCTGGGCGGTGTTCGGCGTCGAAACGGACCCGGGGCTCTACCGCGTCATCGACCCCGTCACGCGGCGCCAGCTCCAGCTTCCGATCGAGGATGTCCTGGCCCGCATCGACCGGGATGTCATCCTGATCGGCAAAAGTGCGGAACTCTCGGTCGAGCAGCTGAAATTCGGCCTGAGTTGGTTCGTCCCGGCGCTGAAGCGCTATCGCAAGCCTTTCGTCCACGTGCTCGTCACGTCCTTCTTCATCAACCTGCTGGCACTGGCGACGCCGCTGGTGTTTCAGCTCGTGGTCGACAAGGTCCTCGTGTCGAAGAGCTACTCGACCCTGGTCGTGGTCATCCTGGCCATGGTGCTGATCTCGTTCTTCTCGGGCATCCTCAAATATCTTCGGGCCTATGTGCTGAACCACACGTCGAACCGGATCGACGTCGAACTCGGCGCCAAGCTCTACGCGCACCTCGTCCGGCTGCCGATCAGCTATTTCGACCGGCGTCCCGCCGGCATCATCGTGACGCGGGCGCGCGAGATCGAGACGGTCCGCCGCTTTTTGACCGACCAGAGCCTCACGTCGGTCATCGACCTCCTGTTCCTGTTCATCTACATCGGCGTGCTGTTTCTGTATTCGGCGAAGCTGACCCTGGTGATCGTGCTCCTGATCCCGGTGTACTTCGGCATCAGCGTGCTGATGAAGCCGGCATATCGGCGCCGGCTCAAGGACAAGTTCCGACGCTGGTCGAAGGCGCAGCAGCTCCTGGTCGAGACCGTGGTGGGCATCCAGACCATCAAGGCTTCCGCCGTGGAGCCGATCTTCCAGAAGCTCTGGGAGGAACGCCTGTCGCTCTACGTCAAAGCCGGCTTCGGCAGCACCATGCTGGGCACGGTCACCCAGACCGGCATCCAGTTCGTGACCAATCTGCAGATCGCCCTGGTGCTGTTCTTCGGCACGCAACTGGTGATTTCCGGCAACATGACGGTCGGCGGACTCATCGCCTTCAGCATGATCGGCCAACGCGTCACGCAGCCGATCCTGCGCAGCGCACAGCTCTATCAGGGCTTTCAGGAGGTCCAGGTGTCGCTCGAACATCTGGCCGACATCCTTGACGCACCCGTCGAACGCCAACCCTCGTCGCTGCAGTCGCTTGCGGTGCCTCGGGGCGAGATCCAGCTTCGTAACGTCAGCTTTCGATATCGCCCCGAACTCCCCGAAGCCTTGAGCAAGGTCAGCCTCCATGTGGCGCCCGGCGAGGTCGTGGGCATCGTAGGTCCGTCCGGATCGGGCAAGTCGACGCTGACCAAGCTGGTGCAGCGGTTCCACGGTCCGACGAGCGGCGACATCCTGCTCGACGGCATCGACATCGCCCAGGTCGATCCCACCTGGCTGCGCCGCCAGCTCGGCGTGGTGCTGCAGGAAAACTTCCTGTTCAACCAGACCGTGCACGACAACATCGCCCTGGCGAACCCATCGATGTCGCGGGCCCAGGTGGTGCGGGTCTCCCGGCTGGCCGGTGCGGACGAATTCGTCAGCAAGCTGCCCCAGGGCTACGATACGATGATCGAGGAGCGCGGTGCCAACTTGTCGGGCGGCCAGCGCCAGCGCATCGCGATCGCGCGCGCGCTGGCCACCGACCCGCGCATCCTCATCTTCGACGAAGCCACGAGCGCGCTCGATTACGAGAGCGAGCGGATCATTCGGGAGAACATGGAACAGATCGCCCGCGGCCGCACCGTGATCATCATCGCGCATCGGCTCGCGGCCGTGCGTCATTGCGACCGCATCGTCGGCATGGTTCGCGGCGAGATCACCGAGGTCGGCACCCACGACGAATTGATCCGCCGCCGCAACGGGCTCTACGCCCGGCTCTGGTCCCTGCAGACCGATCAGGTGAGCGCATGAGGACGCCGCGAGGAGGCTCGGGACGCGACAGCCTGTCGCTCGTGCCCGACACTGCACAGTCGAACCCGCCATCGGAGGTCGGCCGGATGCCGGGCACGGGTATGGCGGTTTCGCGGCCTTCCCAGCCGCAGACGCGGCAAGGACCCGGCCAGGGTTTGCGGCGCGACGCCACGCGAGGCGACGGGCCGGGCTCCAGACCGACGGCACGGCTCAAGACGGCCGGGCGGCCCGCCATCGACCTCGACGAGCTCTGGGCGCCGATCAAGCCGAAGCGAGTGTCGCGGGATCGCGAGTTCCTGCCTGGAGCCCTGGAGATCCTGGAAGCCCCAGCCTCCCCGGTCCGGATCGCGCTGATCTACGCCTTGTGCGGCCTTGTCGCGACGGCCCTGGCCTGGTCCTGGTTCGGGCACCTCGACGTCTATGCGGACGCGACCGGCAAGGTGCAGGCGTCGGGACGCACCAAGGTGGTGCAGCCGGTCGATTCGGGACGCGTGACGAAGATCAGGGCGACTGACGGAGACGCCGTGAAGGCCGGCGACGTGCTGGTTCAACTCGATCCGACGCAGGCGATCGCCGACTGGACCGTGGTGCGGGACAACCTGTTCGATGCGCGGGCCGAGGTGGTGCGGCATCGTGCCGAGTTGGCCGCGACGGAGACGGCGACCGTCGACACCAAACCCGCGGTCACGTGGCCGGCGGACCTTCCGCCCGAGGTCAAGAGTCGGGAAGAGCAGGCGCTGCGCAGCGAACTGTCGAGCCTCGCCGCAACGATCACCAATCTCACGGCGCAGAAGACCGCCAAGGAAGTCGAGCGCGACAAGTACCAGGCCAACATCGAACCGCAGAAGTCCGTGATCGGTCTGATCAACGAGCACCTCGGCATGCGCAACACACTGTTCAAGGACGGCTGGAACAGCCGTGTTACCGTCCTCGAACAGGAGCAGCAGTTGCAGACGGCACAGTTGCAGCTGGTCAACCTGCAAGGAAGCCTGGCAGAGAGCGCGGCTGCGATTCCCGTCATCGAGAGCCAGATCGAGATCGCGCGGCAGAGCTTCGTCGGTTCGAACACCAAGGCGCTGGTCGCGGCCCAGCAACAGGTGGATCAGCTCACGCAGAGCCTCGTCAAGGCGGCCGACAAGGTCTCCAACATGACGATCGTGGCACCTATTACCGGTACCGTTCAGGCGACCGCCGTGACGACAGTCGGCCAGGTTGTCACCATGGGTCAGCAGATGATGCAGATCGTGCCCGAGGACGCCCCGCTCGAGATCGAGGCCTACATCCTCAACAGCGACGCGGGATTCATCAAGGCCGGCCAGGACGCGACCATCAAGGTGGATACCTTTCCTTATACCCGTTACGGCACCATCGACGGCAAGGTCGTGAAGATCGCGGCGGATGCGCTTCCGGGCAAGCAGGCGCAACAGCAGCAGCAGAACGGCTCGACGCCGCCCAGCGCCGATGGCGCCATGTCGGCGACGACTGCGGCGCAGCAGACGCAGGATCTCGTTTTTCCCGTGACGATCGCGCCCCTGCAGAAAGGGTTGAAGGTCGGTGGGCACATGCTTCCGTTAACATCGGGCATGACGGTAACGGTGGAGATCAGGACAGAAAGCCGGAGGGCGATCGACTACATTCTGTCTCCGCTTCAGTCGATGTTCGAACAATCGGGGCAGGAACGATGATCGAACGTGTGCGTTTTGTGAGCGTAGGTCTTGTCGACCTGTGCCGCGCAGAGCACACGTGCGTGCTTTCTTAGGCGAAAGCGAAACCAGCTTGAGCGCGGCCTTGTGGTCCGACTTCCGTCCGACGATGATGGTGCGCTGAGGATCGTGTCCCTGGGGTGGCGTTGGGGGCTCGAGTAACGTGGGTCAGTCTTTTGCGGCTGGCGTGATGAGGGATGACTGACATGGCAGGTTACTACGGCGGATACGGTTACGGCGGCTACTACGGTGGTTACCTCGGTGGCTACTACGGCGGCTATATCGGTGGCTACTATGG
>CAXUCF010000082.1:0-8114 GCA_964249275.1 uncultured Lichenihabitans sp.
GTTCGCGCCTGACCGAACTCTTGAAGCAGCCGCAGTTCTCGCCGTTGAAGATGGAGGAGCAGGTCTGCGTCATCTATGCGGGCGTCAACGGCTACCTCGACAAGCTGCCGGTGAACCGGATCAGGGCCTACGAGGACGGCTTGTTGGCACTGCTGCGCTCCAGCCATATGCCGCTGCTCGATGCCATCCGCACGTCGAAGGACCTCGACGAGGATTCTGCCGGCAAGCTGAAGAACACCGTGGAAACCTACACGACCTCCTTCGCCTGATCGGCCGCCGTCGCACTGCCATGGACCGACCGTCCGGCCCGCCCCGGCTTCCGCTCCGGGGTGCCTCCATCCACTGAACGAGCCCTCGACATGCCGTCCCTGAAGGACATGCGGAACCGGATCGCCTCGGTCAAGTCGACCCAGAAGATCACCAAGGCCATGCAGATGGTGGCGGCCGCCAAGCTGCGTCGCGCCCAGACGGCGGCGGAAGCCGCGCGTCCTTTCGCGGAGCGCATGGAAAAGGTGCTGGCCAATCTGGCGCGCGGTATCGGGGCTGGCACGCAGGCGCCTCCGCTGCTGGCCGGGAACGGCCGTGACCAGGTTCACCTGCTCGTGGTCTGCACGGCCGAGCGCGGGCTTTGCGGCGCCTTCAACGCCTCCATCGTGCGCCTCGCCCGCGAGCATGCCAATCGGCTGCTGCGCGATGGGAGGACGGTCAAGTTGCTGCTGGTCGGCAAGAAGGGTTTCGATCAGCTCCGGCGCCAGTTCGAGAGCGACATCGTCGAGGTGATCGACCTCAGAGGCGTGAAGCAGCTCGGCTTCGGCGATGCGGATCCGATCGGCAGGAAGATCATCGCCATGTTCGACGCGGGCGAATTCGATGTCTGTACGTTGTTCTTCTCGCGCTTCCGCTCCGTCATCGTCCAGGTGCCGACGGCCTTGCGGCTGATCCCGGCCGAGATCCCCGCGGCCGACCCGAGCGAACAGACGGGCGCGGCCTACGAATACGAGCCCGGCGAGGAGGAGATCCTGGCGACGCTGCTGCCACGCAACATCTCGATCCAGGTGTTCCGTGCGCTGCTCGAGAATGCCGCGTCCGAACAAGGCTCCCGCATGAGCGCCATGGACAATGCGACCCGCAACGCCGGCGAGATGATCAAGAAGCAGACGCAGGTCTACAACCGGTCCCGCCAGGCGATGATCACCAAGGAACTGATCGAAATCATCGCGGGTGCCGAGGCCTTGTAGCGCCACTTCGCCCCAGGCCATCCATCCGAAGACAGCCGCTGCCGCGCCCGCATCAGATCGAGAGAACACCATGGACGATTTCAGCCAGAACGCCGGCAACAACAGCCTCAACGCCGCCTCGACCAATCGTACGCCCGGCCGCGTCACCCAGGTGATCGGGCCGGTGGTGGACGTGAAGTTCGAAGGCCACCTGCCCGAGATCCTGAACGCGCTCGAGACCAGCAACAACGGCGTCCGTTTGGTGCTCGAAGTGGCGCAGCATCTCGGCGAGAACGCAGTCCGCTGCATCGCCATGGACATCTCCGAGGGCCTGACCCGCGGCCAGGAGGTCACCGATACCGGCCGGCCCATCGTGGTACCGGTCGGGGAGGGCACGCTCGGCCGCATCATGAACGTCATCGGTGAGCCGGTCGACGAAGCCGGTCCGATGAAGACCGACGAGATGCGGGCCATCCATCAGCCCGCCCCGAGCTATGTCGAACAGTCGACGGAAGCGCAGATCCTGGAGACCGGCATCAAGGTCGTCGACCTCTTGGCACCCTATGCCAAGGGCGGCAAGATCGGCCTGTTCGGCGGCGCCGGCGTCGGCAAGACCGTGCTGATCATGGAACTGATCAACAACGTCGCCAAGGCGCACGGCGGCTATTCCGTCTTCGCCGGCGTGGGCGAGCGGACCCGCGAGGGCAACGACCTCTATCACGAGATGATCGAGTCCAAGGTCAACATGGACCCGCATGAGCACGGCGGCTCCGCCGTAGGCTCCAAATGCGCGCTCGTCTATGGTCAGATGAACGAGCCCCCGGGCGCCCGCGCCCGCGTGGCCCTGACCGGCCTGACCGTCGCCGAGAACTTCCGCGACAAGGGCCAGGACGTGCTGTTCTTCGTCGACAACATCTTCCGCTTCACCCAGGCGGGCTCGGAAGTGTCGGCGCTGCTCGGCCGCATCCCCTCCGCGGTGGGCTACCAGCCGACGCTGGCCACCGACATGGGCGCCCTGCAGGAGCGCATCACCACGACCAACAAGGGCTCGATCACCTCGGTCCAGGCCATCTATGTGCCGGCCGACGATCTGACCGATCCGGCGCCCGCCACCTCCTTCGCCCATCTCGACGCTACCACGTCGCTGTCGCGCTCCATTGCCGAGAAGGGCATCTACCCGGCCGTGGATCCGCTCGACTCGACCTCCCGCATGCTGTCGCCGGCGATCGTCGGCGAGGAGCATTATGCGGTCGCCCGCCAGGTCCAGCAGGTGCTGCAGCGCTACAAGGCGCTCCAGGACATCATCGCGATCCTGGGCATGGACGAACTCTCCGAGGAGGACAAGATCGCGGTGGCCCGCGCCCGCAAGATCGAGCGGTTCCTGAGCCAGCCGTTCCACGTAGCTGAAATCTTTACCGGTTCGCCGGGCAAGCTCGTGTCGCTGGCCGACACCATCAAGGGCTTCAAGGGCCTGGTGGAGGGCCAGTACGACCATCTGCCGGAATCGGCCTTCTACATGGTCGGCACGATCGAGGAAGCGGTCGAAAAAGCCGGCAAGCTCGCCCAGGCGGCGTGACGCTTCGTTCGTAGCGATGTTCCGCGGCGCGCCTCCGGGTGACCCGCGCTTCTCCGAGGACTGACCGATGCCCTCCTTCCCGTTCGAACTCGTCTCGCCCGAGCGCCTGCTGTTCACGGGCGACGTCGAGCAGGTCGTTGTGCCAGGGACGGAGGGCGAGTTCACGGTGATGAAGGACCACGCGCCGCTGATGTCGACCCTGAAGCCGGGCGTCGTCAGGGTCATCGAGACCGGCAAGGAGACGCGCCTCTTCGTGCGCGGCGGCTTCGCCGACGTGGCGCCGACCGGCCTCACCATCCTGGCCGAGAGCGCCGTGCCGTTGGAGCAGCTCGACGCCGCCAAGCTCGAGGCCGAGATCCAGGACGCCCGCGAGGACGTGTCCGACGCCCGCGGCGACGAGACCCGTCGCCTCGCCCAGGAGAAGCTCGACCAGTTGAACGAGTTGCGCGCGGCCCTTCACGTCTGAAAGCAACTCCGGCGGCCGGCCTTGTCACGAGGACGGTCCCCATGCGGGCGGGACGCCCGCGCTCCGGACGCATCACTCGTAACGCGGGCGTCCCGCCCGCTTTTCTCGCCCGTCCCAGCATGATCCGTCCTATGGCTGGCCCATGAGTGACGGGTCAAAGACGACGCTACGCCTCGGCGCCGATCCCGAGGGGATCGGCGCAGCAGCCACCATCCTGCGCCGTGCCGGCCTCGTGGCCTTTCCGACTGAAACGGTTTATGGGCTCGGTGCCGACGCCCGGTCGGCCGCAGCCGTGGCCGGCATCTATGTCGCCAAGGGTCGGCCGCGGTTCAATCCGCTCATCGCCCATGTGGCGGACCTCGATGGTGCGACGGAGCAGGGAACCTTCGCTGCCGCGGCGCTGACGCTGGCGCGTGCCTTCTGGCCCGGCCCGCTGACGCTGGTCGTGCCATCGGCCCCCGGCTGCACGGTCTGCGACCTCGCCCGGGCCGGCCTCGACAGCGTGGCGCTGCGGGTGCCGTCCCACCCGGTCGCCAGCGCCCTGCTGGCCGCCGCAGGAATGCCGGTCGCGGCGCCGTCGGCGAACCGCTCCGGCCGCATCAGCCCGACGACGGCCGACCACGTCCTGCGCGATCTCGACGGCCGCATCGACGCGGTCCTCGACGGCGGCCCCACCACGGTCGGTGTCGAGTCCACCATCGTGGCGTGCCTGGACGCACCCGTGCTGCTGCGGCCGGGTGGGATCACGCGCGAGGCGATCGAGGGGGTGCTGGGCCGGCGATTGGGCACACCGGCGCCGGACGGCCCGACCGTCGCGCCCGGCATGCTGTTGTCCCACTACGCGCCGCGCGCTGCCGTGCGGCTCGATGCGGTCGACCTCGCGCCCGGGGAGGCCGTGCTCGACTTCGGCGGACACTTCGCAGCGGCGGAACGCGGGTCAGGGCAGGTCGAAGCACCGCGGCTCGACTTGTCGCCACGAGCCGACTTCCCGGAAGCGGCGGCCAATCTGTTCGGTCACCTGAGACGGCTCGACGATGCGCTCGGCGGAGCCGGCACGATCGCTGTGGCGCCAATCCCGCGCGAGGGACTTGGAGAGGCGATCAACGATCGCTTGGCGCGGGCAGCGGCGCAGCGGTGATTCCGGGGCTTGCCAGCAGGGCGCCCGATGCTCACGAGACGTTCGGACAGGATCGCTTGAGGTTGTCCCAATTGCTTTCGGCCTCGCCCGCGCGGCCCTGCTGCACCAGACCGTCGTAAGTCGCATCGGTCATGAAGTGGTCTTCCGAGCGGAGAACCTTCCAGCTTGCACCGTCCGAAGCGAGATGCAGGACGAGGTAGCCGCAGTCCCGCCTCACGTTGCGAAAGGTTTTCAAGACGTCGACGGCCGCGTAAACGCCGGAGAGCGAGGATCCGGCCAGCGGCTTGGTCCAGGTGATGCGTATGATACGCAAGCTCGACATCGGGCCGGTCTGCGCGGCGAAGCGGGCGCCTTCCTGAGCGAATTGTTGCGAAGTGGCATTCTGCTGGAACGCCGGATCATAAGCAGCGTAGGCGCGCTCGTACCTCCCGCCATTGAAATCGGCCAGGACGGACCGCAGCGTCGTCCGAACCTGCGCCTCCATTTGGCCTGAAGATCGCCAGCCAGGCTCCGAGTCGGACGTCACATAAACTGAGGCTGCCTTTGCGGGTACAATCGACCCCGTTGCGAAGAGCAGCAGGGAGATTGCTGCGGCAACATTTGAGTTGTTCTGCATGCAATTTCCTTCACCCAGCCTTTGCGCAAGGTTTCTCGACCGCTGATCGACTGCAACTCGGCTGCCTTCACCGTCCCATCTCCACCACCACGCGCCCCCGCACCTTGCCGTCGAGGATGGCATGCGCGGTCGGCACGATGTCGTCGAAGCCGATCGTGGCGGTGAGGGCGTTCAGCTTCTCCCGATCGAGATCGCGATCGAGCCGCGACCAGGCCTCCAGCCGCCGCTCGCGGCGGGCCATGACGCTGTCGATGCCGAGGAGCGACACGCCCCGCAGGATGAACGGCATCACGGTCGTCGGGAGATCGGAGCCGCCCGCGAGGCCGCAGGCCGCCACGGCGCCGTTCATCCTCGTCTGCGCCAGGACATTGGCCAGCGTGTGCGAGCCGACGGCGTCGATGGCCGCGGCCCAGCGTTCCCTGCCGAGCGGGCGGCCGGGCTTCGACAGCTCGTCGCGTCCGATGACCTCGGCGGCCCCGAGGCCGCGCAGGAACTCCGCTTCCTCAGGCCGCCCGGTCGCGGCGATCACGTGCCAGCCGAGCCTGCTCAGCAGTGCCACCGCGACCGATCCGACCCCGCCGGCCGCTCCCGTCACGAGGGCGGGACCGTCACTGGGCGAGAGCCCCTGCTTCTCGATCGCCAGCACGGCCAGCATGGCCGTGTAGCCGGCCGTGCCGATCGCCATGGCTTCCGCCGGGCTGAACCCTGGCGGCAGCGGCACGAGCCACTCGCCCCGGACGCGGGCGCGCTCCGCATAGGCGCCGAGATGGGTCTCGCCGAGGCCCCAGCCGTTCAGCACCACCGCGTCGCCCGGTTTGACGTCCGGATGCGATGACGTCTCGACCGTGCCGGCGAGGTCGACGCCCGGGATCATGGGGAAACGCCGCACCACCGGCGAGCGGCCCGTGATGGCAAGCCCGTCCTTGTAGTTGACGGTCGAATGGGTGACCCGCACCGTGACGTCGCCCGGCATGAGGTCGGCATCGTCGAACCGCACCACGGCCACCGTCTGTCCGGCTTCGGTCCGGTCGATGCGAAGCGCCTTGAACGTTCCCATGACCCTGCTGCCCCGATGCCCGTCGCCGCGAGGAAACCGCGTCCGGCGCGGGGCGTCAATTCCCGCGAGGCTCGATGGCGCCGGAGAGGCCGACGCGCCCTTGCGGCACCTGCGCAAAAAGGACATCTTCCGCCGTCACCGTGCCACCGTCGGAAGACGCCCGAGCGTGTCCGGCGACGTCGCCGCCCACAACCCGACAAGGTCTCCGTGCCCGATCCTATCGCCCCAGGACTTCTCTCCGGCGCCGCGTGGCGCGTGTCCGCCTGTCGCGCCGCGCCCCTCGCCGTCCTTCTGCTCGTCGGTGCGGCGTTCTCGTGCGGGCTCCAGGCCCGCGAAACTATCGCGCTGCCTCCGCCGCCGGATGTCAGCGGCAGCGTGTCGGGCAATTATCTGTCGGCCCTGGTGGCCGGCGCCGATCGCGACACGGCCGCGGCATCGGCTTACTTCAAGGAGGTCCTGCGCTCCGACCCGCGGAATTCGGAATTGACGGAACGGACCTTCGTGGCATCGCTGTCGAACGGCGATATCGCGGACGCGCTCGATATCGCCCGCCGGATGGTCAAGAACGACAGCAAGAACGGTCTGGCCCACATGGTGCTGGGCATCGGGCAGTTGAAGGACGGGCACTGGGTGGCGGCCCGGCACGAATTCGCCAGCGGCGGAGCCGGGCGCGAACACGACATCACGGCCAGTCTGCTGACCGCATGGTCCTACGCCGGGCAGGGCGACGAGAAGAAGGGTCTGGCCGCCATCGACAGCCTGAAGGACACCGGTTTCGCCGTGTTCCGCGACTACCATGCGGCGCTCATCGCCGACCTGGCCAACGACCTGCCGGAAGCGACCAAACGCTTCAAGACAGCCTATGCGGAAGACAAGACCATTCTGCGCCTCGTCGACGCCTATGCCCGCTTCGAGGGCCGGCATGGCGCCAAGGACGAGGCACTGCGCGCGCTGCACACCTTTGGGGAGGTGCTGCCCCACCATCCGCTGATCGATGCGGATCTCGCCGACATCCAGGGCGGAAGGCCCCTGCAGCCGCTGGTCAGGACCGCCCAGGAGGGTGCCGCGGAGGTGCTGTACGGCCTGGGGGCCGCGGGTGGCCGCCAGGGCGACGAACTCGCCGCCATGATCTACCTGCGCCTATCGCTCTACCTGGCGCCGCAAAACAGCCTGGCCGAGGTGACCCTGGCCGACATCTACGGCCGGCTGAAGCAGAACGAGCAGGCCATCGCGGTCTACAACAAGGTTCCGGACGCGAGTCCGCTGCGCGACAATGCCGACGTTCAGACGGGTCTGACGCTCGACGTCATGGGTCGGCCGGAGGACGCGGTCCGATATTTGAGGGACATCGTCGCGACACACCCCGGCGATATCGATGCCCTGACCACCCTGGGCAACGTGCTGCGCGAGCAGAAGCAGTACGGGGACGCCGCCACCGCCTATACCAAGGCGCTCGAAGCCTCGCCCAAGGCCGACAAGAGCGCCTGGAGCCTGTTGTATTTCCGCGGCATTTCCTACGAACGCGACAAGCAATGGCCGCTGGCCGAGGCCGACTTCCAGCAGGCGCTCACGCTGCAGCCGGATCAGCCCTTGGTCTTGAACTACCTCGGCTATTCCTGGGTCGACCGTGGCGTGCATCTCGACGAGGCGTTCAAGATGCTGCGCAAGGCCGTGGCCTTGCGGCCGGAGGACGGGTTCATCGTGGACAGCCTGGGTTGGGCCGACTATCGGCTGGGCGATTATGCCGAGGCCGTGAAGGAACTCGAGCGCGCCATCGCGTTGAAGCCCGGCGACCCGACCATCAACGACCACCTGGGCGACGCCTACTGGCGTGTAGGCCGCAAGCTCGACGCCCAGTTTCAATGGAACCACGCCCGCGACCTCAAGCCCGAGCCCGAGGACCTGCCGGCCATCCTGGACAAGGTCCAGCACGGGCTGCCGGAACTGAAGACGACGACGTCGGCCGACAGCAAGCCCGCCGACGCGGCCCCGCCCGTAGCAACGCCGATCCCGGATGCGGCACCGGCCGCCGCGGACCCCGCCC
>CAXUCF010000082.1:8124-18235 GCA_964249275.1 uncultured Lichenihabitans sp.
TTCGAGCGACTGCGCCGACGCCGGATGCAGCGCCGCAATAGGCTTGCATCCGGCTCCGCGGGGCGCCATCTCGGAACGACGCTGTGGCCCAGCCTCCATTTCGGGGCAGGGGCGAGACGGTTGTTGGCGTGGTGAGATCATATCGGTCCGTCTGCCCCGATATGGAGCGGTCCCATGGGTATCGAGAACCTGGTCGTCACCGAGGACGAGGACGGCATGCGGCTCGATCGGTGGTTCAAGCGCCGTCACCCCCAATTGACGCTCGGCCATCTCAACAAGATCGTCCGCACCGGCCAGGTGCGACTCGACGGGGCCCGCGCCAAGACGTCGACCCGCGTGGCGCCGGGACAGACCGTGCGGGTGCCGCCGCTCCGCGACAGCGAATTCCCGGCTCCCCAGGTCCGGCGCGCCCAGCCGTCCGACGAGGATCGCCGCGCCCTCCTGAACATGATGCTGTTCGAAGACCGCGACGTGATTGTCTTGAACAAGCCTTTCGGCCTCGCGGTCCAGGGCGGCTCGGGGACGGTTCAGCACATCGACGGTATGTTGGAAAGCCTGAGTGACAGCGCCAGTCATCGGCCGCTGCTGGTCCACCGGTTGGACCGCGACACCTCGGGCGTGCTGCTCGTGGCGCGCAGCCGCAAGATCGCCGCCGAACTGGGCGAGGTCTTCAGGTCGCGACAGGCGCGCAAGCATTATTGGGCCTTGGTCGAGGGCGTGCCGAAGCCCGGGCAGGGCCGGATCTCGCTTTTCCTGGCCAAGGGCGACGGCATGGGCGACGTGCGGGCTGCCGACCGGGCCGGCGGTGGGAAAGCCGGAGGCGGGGACCGGGCCGCCATGGAACGCATGAGGGTCGCCAGGCACGGCGACCCCGAGGCCCAGCATTCCGTGACGCTCTTCGCCACAGTCGATCGCGTGCTGCCGCGGCTTGCCTGGCTGAGCATGAAGCCCATCACGGGCCGCACCCACCAGCTCCGTGCTCATGCCGAGGCGATCGGTCACCCGATCGTGGGCGACCCGAAATACGGCGTGCCGCCGCCGGGCGGCGCGCGCAACGTCGATCCGTCGCGCGCCATTCCGTCAGGCGTCGAACGCAAGCTTCATCTGCTGGCGCGCCGCCTCGTACTGCCGCATCCGCGAGGTGGCACGCTGGACGTAACGGCACCGCTGCCACCCCACATGCAGGCGACGTGGGATCTGTTCGGCTTCGACGTGAAGCAGTACGACCCGATCGAGAACGCCCCCGAGGACTAGAGCATGGCGGACCCGCGAGGCGAATCCTCGTCGCGACCGGGGCGCGAGGCCGCGCCGGCCCGGCCGAAACGCTTCTACGCCGCCGCGGATGTCGGCGAACGCGAGGATGGTTTCGCCCTGTTGCTGGACGGGCGATCGGCCAAGACGCCGTCCAGGCGCGACCTCCTCCTGCCGTCCCGGGCAGCCGCCATGGCGCTGGCGGCCGAATGGGACCTCCAGCGCGAGTTCATCGATCCCGCTCTCATGCCGCTGACCCGCATCAGCAACACGGCGATCGATGGTGTGGCGACGCAGATGCGGGCCGTCGCCGACGAGGTAAAGACCTACCTGTCGTCCGACCTGCTGCTCTATCGCGCCGCCGGTCCGGCCGCGCTGGTGGTGGCCGAGGCCGAGGCCTGGGATCCGGTGCTCGACTGGGCACGGGATGCCTTCGGGGCTGCCTTCATCCTGGCCCAGGGCATCACCTTCGTGCCGCAGCCTCCGG
Source organism: uncultured Lichenihabitans sp. (assembly GCA_964249275.1). Taxonomy (GTDB): domain Bacteria; phylum Pseudomonadota; class Alphaproteobacteria; order Rhizobiales; family Beijerinckiaceae; genus Lichenihabitans. Next base: position 9,863 of record CAXUCF010000082.1, read on the forward strand.
CGACGCTGGCCGGGATGGGGGATGTCGTCGATGCCGTAGTGGGCGGAGGCCCGGCGGCACCGTTCCGCCTCGCCGCGCTCGACGTGATGACGACGCTCACGGGCTCCGCCCTGCTGGCGCTGGCCGTGATGCACGCCCACCTCGCGCCCGATGCGGCCTGGCGCCTGGCGCATGTCGACGAAGTGTTCCAGGAATCCCGGTGGGGGGGCGGCGACGAGGCGCTGGAGCGCCGCGCCCGGCGCTGGACCGAGATGAAGGCCGCCGCGATGATCGGCCTGCTGGCCCGGTGAGGTTCCGCCCATCTCCCCCAGGGAAGACGGGCGAACCCGTTCAGCGGTCGCCGAGGCTGCCTTCGGATTCCGCGAGGGCGGCCCCGACCTCGAGGCCGAGTTCGTCCATCGAGGTCTCCTCGCGCTGCAGCACCTCTTCGCCCTTCGCCTGGCGCTCGGCTTCCTCCGGCGATCGCGCGACGTTGACCGTCACCGTGGCGCGGACCTCGGGATGCAGTTCCACCGGCACCGTGTGGAGGCCGATGCCCTTGATGGGCGTCGTCAGCACGATCTGGTTGCGGGTGACCGAGAAGCCGCCCGACGTGACGGCTTCGGCGATGTCGCGAGTCGAGACGGAGCCGTAGAGCTGGCCGCTCTCGCCGGCTTGGCGGATCATCGTGAAGCTCTTCCCCTCGAGCCCTTCGGCCACCGACTCCGCTTCGCTCTTCAGTTCGAGGTTGCGGGCCTCGAGCTGCGAGCGCTGCGTCTCGAAACGCTTGGCGTTGGCCTCGGTGGCCCGTAGCGCCTTGCCCCTTGGCAGCAGGAAGTTCCGCGCGAAACCGTCCTTCACGCGCACGCGCTCGCCCATTTGACCGAGCTTGGCGACGCGTTCGAGCAGGATGACGTCCATGGTTCTAACTCCTTGGTTTTTTCGTGATCTTGAGCGCAGGTCCACCCCGTAGGGAGGCCAGGCAATCGATGCACCCCAGCAGAACCAGGGCGAACAGCGGCCACGGCATCAGGAAGACGACCGTGAGATAGATGGCCGCCAAGGTAGCGCGCCGCGCCGAGAAGCCGCGGGTCAACACATGAGCGGCGGCGAGGCCCTCGAATACGAAAGCCATGCCGAGCGCCGCCGCCAGCACGGCCGCACCCAAGCCGAAAGGTCCAGGCAGCAGGGTTCCGACCAGCAGTGCCGCGAAGCCCACCACCGTGACACGCGGCAGCCTGATGCTGTCGGGGAGGTTCGGCCACGGGCGGGACAGTCGCTCGGAGATCCTGACGACACGGCCCGCGAGCCACAGGTTGAACGACAGCATCACGACGCTGGAGGCCGCCATGGCCACGGGCGCGATCCTGACGAGGTCGACGACGCTGAAGTCACCCGGGAGCGTGTCGCGACCGAACAGCGTGGCGAGCCTGGCCGACAAGGCCGTCAGGGCAGAATGGTAGCCGCCGAATCGCCAGACCACGACGAGGCAGGCCAGCAGCACGGGACCGGCCGCCGAAGCCGAGATCCGCAAGATGAGCTGGGCAACCGGAAACCATTCGACGGCCGACACTCCCTCGGCTTTGTCGCCCGGAGGGCCTGGACGGCCCAGCATGGCGACGCGGGCGAGATACCAGGCCGGCAGGCCCAGGATCACGAGGAAGATCAAGCCCGGCACCGGGCCGAGCGCGATGCCCACCGTGCCGCCGCCCACCAATGCCGCGAGCCCGCCTGCCACATGGGTGAAGCCGAGACCGGCAATCATGAGCGGGAGGGGCGCCAGATAGGCCAGCACGAGTGCGGCCGACGTCCCCGTCGAGGTCACGGTGAAGAGCAGGGCCGACGTGACGCCGGCGCCGAGCGCAATGCCGATAAGCTTTCCCATTCGTCGAGCTGTCCCGCCGTAGAACTACGAGGGTTAGGGGCGTGTGGCATTGCCCCAACCGAGCCGACGGGCCTTGCCCGCTTGGCCGACGCTCGATCCCGGCCCCGGTAGCGAGGATCGACGAAGCAGCTTTGCGCGGCTTGCGCCACGATCGATCCCGCCGTCCAAGCGGAACCGATGCTGCTCGACATGCTAATTAGCCGCAAGCAGGATCGCAACAGCCTGCCGCGGGTCGACGAGATCGGCGCGCGAGTCCGGGATCGTCGTCCGCCGTCGCGGACCCGTGAGGTCCCGCGCGGTCGCTCGGATCACCGGATCACGTAGGGCAGCAGCCCCAGGAAACGGGCGCGCTTGATGGCCTGGGCGAGTTCGCGCTGCTTCTTGGCCGAAACGGCCGTGATGCGGGACGGCACGATCTTGCCGCGCTCCGAAATGTAGCGCGACAGCAGCCGGGTGTCCTTGTGGTCGATCTTCGGCGCGTTCGGGCCGGAGAACGGGCAGGTCTTGCGACGGCGAAAGAAGGGGCGACGGGGCGCGGTGGACATCAGGCTTCGCCTCCGGGTTGGGCCGTTGCCGGGGGTCGCGCGGCGAAACGACCGGCGCGATCGCCGCCACGGTCGCCACCGCGATCTCCGCGTTCACGATCGAAGCGTCCTCCGCCACCGCCGCGCCGCTCACCGCGCTCGCCACGGTCGTCCCGGTCGCTATCCTCGCGCTTCCGGAGCATGGCCGACGGACCTTCCTCATGTGCCTCGACACGGGTCGTCAGCAATCGGATCACGTCCTCGTTGATCCGCATCTGGCGCTCCATCTCGGCGACGGCCGCCGGAGGGGCGTCGATGTTCAGCAGCGTGAAATGCGCGCGGCGATTCTTTTTCACGCGGTAGGCGAGCGACTTGATGCCCCAATACTCGGTCTTCTGGACCGAACCGCCACCGGCCTGAACGACGGCCTTCATCTGCTCGGTCAAAGCGTCCACCTGTTGGGCGGTGACGTCCTGGCGAGCAAGAAACACATGCTCGTAAAGAGCCATGGAACCTGCCTTTCCTGTTGCATGACACCACCCGGCGCGAAGCCCTTCGAGCCTCGGAAAGGCTCGAGCGGAACCGAAGGCGGGAACACGGGAGAAGGGGCCTGAGCCTTCCAAGTCTCGGATCGCCGAGCCATGGATCTCCGTTCAGCTCCCGGCCAGGATGCTGTCGAAGGGCCGTGACTACGGCCGCGAACTCCGGAAAGCAAGCCAAATGTGACGGTCCGGGCCGTCTCCGCGGGAGGACGGCGATCGGGCTCTACGGCTTGACAGGCTGCGACGCTGCGTGCACTCGGGCGCCCTCGACCAAGGCGGCCGACGCTCAGTCGGCAAGAGTTCAGGACAGCATGAGCACCGCCTTCATATTCCCCGGACAAGGCTCGCAGGCCGCCGGGATGGGCAAGGCCCTCGCCGAAAGCTTCGCCGCGGCGCGCGAGGTCTTCGCCGAAGTCGATGGTGCGCTGAGCCAGCCGCTGTCTCGGTTGATGTTCGATGGCCCCGAGAACGAGTTGACCCTGACGGTGAATGCGCAACCGGCCCTGATGGCGGTGAGCCTCGCGGTGCTCCGGGTTCTCGCCGCGGAAGCAGGGCTCGATCTCAAGCGGGACGTCAGCTACGTCGCCGGTCATTCCCTGGGCGAATATTCGGCCCTGGCGGCCGCCGGTGCCCTCACGATCACCGAGACGGCGCGGCTGCTGCGGATCCGCGGCGCCGCCATGCAGGCCGCCGTACCGGTCGGGCAGGGCGCCATGGCGGCCCTGATCGGGGTCGACGCGGTGGTCGCGGGCGAGATCGCCGCGGAAGCCGCTCAGGGCTTGACGTGCGACGTTGCCAACGACAACGGCGGTGGCCAAACCGTGCTGTCCGGCGACACCGCCGCAATTGCCCGTGCCATCGATATCGCCAAGCGACGGGGCGTGAAGCGGGCCGTGCTTCTGCCCGTATCGGCACCGTTCCATTGCGGGCTGATGCGCCCCGCCGCAGACGCCATGGCCGACGCCCTGGCCGAGGCCGAGATCGCGGATCCATTTCTGCCGGTCGTCGCCAACGTCCTCGCGCGGCCCGTCGCAACCGTGGGCGAGATCATCGGCTGCCTCGTGGGGCAGGTCTGCGCGACCGTGCGCTGGCGCGAGACCGTCCTCTGGATGGCGGAGACCGGTGTCACCGGCTTCGTCGAGATCGGGTCCGGCAAGGTCCTCTCGGGGCTGGTCAGGCGGATCTCCCCGGGCGTGTCTTCGTCCGCAGTCGCGACGCCCGACGATGTCGCGGCCTACGTCAAAGCCCTATCGAGCGCGGCCTGAGGGAAAGCTATGTTCGAGCTCCAGGGAAGAACCGCGCTCGTCACCGGAGCCACGGGAGGCATCGGAGGCGCCATCGCCAGGGCGTTGCTGGCCCAGGGGGCCAGCGTGGCACTTTCGGGCACCCGGCCCGACGCGCTCGATGCTCTGGCGGCCGAGTTGGGCGGTTGCCCGGTGCTGCCCTGCGACCTCGGCGACAGGTCTCGGGTCGAGATGCTGGTCGGGCAAGCCGAGGCGGCGCTCGGCTCGCTCGACATCCTGGTCAACAATGCCGGCATCACCCGCGATGGCCTAGCGGTGCGGATGAAGGACGAGGATTGGGACAAGGTGCTCAGCATCAATCTGACGTCGAGCTTCGTGCTGGTTCGAGCAGCCCTGAAGGGCATGATGAGACGGCGCCACGGCCGCATCATCGGGATCACTTCGATCGTCGGCGTCACCGGCAACTCCGGCCAGACCAACTATGCCGCTGCCAAAGCCGGAATGATCGGCATGTCGAAGTCGCTGGCCGCCGAAGTCGCGAGCCGGGGCATCACCGTCAACTGTATTGCGCCAGGGTTCATCGAAAGCCCTATGACGGACGCCTTGAACGACAAGCAGAAGGCGGCGATTCTCGCCTCGGTACCTGCCGGCCGCCTGGGTCAGGGCGCTGAAATCGCGGCCGCCGCCGTCTACCTCGCGAGCCGGGAAGCCGGTTACGTGACCGGTCAGACGCTGCACGTCAACGGTGGAATGGCAATGATATGAGGCACTTGCGACAGCCGTATCGTGGCCGGGACATGCCGCTTGTCCTCTCGCAATTGCGGAAGACACGTGTTAACAGCCACATTGTCCCGGCGTTTGCCGCCCACGGCCGGCGAGGGTCATCGGGCGACGGCTTTGTGCGGCGCGAGGCTTACTGGCGAGGACATCCAGGCGCGTTCGGTCTCGGAGAACCGGGCCCAACGAGCTCGAGGATGGTGTGGCCGCACGACGGCCAGCAAGTTCCAAGGTCTGCGGACCTGAACACTCGCATTTCTACAACCAGGGATGAGGACCGAACAAATGAGCGATGTCGCCGAGCGCGTGAAGAAGATTGTCGTCGAGCATCTGGGTGTCGAGCCGGACAAGGTCGTCGATAACGCGAACTTTATCGACGATCTCGGTGCGGACTCGCTCGACACGGTCGAACTCGTCATGGCTTTCGAAGAGGAGTTCGGCGTGGAGATCCCGGATGATGCCGCCGAAACCATCGTGACGGTAGGCGATGCCGTGCGCTTCCTGGAGAAGAACAAGAAGTCCTGATGCCGACGCGCCGCGCCGCCAGGCAGGCCCGGTCGGGTGCGCTGACGGAGCAGCGAGGCGGTCGGGGCCAGGGTGCTTGCGGGCGCGCCGATCCTGGGCCTCCGTGCATCACTAGCCGACCCGTCTTCGCCGCCGGCGCAGCGCCATCCCGACTGAACCGGGTGGTCCCACCACCCATGCTCTATGTGTCAGGGTCGGACAACGAGCACGACCGAGGTAAGGCAGAGTGAACGCAACGCGACGCGTCGTCATCACCGGGATCGGCATGGTGACTCCTTTGGGCGGTGACGCCGAGACCACGTGGCGTCGATTGACCGCAGGCGACAGCGGTGCAGCTGCAATCCGCAATTTCGAGGTGTCCGACCTTCCCTGTCGCATCGCCGCGCAGGTTCCGCGGGGCAGCAGCGCGGAAGGCAAGTTCGACCCGGACGATTGGCTGGAGCCCAAGGAGCAACGCAAGGTCGACGACTTCATCCTTTTTGCGATCAGCGCCGCCAGCCAGGCCCTCGCCGATGCCGGCTGGGCACCCAAGACCTATCAGGATCAGATCGAGACCGGGGTGATGATCGGCTCCGGCATCGGTGGCCTGGGTGGTATCCAGGATGCCGCCTTGCTGGTCGAAGAGAAGGGACCCCGGCGACTGTCGCCCTTCTTCATCCCGGGCCGCCTCATCAATCTGGCAGGCGGTTACGTGTCGATCCGGCATGGACTCAAAGGCCCCAACCATGCCGTGGTCACGGCATGCTCCACCGGGGCCCACGCGATCGGCGATGCGGCCCGCATCATACAATGGGGGGACGCCGAGGTCATGGTGGCGGGCGGTACGGAATCGGCTGTCAATCGGCTCGGCATTGCGGGCTTCTGCGCCTGTCGCGCCTTGTCGACCGGCTTCAACGAGACTCCGGAGCGCGCGTCGCGTCCCTACGACCGCGACCGCGACGGCTTCCTGATCGGCGAAGGTGCCGGCTGCGTCGTGCTTGAAAGCTACGAGCATGCCGTGGCGCGCGGGGCCCGTATCTACGGCGAGGTCATCGGCTACGGCATGTCGGGGGACGCGCATCATATCACGGCCCCGTCGGAAGACGGCGACGGCGCTTTCCGCTGCATGTCGGCGGCCGTGAAGCGCGCCGGAATAGCTGCGTCCGCGATCGACTACGTCAACGCTCACGGAACGTCGACGCCGATCGGCGACGAGATAGAGCTGGGGGCCGTGCAACGCGTCCTGGGATCTGCGGCCGACGGCGTCTCCATGTCGTCGACCAAATCGGCCATCGGGCATCTGCTCGGCGCGGCCGGCTCGGTCGAGGCCATCTTCTGCGCGCTTGCCATGCGCGACGGGATCGTGCCGCCGACCCTCAACCTCGACAACCCCTCGGTCGAGACGCCGATCGACCTCGTTCCGCACGTCGCGAAGAAGCGCCCCGTCGATGTCTGCCTGTCGAACTCATTCGGCTTCGGCGGCACCAACGCGTCGCTGATCTTGCGCAAAGTGGAGCTTTGAGGGGCTTGTGCCCATCGCATGCCGAAGGCCGGTGCTGCCAAGATGGTGCTCTCGATGCGACTGAGGTAGGATAGGGTCATCGATGACCGATCGGGGCGCTGGTCTCGCCCACGCGCGGTTCCACGCGGCGGGCAGGCGCGGCGTCATCGCAGGCCACGGGTCGCCGTGACGTGCATCCGCGCTCCGGCGTCATCAACGGTACGACGGGCAAGCACATGGCCGAAGGTCCGAACACCAGCGAGGGTCCCAACGGGCCGCCTCAGGGCGAAGAGCCCCGTTCGAGTTTCTTCGGGGACCGCCGTTCCCTGCGGTCCCCGGGTGAAGCCTTGCAGCCCGATGCCGCTCCACCACCGCCTGCCGGCGCCCGTAAGCCGCGCCCTATCGTGGCGACCATCAGCGGTGTGCTGTCGTTCATCGGCATCGCGGCCGTGGCCCTTGTCATCATGGTGTCGCTCGCAATCCAGCGGATCGACGCTCCAGGGCCGTTGCCGGACGAAAAGGTCGTCATCATTTTGCCCGGCACCGATGTCGGGGATATCGTGGCGCAGCTCGAGCATGAAGGCGTGATCGACAGCGCGGCCCTGATGACAGGCACGCTCTATGCCGAGGGCGATCGGAGCAAGATCAAGGCCGGTGAATATCGCTTCAAGCAGAACGCCAGCCTGCGCGACGTCATCGACACGCTCGTGATGGGCAAGCAGATCCTCCATGCCATCACGATCCCCGAAGGGCTGACGAGCGAGCAGATCTGCGATCGGCTGAAAGCGGACGACATCCTGACGGGCGACATCAAGGCGGTGCCGAAGGAGGGCACTTTGATGCCCGACACGTTCAAGTTCGCTCGCGGTACCACACGCGATCAGCTTCTGCGCACCATGCAGCAGGAACAGAAACGGATCGCGAGGGAAGTCTGGGACCACCGTGCCCAGGAGACGCCGATCAAATCGCCCTATGAGATGCTGACCCTGGCGTCGATCGTCGAGAAGGAGACCGGCAAGGCCGACGAGCGTCCGCGTGTGGCCGGGGTGTTCGTCAATCGGTTGGCGAAGGGCATTCCGCTCCAATCCGATCCCACGATCGTGTATGGCCTCGTGGGCGGCAAGGCGACGCTCGGCCGGGGCATCCTCAAGAGCGAGATCGAGCAGCGGACGCCTTACAACACCTATGCCGTGTCGGGCCTGCCGCCCGGCCCGATCTGCAATCCCGGCCGTGCTGCGATGGAGGCCGTGGCCAACCCGTCCCGCACCAAGGACATCTATTTCGTGGCCGATGGCACGGGGGGGCACGCCTTTGCCGAAACCCTCGATCAGCACAGGCAGAACGTCCTGCATTGGCGCCAGATCGAGAAGGACGCCAAGGACAAGGTCGCACCGGACCTCGACAAGGTGATCCAGAC
>CAXUCF010000083.1:0-5321 GCA_964249275.1 uncultured Lichenihabitans sp.
TCAAGGGTTACGTCGACCGCGTGCTGATCCCGGGGGTCGCCGTCGACATCGATGAGGAGGGCAACCTCGCATTCAGGCTGCGTCACGTCCGCAAGCTCGCGGCCGTCTGCACCTACGGGGGCGACCGCCTGCGCACCTACCTCGCCGGCGACCCGCCGAAGCGCTTCTTCAAGCGGGCGCTGCGCGTCCAGATGGCGCGGGGCGCCGATTGCGACTACCTGGCGCTTCACGACATGAACCACACCACGCCGGCGCGGCGGGCGGCTTTCGTGGCCAAAGTGCAGCGCCGCTTCTCCGAATGGGATTGAAACGGCTTTAATGACCGGCCGCGCGCCGGAAAGGCTGGCGGCATCGTCGCACTGTCGCATAAAGGGCTTGTGGCGGCCGACATGCGACATCGACGGGAGGAAACGTGAGCGAAGCTGAAGCCCACCATGTGCCGAACCACTTCCAGGCCGCGGCCGCGCTCGGGGCGCTCGGCATCGTCTATGGCGACATCGGCACGAGCCCGCTCTACGCGCTGAAACAGGCCGTCATTGCGGCGTCTGCCGGGGCCGCGGCGCCGGACGCCGCCGCCGTGATCGGCGCCGTGTCGGTGATCCTGTGGTCGCTGATCGTCGTCGTTTCGATCAAATACGCCATCCTGATCATGCGGGCCGACAACCGCGGCGAGGGCGGCATCGTGGCCATGCTGGCGCTGCTCCACGCGCGCGACGCCAAGCCCGGCACCACGCGGGCCGTGCTCCTGATCTTCGGGCTCGTCGGCGCGGCGCTGCTCTATGGCGACGGCGCCATCACGCCGGCCATCTCGGTGCTGTCGGCCGTGGAGGGCCTCAAGGTCGACGCCCCGTCGCTGACCCCGCTGGTACTGCCCATCACGATCGCCGTGCTGGTGGCGCTATTCCTCGTGCAGCACCGGGGCACGGGCTTCATCGGCCGTGTGTTCGGCCCGATCATGCTGTTGTGGTTCGCCGTACTCGGCATCCTGGGCCTCTACGGTATCGCCAGGTCGCCCGCCATCCTCGAAGCCGTGAACCCCTGGGCCGCACTCGGCTTCATGATCCACGCCGGGCCGGGGATCAGCTTCGCGATCCTGGGCGCCGCCTTCCTGGCCGTCACGGGCGGCGAGGCCATGTATGCCGACATGGGCCATTTCGGCGCCGCGTCGATCCGCATCTCCTGGTTCGCCGTGGTGCTGCCCTGCCTGGTGCTCAACTATTTCGGCCAGGGCGGCCTGCTGCTGGAGAACCCCGGCGCCATCGACAATCCGTTCTACCAGTTGGCGCCGGGCTGGGCCCACTACCCGCTCGTGGTCTTCTCCACGGCCGCGACCGTGATCGCCAGCCAGGCCATCATCTCGGGGGCTTTCTCCCTGACCCAGCAGGCGATCCAGCTCGGCTTCCTGCCCAAGATGCACCTCGTTCACACGGCGGCCGAGGAGATCGGGCAGATCTACCTGCCGCTCGTGAACTGGCTGCTGGCCGCCGCCACCCTCGGCGCCGTCGTGGCGTTCGGCTCCTCCGATGCCCTGGCGGGCGCCTACGGCATCGCGGTCTCGGCCCTCATGGCTATCACCACCGTGCTGGCCGCGCTGGTGGCGATCCAATGGGGCTTCCCGCCGGCCGCCGTCCTGGCGGTCAATGGTGTCTTCTTCGTCGTCGACCTCGTGTTCTTCGCGGCCAATTCGGCGAAGCTGTTCCAGGGCGGATGGTTCCCGCTGCTGCTGGCCCTCATCGTGGCCTTCCTGATGCTGACGTGGCGGCGTGGCGGAATGATCCTCGAGGCCAAGCGCGCCGAGATGCGCGAGCCCGAGAGCAAGCTCGTGGCCGCTTGCGGCGGGGATGCTTATGGCGGCAAGCTGCTGCGTCTGCCGACGACGGCCGCCTACCTCAGTGCGGGCAGCGTGGGGCTGCCGTTGCCGCTGTCCCACTTCGTCCGCACCAACCGCGCGGTCCAGCAACGCGTGCTGATCGTCTCGGCCGTCACCAGCGACAGGCCGCGCGTGCTCGCGGAGAAGCGCGCCCAGGTCATCCCGGTCGGGCAGGGGATCGACCGGCTTATCCTGACCTACGGGTTCGACGAGGCGCCTTCCGTGCCGGCGGGCGTCGCGCTCGCGCTGGAGCAGAAGCTGCTCGGCGACGTCGACCCCGACACCGTCACTTATATCATCGGACGCGAGACCGTGATCCCGACCCGACGCGACGTCGGCCTGATGCGTTGGCGCAAGGTGCTGTTCGCCTTCCTGGCGCGGAATTCCGAGCGCACCGCGGTCTATTTCGGCGTGCCGACCGCGCAGGCGGTCGAGCTGGGACTCGAGATCGAACTCTGACGGCTCTCAGACGGTTGGCGGGACGTCGATGCCGGAGGCCGAGCCATGGGTGAGTTGCGCAGGATAGCGTTTCCCGACGGGGCTTCCGTCCCGGCGGTGGGGCAGGGAACCTGGCGCATGGGCGAGGATCCGGCGCGCCGGGCCGACGAGACAGCCGCCCTCCGGGCCGGGATCGAGGCCGGCATGACGGTGATCGATACCGCCGAGATGTACGGCGACGGCGACACCGAGCGCTTCCTCGCGCAGGCGCTGCAAGGCCTTCGCGATCGTGTGTTCCTGGTCTCCAAGGCCTATCCGCAGAACGCCTCGCGGGCGCGGCTGCGCACGGCTTGCGAGGCAAGCCTGACGCGACTCGGGACCGACCGGCTCGATCTCTACCTCCTGCATTGGCGCGGTGGCGTGCCCCTGGCCGAGACCGTGGAGGCCATGGAAGCCCTGCGCGACGCCGGCCTCATCGTCCGCTGGGGCGTCAGCAACTTCGACGCCGACGACGTCGAGGACCTGCTGGACGCGGGGGGCGACGCCTGCGCGACCGACCAGGTGCTGTTCAACCTCACGCGGCGCGGCCCCGAATACGACCTCCTGCCGTTTCTCGAAAAGCTGTCGATGCCCTGCATGGCCTATAGTCCGGTCGAGCAGGGGCGGCTCGCGGGACATCCGGCACTCGCCACCGTCGCGGCGCGCCATGGCGCGACGGAACTGCAGGTCGCCCTGGCCTGGCTGCTGCGCCGGCCCGACGTGCTGGTGATCCCCAAGGCCGGCACGGTCGCCCATGTGGAGCAGAACCGCGCCGCCGCCGACCTGCATCTCTCCGACGACGACCTCCGCAACCTCGATGACGCCTTTCCGCCCGCGACCCGCAAGCAGCGGTTGGAGATGCTGTAGTCGGCGGCGAGGGGCGTCACATGGAACGGGCCGAACCGCCTCCCGGTGCAAAACGCAACCGCTGCATCGCTTTCGGCTTCCAGACCGTTCCAACACCGGATCATCTCGGAAAAGCTCATGGTCGACATCTCGAACAGATTGCGCATCGGCGTGCTCTTCGGCGGCCGCTCCGCCGAGCACGACATTTCGGTGTTGTCCGCCAACAACGTGATGCGTGCGCTCGACCCTGCCAAATACGAGGCGGCGCCGGTCTTCATCACCCGCAAAGGGCAGTGGCTCATGAGCGGCTTCGAGGAGCGTACCCTGGCGCAACCTCCGAGCGGCACGGAAGTCTGCCTCGTGCCGGGCGGAAAGGGACGAATCGTGGCGATCCCAGCCGATGGGGCGCCGTACGAACTGCCGAAGATCGACATCCTGTTCCCGGTGCTGCACGGCCTCCATGGGGAAGACGGATCGGTGCAGGGAATTGCGGAGGTGGCGCAGGTACCGCTCGCTGGTTGCGGCATCCTTGGTTCGGCGGCCGCACTCGACAAGGACTTCGCCAAGCGGCTGCTAAACCAGGCAGGCTTGCCCGCCGCGCGATCAGTCACGATCCACCACGGCGCCGCGCCCGCTTCGCAGAGCTGCGGAGCGCGCTTGGGCTTCCGCTCTTCATCAAGCCGGCCCGGCAGGGCTCCTCCGTCGGCATCAGCAAGGTTACGACCGAACAGGACTACGAGGCGGCGCTCACCGAAGGGTTCAGGCACGACCGCAAGCTGTTGGCCGAGGAATTCATCAGTGGCCGCGAGATCGAATGCAGCGTGCTGGAGGATACACAAGGCGGCCTTTTCGTCTCCCGCACCGGCGAGATCGTGCCGGCCGAAAGCCACGGTTTTTACAGCTACGAGGCCAAATATGTCGACGAGAATGGCGCCGAGCTGAAAGTTCCGGCCGAACTGCCCCAGGAGATCGAGGGCAAGATCCGCGACATAGCGGCCAAGGCCTTCCGTGCGGTCGGCTGCGACGGCATGGCCCGAGTCGATTTCTTCGTGACCTCGGACATGCACGTCCTCATCAACGAGCTCAACACCATTCCCGGCTTCACTGACATCAGCATGTATTCCAAGGCGATGGCGGCAAGCGGGGTCGGCTATTCCGAGATCATCGACCGGCTGGTGGCGCATGGGCTCGCGCGTGCCGGGCGATCGGCCTGAAGGCGAAAGCTTCGTCGCAGAACATGCGGCTAAAGCGAGGATTTTAAATCCGACTTCTGCGACATAGCGGCAGCTTCAGGTGGAAGCGGGCGCCGGCCTGTCGCCCGCCGGCCATGCACATGGGGGCGAAGCAGCCGATCATCCACCGGCCCGGGAGGATTGCCCCATCGCCTCGATCCAGTTGCAGACCAGCAGACTGGCGGCCCGCGAGGCACGATCCATCGGCACGTAGGCGAAATAACTTCGTGCGGGAAGGCTGACGGTCGGAAAGGGCGTGATGAGCCGGCCGGCCCGAAGATCGTCCTCGATCAGGGTGACGGGTCCCATCGCCACCCCGAGGCCGTCGATCGCGGCCTGGATGGAGAGGTAGAAGTGGTCGAGCGTCAAGGTGGCGTGCGGCTCCAGCGCGCCATGGCCGGTCTTGGCCAGCCAGTCGCGCCACAGTCGCGGCATGCTGGCAACCTCCAGCAGGGTATGCCGCTCGAGGTCGTCGATACGATCCAGGGGCAGGCGCTCGGCCAGCGACGGGCTACACACCGGCAGGCGCCGCTCCGGGAGCAGGTAGCGGGATTCGAAGCCGTGGAAGAGGTCGGGACCGCCGCGGATGATGAGATCGTAGTCCCCCGCCAGGGCATCCACAGGTTCGTTGCCCGTCGTCAGGCGCAACTCGATCTCGGGATGGTCCACGCGCAGCAAGCTCAGCTTCGGCACCAGCCAGCGCAGGCTGAAGGTCCCCAGGGCGTTGACGCGGAGCACCGCCGTGGCCCGGTCCGCCGACCGCCCATGGATGGCGGTTGCCCCGGCGATCCGATCGAGCGCTGGCCCGACCTCGGCCAGAAGGGCGGTGCCCTCGGCCGTCAGTGCCACGCCGTGGCTCAGGCGGCGGAACAGGGCGGGCGGTCCCAGCCAAGCTT
>CAXUCF010000083.1:5331-18051 GCA_964249275.1 uncultured Lichenihabitans sp.
GGCGGACCGGCGGGCTCCGGGCGCCCGGTGCCCCCCCGCGTCCGCCCCCGGCCGCCTTCAAGCGGCAGCGGCGCGCCGCTGCCTCGAAGGCCCGGATGGCATTCAGAGGCGGAAGGGGCCGGCTCGTCGACGGAGCGGCCTTCATATGAGTTTTCCTGACATCACTGCATGAAATAAGTCGTTTGCTTCCGCCGTGTCTGAGCTTCAGATTATATCACGTGAGCAATGCAGCCAGTCCTCCATCCTCGATCGTCCCTGATGCACGCGCCGGCCTCGGCAGGCCGGCCGCGGAGGCGCGCCGTACCCTGATTTTGGCGGGGCTCGCCCATGCCCTCCACGACGGCTACACCGATGCGATCTATGTGCTCTTGCCGGTCTGGCGGGCGGAGTTCGGGCTGGATTATGTGGCCGTTGCGCTGCTGCGTGGCCTCTATGCGGGTGCCATGGCGGCTTTCCAGATACCGGCGACGCGGCTCGCGGACCGGGTAGGTGGCCGGCGATTGCTGATCCTCGGGACGTTGCTCGCAGCCGCAGGTTACGCCGGCGCCGGCCTCACAGGCGGGGTGCTCGGACTTTGCGCCGCCGTGGTGGTCTCGGGGATCGGGTCGAGCGTCCAGCACCCGATCGCTTCGGGCGCCGTGTCGCGCGCCTATGGGGCGGCGGCGCGCGGACCGCTCGGCACCTACAATTTCAGCGGAGATCTCGGGAAGGCCGCGATCCCGGCGACATTGTCGCTCGCCTTGTCGATCGCGCCCTGGCGTCCGTCGCTCTGGCTGTTGTCGCTGGCCGGCGTGGTGGTCGCGGTGCTCCTCGCTACGGGCCTCCCCGGGATCGGGCCCGCCGCACATCCCGAGCCCGCCCCGGAGACGTCGGCCGGCAGCGGCCGGGGCGGGTTTCTCCTCCTGTTCGCAATCGGCGTGCTGGACACGGGAGTGCGCATGGGCCTGCTGACCTTCCTGCCGTTCCTGCTGCAGCTGAAAGGCGCCACGCAGCTGGTCATCGGAACGGCCTTGGCTCTTGTGTTCCTGGGCGGCGCCGCGGGTAAGTTCGCCTGCGGCTGGCTCGGCCAGCGCTGGGGCGTCGTTGGAGTTACCTTGTGCACCGAAGGCGCGACCGCGCTTCTGATCGCCGCCACGGTCGTCCTGCCCCTGGTGCCGCTGCTCGCTGTCTTGCCGCTTCTCGGCATGGTGCTGAACGGCACCTCGTCGGTCCTCTACGGCACCGTTCCGGAGTTCACGTCCGCTGGTGGGACAGAGCGCGCCTTTGCAGTCTTCTACACGGGCGTGATCGGCTCGGGGGCGCTCTCGCCCCTTCTGTTCGGGGCGCTCGGCGACCGTGCCGGTCCGGTCACCGCGATACTCGCGACCGCCGTGGTGGCCCTGGCAATACTCCCGCTCGCAATGGTGCTCGGCTCGAAACTCGCAGCATCGACAAGGCATGCACGATCCGAAGGCTAGCGCCGCAATCTGCCTCGTTGCCCCTCGTTGAAGGTGACCGGCAGCTTCATAGCCGACTCCGGTCGTTGCACGAACTAGCCTACTCGCAATGTTTCTGATGGGGCGATTCCTGTCTCCGGCTTATCGGGCCAGCGCCCGTCGGAGCTGATCCTTGGTCATCGTGGACCGGCCGCGAACGTCCTGCTCCTGCGCCCGCCGATAGAGACTGGCCCGCGTCTCCTCCGGCTTCGCCGTGTCCTGGTGGGTGTGGCGACGGATCTCGGCGGTTTTCTCGGCGACGTCCGCGGGCTGCGCCGAGAATTGCTTGCCGGCGCGGGTGTCCCGACGTTTCTTGGCCGTGGTGCGGCTGTATTCCGCCGGGGTCAGGGCGTCGCGTGCCTCCTTGGGCAGGTAGCGCTCGCCCGTGTCGCCGCTTTTCTCGCCGGACTTCGTGCCCCACTGCTCCCCGGTCCACTCCACGAGGTGGTTGTCGGCCGATTTCTCGCCCTTGTAACGGCCGCCCGCGGCTTTGTAGTCGTGAACCGCGAGTTGCGCCTTGCGGGCCGACCATTGACCGGGCTTGCCGCCCCGGCCGGATGCGGTGATCTCGGCCTTGACCTTTTCCCAGAGCTCGGGATCCGTCTTCTCGGCTGTCGCGGACATGGCGATCTCCTGTTCGGAGTCGACAACGTCCGATCGTGATCCATGGTTGTCCAAAGGCGCTTGTGCCGCAGTACAGCACCCGCGGAACCTTCAGGGCGCAGTGGGTCTCTCGCCCAGTTTGGCGGCCAACTGGGTGGTGATCTCGTCCGCCACGGTCTTGGCGTCGCGGATCTCGGCATCGCGTGCCGCGCGGATGTTGGCGAAGCGCTGCGCCGAGCGGTCGTAGCTGGCGAAACTCGTCGCCGTTCCCGTGGCGACCGGCGGGCCGCCCTCGATGGGAAGCAGAGTCCATCTCACGTCGGTCACCACCGAGGCGTTCTGCGGCCGCTGAGTCGTGATGTCGATGAGCGCAGTCTGCACGCGGGTCGTGGTGGTCAGCTGCAGTCGGTACCGGGGCGCCGGCTTGTCGCCCGTGCCGTTGAGGTCGGTGATCAACTGGTCGCGCAGGTAGTGGCCGAGTCGTTCCGGCACGGGATCGACCGCGATGGCCCTGAATTGCCCGCCGAGGGTCCCGCCGGCGCCCATGTACACCGGTGCGAAGCAGCCGCCGAGGCCGAACGCCACCCCGCCGAGCAGGCCCCAGGCGGCAAGGGACGGTCGCGGACGCGATGATGGAAGGCGGTCAGACCACGACATTGACGATCCTTCCCGGCACCACGATGACCTTCTTGGGGACGCGGCCGTCGAGCGCCTGGCGCACCGTTTCGAGCGCGAGTGTCGCGTCAGTCACGGCCGCGACATCGGCGTCCCGCGCGACCGCGATCTCGGCGCGCTTGCGGCCGTTGACCTGGATGGGCAGCGTCACCGTATCCTCGACCACGAGCTCCCGGTCCGCCTCGGGCCAGGGCATGGCGACCACCAGAGTATCGTGCCCCAGGGCCGCCCAGCAGGATTCGGCGAGATGCGGCATGAAGGGCGCCAGGAGCAGCACCAGGATGTCGGCAGCTTCGCCGAAGGCCCTGGCCAGCGCGGAGCCGGCCATGACGGGTTCCTCGGTCGAGGCGACGGCGGCGGAGAGGTGATTGGCGAGGCTGCGGACATGGGCGATGCAGGTGTTGAAATGCAGCCGTTCCACGTCCTCCCCGACGCGGATGACGGCCCGATGTGCGGCCTTGCGGATCTCGAGCGCGCGCTCGGCAGCACCTTCCTGGGCGGAGAACGCGGCTCCGCGACCCTGCTCGGCGCCTTCGGGCGCCGCTGCCCGCGCCAGTTCGCCCACGAGCCGCCACAAGCGCTGCACGAACTTGGCGGATCCCTGGACGCCCTCCTCCGTCCAGATCACGTCGCGGTCGGGCGGGCTGTCGGATAGCATGAACCAGCGCGCCGTATCGGCCCCGTAAGTCTCGATGATGTCGTCCGGGTCGACGATGTTGCGCTTGGACTTCGACATCTTCTCGATGGAGCCGATCGAGACCGGCGCGCCGCCCGTCAGCAGCACGGCCCGGCGATCGGCTCCCGAGCCCTCGACCCGGATCTCGTCGGGCGCCACCCAGGCGCCGCTCGCGTTCTTATAGGTCTCGTGCACCACCATGCCTTGGGTGAACAAGCCGCGGAACGGCTCCTCGAGATCGAGCATCCCGATCTTACGCATGGCGCGAGTGAAGAAGCGCGAGTAGAGCAGGTGGAGGATCGCGTGCTCGACGCCACCGATATACTGGTCGACCGGCATCATCCGGTCGGCGACCGCCGGCGTCGTCGGAGCGTCCTCGTTCCAGGGATCGGTGAAGCGCGCGAAATACCAGGACGAATCGACGAACGTGTCCATGGTGTCGGTTTCGCGGCGTGCGTCGGCGCCGCAGCGCGGGCAGGGGACCCGGCTCCATGTGGGGTGGCGATCGAGCAGGTTGCCGGGCCCGTCGAAGTCGACATCATCGGGCAGCCGCACCGGCAGGTCGGCGACCGGGACCGGCACCGTGCCGCAGTCGGCGCAATGGATGACCGGGATCGGGCAGCCCCAGTAGCGCTGGCGCGAGATGCCCCAGTCGCGCAGGCGGTACTGGGTGCGCGCTTCGCCCCAGCCCCGATCCACGAAGGCCGCCAGCGTCATGTCCATCGCAGCCTTGCAGGTCAGCACAGCGTCGGGCTCGCCGAACCAGCGGACGTAGCGCACCGTCTGTTCCTTGGGTGGGACGAATGCCACATCCTCCACCGGCGTGCCGTCGTCCAAGGGCAGGAACACGTCGAGCACGGGCAGGCCATACTTGCGCGCGAAATCGAGGTCGCGCTGGTCGTGCGCCGGGCAGCCGATGACGGCCCCCGAACCGTAGCTCATCAACACGAAGTTCGCGATATAGAGGGGCAGCCGCCACGCCGGCTCAGCCGGGTGCGTCACCTCGATCCCCGTGTCGAGCCCGAGCTTTTCGGCCTTTTCGAGCGCGCCCTCGGACGTACCTGTCCTCAAGCATTCCTCGCAAAAGGCTGCCACTCTCGGGTCGCGGGCCGCGAGGGCCTTGGCGAGGGGGTGGTCGGGCGCGATGGCCGCGAACGTCGGCCCGAACATGGTGTCGGGCCGCGTCGTGAACACATCGAGCGCGGCAAATCCCTCGGGTGCACCGATAAGGCCGAAGCGGAACTGCAAACCTTCCGAGCGGCCGATCCAGTTGCGCTGCATGAGGCGCACCTTTTCGGGCCATTGGTCGAGCGTATCGAGACCGTCGAGGAGCTCCTGAGCGTAAGCCGTGATCTTCAGGAACCACTGCGTCAGTTCGCGCTGCTCGACCGGCGCGCCCGAGCGCCAGCCGCGGCCGTCGATGACCTGCTCGTTGGCCAGCACCGTATTGTCGACCGGATCCCAATTGACCTTGGACTGCCGCCTGTCGACCAGTCCCGCGTCGAGAAAGGCAAGGAAGATGCGCTGCTGCTGCTTGTAATAGGCGGGGTCGCAGGTCGCGAGTTCGCGCGACCAGTCGATCGACAGTCCCATGCGTTGCAACTGCGCCCGCATGGCCGCGATGTTGTTGTAGGTCCATTCCGCCGGATGCCGCCTGTTCTGTATCGCGGCATTCTCGGCCGGCAAGCCGAAGGCATCCCAGCCCATCGGGTGGATGACGTTGAACCCCTTGGCGCGGCGATAACGTGCCACGACGTCGCCCATGGCGTAGTTGCGCACGTGGCCCATGTGGATGCGGCCGGACGGATAGGGGAACATCTCGAGAACGTAATATTTGGGTCGCGGGTCGGCGTTCGAGGCTTCGAAGGAGCGGCGCTCCGCCCACACGCTTTGCCAATGGGCTTCGGATTCGCCTGCGTGATAGCGGTCGTTGAACATCATCAGCCGTTTGCGGAACCCTGAACCCGAGCCCCGGGAGTGAGCATGAAAAGGATGAACGGTCAATGTGATCGGCCGGTCCGGGGAGGGCGGCGGGGCCGCCCCGGACCTGCTTCGACGGTGGATCACGAGGGGCGAATGATGTAGCGCCTGACTGCGAAGCTTAAGGCGTGGTTGGGCGCCAGAGGAGGATCCGCTGTTCCTTTCGAACGACCTGGAGTGGCTGTGGGCCGACATGGACAAGGTGCTGGCCCCGGCTGCGACGCCGGTGGGCTTCATCCTGGCCATGATCGTCACGGGGCATGTCCTGCTCACCAAGCGCGACGTTTCGGCCAGCACGGGCTGGATCGGCCTTGCCTGGCTGGCGCCGGTCTGGGGAGCGCTGCTCTACTTCATGTTCGGGATCAATCGCGTGGTCCGGCGCGCCCGGCGCGCGCGCAGCGCCCGGCAGCCGCGGCGGCGCGCCACCGACCACCCGGTCGACGATGTCCCCGACTATCTCATGCCGCTCGAACGTGCGGTAAGGCGGATCACCAACCGCAAGACCGAGCGACGCAATGCCGTCACGGTGTACCACGATGGCGACGAGGCCTATCCGGCGATGCTGGCCGCGATCGCGCAGGCGCGCAACAGCGTCGCGCTGTCGAGCTACATCATGCGGGACGACGCGGTCGGGTCCGAGTTCGTCGCAGCCCTGGCGGCGGCGCGCGGGCGCGGCGCCGAAGTGCGGGTGCTGATCGACGGTATCGGCAGCGGCTACTTTCCCGCCATACGGGGGCGCATGCGTCGCGCCGGGATCCCGATCGCGCTGTTCATGCATTCGGCCCTGCCGTGGCGCATGCCCTTCCTCAATCTCCGCAACCACAAGAAGCTGCTGGTGATCGATGGCGTCACGGGCTTTACCGGCGGCATGAACATCTCGGACGCCAACCGGGTGGCGCTCGACCCGCCGAACCCGGTGTCGGACACCCATTTCCGTTTCGAGGGCCCGGTCGCGACCCAGCTGATGGACGCCTTCGCGCAGGACTGGCGTTTCACCACGGGCGAAGACATCGAAGGGGAAGCCTGGTTTCCGGAACCCGATGAGAAGGCCGAGGGCGAGATCCTGGCCCGCGTCGTCACCTCGGGGCCCGATCAGGATCTGGAGAAGATCCGGTCCGTGCTGATCGCCGCCTGCTCGTGCGCCCATAGCGCGATCAGGATCATGACGCCTTATTTCCTGCCCGGGGACGAACTCGTCTCGGCCCTGAGCCTCGCGGCGATGCGCGGCGTGAAGGTGGACATCATCGTTCCGGCCCGGAGCGACCACCGTTTCGTCGACCTGGCGATGCAGGCCCACATCGGGCCGTTGCTGGCCCAAGGCGTGCGCTTCTGGTGCGGTCCGCCCCCATTCAATCATTCCAAGCTGATGGTCGTCGACCGGCAATGGTGCCTGGTGGGCTCGGCCAACTGGGACATCCGTAGCCTCAGGCTCAATTTCGAGCTCGACGTCGAGGTCTACAGCGCCGAACTGGCCGAGTCGCTCGATCGCTTCATGCTGACCCGGCAGAAGACCCGGCTGCGGTCGAGCGACCTCAACGCCCGAAGCCTGCCAGTGCGGCTGCGCGATGCCGCACTCCGGCTGCTGCTTCCCTATATCTGAGGCGATGGCGTCCGCCCTCGACGGGTCCGCTTTTCAGCAGCACCGTGATGGGCCGGTGATCCGAGCGCTGTCGGGGCAGCACGCGAGCGTCGTGGCAGTGAAGCCCGCGGGCCAGGCAGCGGTCGATGCGCAGCGGCACGAGTTCGCCCATCATGTGGGTGGGCTGGCGCGGGCCGACATCCCGAAAGCCGGGCAGCATCGCCGGACCGACGAGGTTGAAATCACCGAGCACGGCGGCGTGCGGCGGCAGCAGCCCCGCGATGGCGCGCAACTGCCGACGATTGAGCCGCTGCCCGTGCGACAGGTGGACGTTGGCGATGCCGAAATCGCCGATCTCGACGATCTGGCACACGCGCCGGATCATCGAGCCCGGCGGCAACGGCCTGATGGTCGGGACCCGCCGCCAGGGCAGCGGGCTCCACATGGCGAGCCCATGGATCCGCCCCGGCAACGGCGCCCAGGCATAATGCCCGCCGATCCGCCGGCTGAGATCGGCGAACTCGCTCGTTGCCTCCTGCATCAGCATGAGATCCGGCTTCTCACGTGCGATCAGGCCGACCACGTCGTCGATCGATGCGCCGATGGTGCGGAGCAGGTTCCAACTGACGATTTTCAGTTCCGTCGGATGCCTCGCATCGACCCCCGATCCCGGCGCCGTGTCCCGATGGGACGGGTCTCGAACGCTCGACGGCTTCATTGACGCTCCCGGATCGGCGAATCATCGAGCCTTGATGCATGGCTTTCGGTGCCACGGCAAGGCGCGTGCCCGACCCTCGAGCCGGGCGGCCGGATCACCCGGCGTGGCGCTTTTTCTTCCGCTTGTCCTTCTCGACCTGCTCGATGTCCGCCTTGGCGCGCAGCGAGGCCGCGCGCGCCTCGGTGAGCCGGGTGGAGCAGAAGCCGTGTTTGGTTTCTTCCGCATAGGCGCGGCAGACCTCCTCGCGGGTCGAGGAGAACTGCGCCTGGTCGCGGGCGTAGCCCATGATGGTGGGGCGGTCCTTGGTGGTGGCGAGCAGACGCTTGAAATTGGTGCGGACCGCCGCCTCGGCGCGGGCACGTTCGCGCTCGATCAGCTTGTCGCGCTAGGGCCCGAGCGCCGAGGCCTGGGGACCCCAGAGCCCCCGGGGATGGACCGTGCAAGGGGTGGTCTCGAACGCGCAACCCGAGCGTTGCCCGGTCGCCAAGGCCGCGCCATCGAGAACGTCGAAGCTGATCGGGCAGGCCGGCAACGCGACATCGATCCGCGCCGTGCCGTTCGGCTGTCCCTGGTCGGTCGTGGCGAGCGGCAGGTCCGCGACGTCGATGCGGCAATCCCCGCCCTTCTCGTCCGTTCCGGCCAGCGTCAGGTGCGAGACCACGAGCGCCTTGTCGCGCAGATCGAAGCTGATCTGGCTGTCTCGCCCGAAAAGGTAGAGCGTCTGGCCCGCCAGGCCGCTCGCCGGCAAAAGCCGCGCGGGAGCGAGTTTGGCGGCGGGCGCGGACGCGGCCTTGGCGTCGTCCGGCCGCCTGCGGGGTTTCGGTTTCGCTATCGACGCCCGTTGCGGGGCTGCGCCCCGCGCGCCCTCCGGGGTCGGCGCCACGGCCCCGGGCAGGACCAGTTGGGCCGCGGCCGGGGTGGCGGCCGCGAGCAGAACCAGGAGGGTGAGAAGCTGACGCATGCTGGTTTCGGCCGGACCGGTGCGGGGGCGGGACGACGCGACGGTCGCCCGATGGAGCCTTCCAGCCGGCCGATCACCACGCGGGCGGCACGGCGACGGAAGCTGTAGCACGCTGGTCGGACTTCGACATGGCTTTTCCCGGCGTGCGTGCCAGCTTGCCCGGCACTGCCGCACGGGCGCAACAGCCCGGCGCTCAGGCGAACGCTCCTCGTTGCCGATTTCCTGCCGGATCACCCGAGCCTCCCCTGTCAGCCCCGGATCCGCCGCTATATAACGCTGCGCCGAGGACGGAGCGGGCACGGACGACGTGGACGTCGCCTTCCGTCGATGACGATCATCTGCCGGAAAGAACCAGCGTATCCGTAGATGCCGCTTCGACGAAGGATAGAGCCGATGATCGGGAGCAAGTCCGTCCTCGTGGTCGAAGACGACCCATTGCTGCGCATGGATGCAGCGATGATGTTCGAAGAGGCCGGTCTTTGCGTCGTCGAACTCGAGAGCGCCGACGAGGCACTGGCCTATGTGTCCGAGCAGGCGAGCGACATCGGCGCGATCTTCACCGACGTGCAGTTTCCGGGGGACGCCGACGGCTTCGATCTCGCCGGGACCGTTGCATCGAACTGGCCCCACATCACGGTGCTGGTCACCTCCAGGCGCGTGAAGCCGCCGCCAGACCTGCCGAAGACGGTGCGGTTCGTCGCGAAACCCTGGCGGCCCCTCGACGTCCTTACCGCCATGCAGAACGCCCTCACATTCCACTGATGAGGCCCGCAGCCATCGTGGAGAGGCGGCAAGGCTTCAGGGCGGCCTCTCCCGCGGCCGCCCCGCACCGGCGATTGTGCCGAACAGGCGGGCCCTCGTTGACTGCGACACGCGCTCGCAGGCCACCGCGAACGCAGCGCTGGCACGAGATGCTCCGACCTGCCAACGAAGGACGGACCGATCCTTACGCGGCCTGTGCTCGACCGGCAGCGCCGCCAGATGCCGGAGCGACCCCCGACCGATCCTAAGCAGCCTTGCGTGGCGAAAGCCACGATTGATTTCGCTTTTCAAAGTGAAATCAATGCTGCCCAGCATCTCAAGTGTAAGCAGATTTGCAAAAATCTGCTTAGGTCCAGATCCCGGCAACCCCCGAATAGAGCCCCAGCGCCACCGTCACGGTTATCACGATTGCGACCACGATGGCCCAGGCGCCTTGCAACCGGTAGGGATCGGGCAGGCGGCGGGCCAGAAGGAACAGGAAGCCGAGCACGATCGGCAGCAGCAGCGCGTTCATGACCTGCACGCCGACCGACAGGCTGACGATGTTGACCCCCGACAGGACCACGGTGGCTCCCGCCAGCAAGGTGAGAACGTAGATGGCGTAGAACCACGGCGCCTCGCGCAGCGGCCGGTCGAGCGAGTGCCGGAACCCGAAAAGTTCCCCCAACGTGCGGGCCGCCGTCAGCGTCACGACGATGGCGGCCACGATTCCCGCCCCGGCCACGCCGAGCCCGAAGACGAGCCGGCCGGCGGTGTCGCCGAGCACGGGCGTCAGCGCGTCGGCGATCTGTCCTACGGTGTCGAGCGACACCGCGGAGGAACCGCGCGACAGCGCCGCGGCGGAAGCGGCCAGGACGGATGCCATGATGAGTTGCGTCAGGACCGAGCCTACGGCCGTATCGGCCCGCGCGGCCGGCAGGTCGGCCGGGGTGAGGCGCTTCTCGACGACGGCAGACTGCTGGTAGAACACCATCCAGGGCATGATCACGGCGCCGATGTTAGCCGACACCAGCAGCATGTATTTCGGGTCCGCGACCGGGATCGCCACGATCTGGGCCGCGACCTCGCCCAGGCTCGGCCGCGCCCACCAGGCAACGAGCAGAAAGGCGAATTCGAAAGCCCCTGCCGCCAGCGCGATCCGCTCCACCGAGAGATGGGAGCCCGTCACGGCCACGAGCGTCAGTGTCGCGACCACCAGCGCCATGGTGGCGGCGGCCGGCACCCCCATCATGGCGCCGATGCCCGCGAGGCCGCCCATCTCGGTCAACAATGCGCCCACGCAGGCCACGACGAGGGTCACAACCGACACGGCGGCCCAGAACCGTCCGAAGTGTCGCCCGATCAGCGCTGCATGGCCCTCGCCCGTGACGGCGCCGAGTCGCACGGTGAGTTCCTGCACCACGTAGAGGATCGGGATCAGCACGAACTGCAGCAGCAGCAGGCGATAGCCCCACTGGGCGCCGCTCTGCGCCGCCGTGACCACGCTGCCTACATCCGTATCGGCCAGCATCACGACGATGCCGGGGCCGGCCACGACGGCAAACCGCCGCCACGAGAGTGCGGGACGCCGGTCGCCGGGGATGATATCGTGCATGAAGCTCATGGGAGACGATGATCGCGGTCTGTCCGAAGGAAGACCGTAGCTACGCGCCTCGGCTTCGACTGTCTACCCCGCTTGATTAACTTGGAACGGCTCCAAACTAGCTAGTTGGGAGCCATTCTAATCTGTGAGCCGCAGCGCGGCGGCAGGCACCCACTGCGGCGCCGAGCGTTTCAGGTCAGCGCGACGCCTTGTAGAGCTTGGTCGCGATCTCGAACATCTCCTCGGGCGCGTAATCCGGCGTGAAGGCCGAGGCCATGCCATCGAGGTCATGGATCTTGCCGCCCTCGGGCAGGCCGTCGACCACCTCCAGCATGCCGGGCGGGTCGCCGGGCAGTGCCGTCTCGCCGTTGCCCCAGATTCCGGACATCTTCTTGTAGTCGCTCGGGCTCCAGGTGTAGAGCCGTCGATGGGAGCCCTCGGCGAGGTACTTCTGGCACTCCGGGATCTTGCTGAGGTCGATGTTGGGCGTCGGCAGCATCTTCTCGATCGCCACGCCGGTGATCTGCTTCAGCGCCAGCCCGTAAGCGTGGGCATGGACCGAGCCGCGCACCAAGAGATAGCCGCAGACCTCGCGGCCCGTCGGTTCCGTCATGGTCTCGTAGACGCGCAGCTTGTGGATACGGGCCCCGCATTCGAGGTGGAAGTTGTGGAGCAGGTCCACCACCACGTTGCCGGTCGTGGTGACGAAATCCATGTTCCAGGAGGCGCCGTTGCTGTTCATCGGCATGGAGCCGCCGCCGTTCGACAGGAAAGATCCCGCCAGCCGGATGTCCTGCATGTCGGCGAAGGGCGCCTTGGAAATGTCGCCGCCGTGCTTGTCGAGGCCCTGCCCGTCGGGGCCGTTGGCCAGCATGGACACACCGTTGGACACCAGTTCGACATGCCCGAGTTCCTCGGCCGTGATGCTGGCCACGAGCTCGTAGAACGGGCGCAGCTTGGACTTGCTGCGGAAGTTGAAGCTCTGGAACATGTAGTTGCCGAGCGTGGACATCTCGCCGTACTTGCCGCCCAGCAGCTCCTGCAGCGCCGCCGCGGCGTTCGGGTCCTGCTTCTTCGGCGCCGGAAGCTCGGCTTGCAGCTTGTCGATTCGTAGGAACATCGTCGGTGAACTCCGTCGAGTGTGCGGCACGTGCCGATCCACCCAACGGACGCCCTGCGCGCCGGTTTGGCCAGTTGAACTCTATTTTACTGCCTACAACCGCTCGCTCGCCGCGATGGCCGCCTTGCACCCCGCCTTGATGGCGGCGGACATCAGGCGGTAGCCCGGCGCCTGCTCGGCCTCGTGCTCCAGCCCGATGTCGCGGTGCTCCCTTTCCTCGGCGCGGAAGCGCTCGATGGTGGCGCGGAGCAGCGCCTCCTCCTCGCCGAGCGAGGCCGCCTGCGCCGCGTAGTGCTCGTCGATGGCCTCCTCCACCGCCACCGTGCAGGCCATCGCCGCCCGGTCGCCCAGCGCCGCCGTCACGACGCCGAGCGCGTAGCCGGCCAGGTGCCACAGCGGCAGCAGCGCCGTGGGCCGCACCTGGCACGTGCGGATCAGCCCGGCGAAGGTGTCGCGGTGGTGCTGCTCCTGCGCCTGCATGTGGCGGATCAGGTCGCCCTTGGGGCCGCGGCCCAGCATCCGAAGCTGGCCCTCGTAGATGCGGGCCGCGCCGTATTCGCCGGCGTGGTCCACGCGGATCATCCGCTCC